>JAJQEA010000210.1 GCA_021201905.1 Clostridia bacterium
GCACTGCATCCGGCACGCCGCTGCCTGCGCCCTCTCCTTCATCCCCGCCCGGCATGTATTCATCCGTCTCATACTGCTTCTCTGTCTCAGCCGGAGTCTCCTCTGTTCCCTCTGCGCCTTCCGCCTCTGTAACCGGCTCGTTGATGCCCTCTGAGGACGGCAGACTCTCCTCGATCGCCTCATTTTCGGGGAGGTCCTTGGTTGGGAATATGTTTAAATAAGGAAGTATTTCCGTCATGATTTTGGAGAACACAGCACTTGCATAGGAACTGTGGGCCTGCTGCTCTCCCGGCGGATAATTGGGCGTGTCAATGACCACGTACACGAACACCTGGGGATCCTCAATGGGGGCGAACCCGGCAAAGGATACCAGATAATTTTTGGCGCTTCGTGGCTGCTTCTCAGCCGTACCCGTCTTGCCGCCCACGTCGTATCCAATGACCTGGGCCGCCTTTCCCGTACCTGTCTCAACGGTCTGGAACATGGCCTCCTTCAGGAAATCAGAGGTGGACTGGGATATGGTTTCCCGCACCAGCACAGGCTCTTTTTTCTCCACCACAGATCCCTGTTCGTTGAGAATCTGCTTCACCACATGAGGCTCATAGTAGGAACCGCCGTTTAAGACAGAGCAGAAGGCCGCTGACAGCTGCACCATGGTACAGTTGTAGTTCTGTCCAAAGGCGTTGGTCGCCAGATCCGTAGGTCCGATGTTGTCCGCGCTGTAAACCAGTCCGCTGGTGTCCGCCTCGCCCGGCAGGTCAATGCCTGTCTTGTCGCCAAACCCAAAGATGCCCTGATATTTGGTAAAACGCTCCCTGCCTATCATGGCTCCAATGCGCATCATGGCCACATTACAGGACTGCATCAGGGATTCCTGGAGGCTCAGCCACCCATGGCCGCCCCTGCGCCAGGCCGTACACTTGATGTCATAGTCTCCCACATGGAGGTAACCGGTACACTCAAAGTTTTCATTTCCCTTAAGCACCCCTTCCTCCAGGCCGGTGGCCACGGTGAATATCTTGGAAGGAGAACCCGGTTCATAGGTATCGCTGACGCAGAAATTCCTCCATATCTGGTTCCACGCCACCTGCTGCCCATAGGAGATCACATCTTCCCTGGAAAAATGCTCCGGCACCTGGTCCTCGGTAATGACCGCGCCGTCATTTTCCCGCCGGTACACAGCCACTGCCTCCTTTTTCCCCAGGTCAAACAAATCCTGCTCCGTATAGCCGGATACGTCCCTGGGATTATTCAGGTCGAACTTATTGCTGGTTCCCATGGCCAGAATCTCCCCGTTGTTGGGATTCATGACAATGGCAGCCGTGACCTTGCTTCCCACATTGGTCTGCCACTCGTCAATATATTTCTGGACAATGTTCTGGATGTTTACATCAATGGTGGAGACCACCGTATTACCATTGGAGGCAGGCTTCACCACGCCCTCCAAATTGGAATCCTGGTCCAGGTATCCGTATTCACGTCCGTTTACCCCGATCAGGCTGCTGTTGTAATACTGCTCAATGCCTCCGGTGCCAACGCTTCCGTCGCTGCTGGTAAAGCCTATGACATTGCAGGCCAGGGAATTATAGGGATAAATGCGCTTGTATTCGTCCTCAAACCAGATACCCTTAACACGCTTCTTAGCCTCCGCGTCGTTATCGCTCTTGCGGTAGGTGTCATTTGTCTCCTTTGCCATCTGTTCAAAGGCCACCCTCTGGTCATAGGTGAGCTGGCGTCCCTTACTGTACCTGAGATAGGCCGACTCCCGCCGCTCCTCAATCAGGGTCCGCAGCTCCCCCGCGTCAAAACCAAAGTTGGTGACCAGGGCCTGTATGGTGGGTTCCAGATAGTTTTCCGGGTCCGACATGATCTGGCCCGGATCAATGATCAGATTGTACACCTTCTCGCTGGTGGCCAGATAGGTGCCATTCCTGTCCACAATGTCTCCCCGGCGGTATGGGATGATACGGCTGTCATACTCCTGCTGGCGCTGGGAGAGCACGATTTTATTGTACTGCTCATTATTGTCCTTTATGATCCGGTACAAAATCATGACTAATGCAAATAAAGCCAGCGTAATCACCAGGACGGTGATTGCCAGCTTCTCTTGTATATACTTGGGATAATAATACTTCCCCCGTTGATTGTTCCGTTGTTCATTTCTGTACTGTTCCTGATCCCTGGGGCCGTTGGTGCTGTCCTTCCTGCCGCTGCTGCCTTTCATACGGCCCCCGGATTTAGTGTTCCGGGATGTCTTCATACTGTCTTACATACTCGCTTTCTGTCTTGTCATATAACAGCACCTGGTCCTTCTTGGCATACACCATTCCCAGCTCCTTGGTGGCAATCTCATATATCCTGTTGAGGTCGATGCTGGTATTGATGCTGGTCTCCAGGGCGTCGTTCTCCGCCCTGAGCTGTTCCAGCTCTGCCTCCATTTTCTCGATATGGTGCATCCTGGCCGTGATGGAGGACTGCACATGGAGGTAGTTGATACAGAGGTATAAGGTAAACACAGACGCAATGGTAAGCATGATGACATATGGAAGATCCATATACATGGCACGCTCCTGATTGCGGCGGATCCGGTGATTACTCCGGACCGACTGGCTGCCTGATGGTTTCCCCGGCCTGGTCTCCTGCTTTGGAGCAGTCTGGGGCCTTAGCTTTGGTGCGGCAGAACCCTGTACATAATCACTGCCGTACACGGGTCTGGTATTTCTACGTGTATTCCTGCGTCCTGACGACGCCTGCGCCCTTGCAGCCATAACCTTATCCTCCCTTCTGTCTGAATCCGGCAGCCGGCGCCGGCCCGTGCCGGTCTTTCCTGCTGCCTGCTGTCCTTCGTAATCTCAATAACCGGAAAAAGGTCTTGTCCTCTGACTAAGACTGTCCCCGCTCAAAGACGCACAGCTTTGCGCTTTTAGAGCGGCTGTTTTCCTCCAGTTCTTCCTCTGACGGCAATATGGGTTTTCTGGACACCACTTTCCCCTTGCTCTTCCGCCCGCACACGCAGACAGGAAAATCAGGAGGACAGATACAGGGATTCTCATTTAACCGGAACCGGCTCTTCACAATCCTGTCTTCCAGGGAATGGAAGGTAATGATACTGAGACGGCCTCCCGGATTCAGAAGGTCTATCATGGTATCAATGGACTGCTCTAAAACCTCCAGTTCATGGTTACACTCAATCCGGATAGCCTGAAAGGTCCGTTTGGCCGGATGGCCTCCCGTTGCCCTTACCCTGGCCGGAATGGCTCCCTTTATGATCTCCGCCAGCTCCCCGGTAGTCTCTATGGGGTGTTCTCCTCTTGCCCTTACAATGTGCTTTGCTATGTTCTTTGCAAAATTATCCTCTCCGTAATCCCGGATAATCCTGTACAGCTCCATCTCGCTGTAGGTATTAATGATATGGGCGGCCGTGACATCGTTCCTCTGGTCCATTCTCATGTCGAGAGGCGCGTCCTCACGGTAGGTAAATCCCCTGGAAGCCGTATCCAGCTGGTAGGAGGATACTCCCAGGTCCAGGTAAATCCCGTCCACTCCCTCAATTTCCAAATCCTTCAGTACTTCCTTAATATTGGCGTAATTGCTTCTGACAATGGTTACCTTGTCCTGAAACGGCAGAAGCCTTTTCCCGGCCGCCTCAATGGCGTCCGCGTCCTGGTCTATGCCGATCAGCTTACCGCTGCCCAAGCGCTTACACACCTCATAGGCATGTCCGCCGCCGCCCAGGGTGCCGTCCACATACAAACCTCCGGGCCTGATATTCAGACTTCCCACTGTCTCATATAAAAGTACGGACTTATGTACAAATGTTGATTCCTCCATTAAATTCCCAAACCTTCCATATGTTCTGCAATCTCTTCCATATCATCAAAGGTGTTTGCATCCAGCCACTTATCCTTACTCCATATTTCAATGCGGCTGCCCACACCTACCAGTACTGCATCCTTCTCGATTCCGGCAAACTCCCGAAGCACGGCCGGAAGGAGAATCCTTCCCTGCTTGTCTACTTCACAGGTGGTAGCTCCTGCTAAGAGGAAACGTGAAAACTTACGTCCGGCCGCATTGGTCAGAGGCAATGTGCGAAGCTTTTCTTCCAGGGCGGCCCATTCTGAATTCTCATACACAAAAAGGCAGTTATCAAGGCCCTTCGTAACAACGAATTCATCGCCTAACTGCTCTCTGAATTTGGAAGGTACGATAAGCCGTCCCTTTGCATCGACTGTATGATTGTACTCACCCATGAACATAACTTATCACCTGCCGTACACCGGAGCGGTAGTGGACATTGTGGGAGACATCCGAAATCCCCCACTTCATCCACTTAACAACCATCTTCTACCACTTTGCACCACTTTCTACCACTTGTATGTCCATTATAGTACAGATTTTGGGAAATGGCAAGAAGTTTTTACGGAAATCTTATAAAAAAATTGCGAAAAAATAAGGCAGCTGCGGGCTTTTCCGCAACTGCCTCTATATGTGGGACGAGTCCCGCAACAGACACAAAATATTGATTTTTCCATCCTTTCATGCCCCTAGTGGGGGACAATCCCATGATTTTCACCACCACTTTCCCGCCAATTTCCCAAAAGTGGGGGATGGGTGCGCATCTTAGAGGGTATCTTAGACGGATTCCTCCACTTTGTCCCCCTTTTTAGGGTGACGATGGCGGTAAACAATCACTGCCGCCGACACACCCACCAGCACAGCCGATAAAAGCTGGGACACGGCAAATCCCGTTCCCGGAATCTTTAACTGGTCCGTCCTCAGGCCTTCAATCCAAACCCTGCCCAGTCCGTACCCAAAGAAATACACCCACAGCATCTCCCCCTCAAACTTCTTGCGCTTCCTGTACCACAGCATAAACATCAGCACGCCCAGGTTCCAAAGGGATTCATATAGGAAGGTGGGATGCACCTGGATATAGGCTATCCCGTTCTCCACAATCTCATTGTCCACCAGTTGCTGGGATATCATGGCCGGATTCACCAGGCCTTTCCTGATTCGCATGGCAAACAGGTTATCCGTATACCCGCCAAAGGCTTCACAGTTGAAGAAATTTCCCCACCTGCCGATTATCTGTCCCGTAATCAGGCCTAAGACGCCGCTGTCAGCCATGGAAAAAAAGGACAGCTTCCTTTTTTTAGTAAATACGATAAGGATCAGGGCCGCCGCAATGACCCCCCCGTAAATAGCCAGTCCGCCCGCCCTGAGATTAAATATCTGGAGCAAATCATCCTTATAATTAGCCCAGTCGAATATAACATAGTAGGCCCTGGCCCCCATGATGGAAAATATGATGGCGTAAAGCGCAAAATCCAGATAAATATCCGGGTCCTGCCCTCTTCTCCTGGCGTCTGAGCACGCAATGGCCATGCCGGCCAGCATCCCAAGCCCTATGATGATACCGTAAAACGCAATCCTGAACCCAAACACAGTGATGCTGTTGGGCAGATGCTCTATGGTAATACCCAGATTCACAAAACTCAAATCCGCTCCCGTAACTGCTTCCATAAAGAAAAATCTCCTTCCTTAGTGATATACTTTCCCATTTTACCCCGAAGCAGTATAAAAAGCAAGAAGGGATTTGCCAGCCTCAAACCTACTGTGCCCCCAGCGCTGCCATGGTCACATAGTTATAAGGCTTATTAAAATGAGGAAGGAAGAACAAATCAAACAGCTTCAGCTTATCTATGGTCACCTGTTCCTCCACTGCCATGGAGAACATGTGAATGCCCATGGAAACATCATAATCCGAGCACATCTGGGCACCCAGTATGATCCTGGATTTTCTGTCATATACAATGCGTATCTTCACCTTATGGTTTCCGTTCTCCATAAACTCAGCCTTCTGCCAGTCCTCATAATCAGCCGACGCCGCGTCATACCCCATCCGCTGCGCCCTGGCCAGGCTGATTCCCGTGCTGAGCATATGAAGGCCCCATATGCTGATTCCATTGGAGCCCTGAACTCCCACGGATTCCAGAACCTTACCGCAGGCATTATGGGCCGCGATGATTCCAGAGCGCACCGCGTTGGTCGCCAGGGCAATATAATCCGCAGCCTGTATGGCATTATTGTAAACCGTAGCGCAGTCCCCCACCGCATACACCCCGGGTACGCTTGTCTCCTGCCTGCGGTCCACCAGGAACGCCCCATTTCCAAAGGTCCTGAGTCTCCCCTGCCCAAGGGCTGTGTTGGGCTTAAACCCAATGCCGAACACCACCATATCCGCCTCATAGCACCCCTGGTCCGTAACCACCCGCTCCACCCGTCTGCCGCCCTCCAGTCTCACCACCTTCTCCCCAAAAGCCAGCTTCACGCCGTGCTCCTGCAGATTGTGCGCCATCCTGTCAGAAAACTCCCTGTCATAGTATCCCGACAGGCATGTATCCGCCAGATCAATCAAAACCACCTCCCGGCCATTCCTCTTAAAGGCTTCAGCCAGTTCCACCCCAATATATCCGGCGCCCACCACGGCCACTTTTTTAACAGACGTATCCTTAAGCTTCTCAATCACATCCCTGGCATTCTGATACAGCTTCACAAACTGCACATTCTCCAGCTCCATGCCTTCAATCTCAGGGCGCAGCGGAACAGACCCCGTAGCCAGAATCAGTTTATCATACGCCTGCACAAAGTCCTCCCCATCTTTTCCCCTGGCATAAACAACCTTCCCGTCAAAATCAATTCTGGTAACCTCTGTCTCCATATGGATGACAGCGCCCTTTTCCTCAAAAGCCTCCTTACTGGAATAGAACAGCCCCTCTGGCCCTGAAATCTGCCCGCCAATCCAAAGCGCCATACCGCACCCCAGAAAACTGATATTAGAGTTCCTGTCAAACGCCACCACCCGTTTCCCCGGAAACTGGTCCAATATCGTATTCAAAACCGCCGTCCCCCCATGGTTGGCCCCGACAACGACAATTGTTTCTTCCATATCTAATAACCTCCTGCTATCCTGAATTTTTTAATCTCACCTAAATGCCGACAAGCTTAAATAGTTAGATGTTTAAACACTTAAATGTTTAAATACTTAAATGCTTACATATTAAGATATTTAGATATTAAAATATTTAGATATTAAAACACTCAACTAAACGTCATGTGGCCTGTATTTAAAAATACAATCATGACTATTATTGCCAGAAAAACCTATATTATCAATCAACCCGCATCACTCATGATGTACCGTTGTTTTTGTCTTTTTTAGTAAGTTTGGAGAACACAGGATGCTCTATGTGTTATATAGAGGTGCTATGTATTATATTGGTGCGGTATGTATCACATGGATGTGCTATTGCCGTATAGATGCTTTATGTATCATGTAGGTGCGGTATGTATCACATAGATGTGCTATTGCCATATAGATGCTTTATGTATCATATAGATGTTCTATATATCATACAGATGCACTATGTATTATATAAGAAGAAATCCTATCTAAATCAACAAGCCTTATCTAATTAACAAATTCATCAAACAGTTATTTGTCTCTCAGTATATGTCAACACCCCTCTTAATTGACGAGAAAAAATCTCATCTCAAAAGTTCTTCTCATTTCTAATAACCTATAAATCCTTCTCGCTTCCAATATGAGAAAACTTCTCCTTATTACCATTCACACTTCTGCCACATATACATATCATATAATCATATTTTCATGAGAAAATTCTTCATGCACTCAAAAGTCCCCTTTCCCCCACACCGTATCCTTGCATTATGCCCTTATACTATGTCTTTATATCATATCCTTATGCGATACCCTAATGCTATGTCGTTATGCCACGTTCTTACGCTATGACCATACGCAATGTACTAGTTCCTGCCACTTCATCCATTCCCCTCTGCCCTTTCAGAGGCCCTTATGCAGCAGAGAAAAAATCTCACATTGTCTTTCATCCGTTCACTCAGTGCACTTCTCTTCTCTCCTTATGGGAGGATGTGTCAGCGGACGGAAGAAAGAGCAGCCGGAAAATGAGCGGGCGGGGGCGGGGAGATTTGGCGATTTTTACCGAGGGGTGCTGTCACTTAGCCGTAACCCGGGGGCAAAGCAGGGG
>JAJQEA010000219.1 GCA_021201905.1 Clostridia bacterium
GATGAATTGGAGGACAGCCGTGACCGGGATGGCAGGGATGAATTGGAGGACAGCCGTGCCGGGGATGACTGGGATGAATTGGAGGACAGCCGTGACCGGGATGGCAGGGATGAATTGGAGGACAGCCATGCTCAGGATGACTGAGAAGAACCGTATCCCGTCCAGTCCGGGGAACAGCCTCCAGAAAATGAGGAAGATAAATCATGAAAACAAAAGACTTACTCACCATATGTCTCCAGAATCTGACCCGCCACAAGAGCAGGACCTTTCTCACCGTATTGGGAGTCATCATAGGCTGCTGTTCCGTGGTTATCATGATATCCATTGGAATCGGAATGAAGGAGGCGCAAAAGAGCATGCTGGCCCAGATGGGGGACCTGACCATCATAAGTGTATATCCGGCAGGCAAAGGGAACAGATCGGCAAAGCTGAATAACCAGGCAATCCGTCGTTTAAAGGAAATGAAGTCAGTAGAAGCAGTCACGCCAAAGCTTACGGCGGAAAACATCCCCATCACCCTGTATGGGGGAAGGAGCCGGCGTTACAAGTCCGCCTACACCACCATTGTGGGCATTGACGTAAAGGCAGCCGAAGCAATGGGATACAAGCTGACGGACGGGACCTGGGACAAGGCGGGAAGGGACGGTGTTTTTGTGGGCGAGAATTTTGCCTATATGTTTGAGGACACCAAGAGGCCTTCGGGCAGGAATACGGTTGATATGTACAGCGGATATGATAACCTGGATGAAAGGGGAATGCCTGTAAAGCCCCAACCCTATTTTGATTCCATGAAAACAACCTATACGCTGGACATCAGCAGCGATAAGGAGGAGGATAAGAAAATTACGCGTCAGCTGGAAGCAGCGGGAAGAATGAAGGAGGATTACGGAAAAGGAGAGGAAACATCCATAGGGCTTGTCATGGACCTGGAAATGCTTAAGACCATATTGGACCAGCAGGCCAGGCTGAGCGGCAAGAAGCCGGAGTGGAAAAAGGGGTATTCAGGCGCCCTTGTAAAGGTAAAGGATATGAACCAAGTGGCGGAGGTGGAAGCGGAAATCAAACGTATGGGGTTCAGGACCAGCTCCATGGAGACCATCCGCAAGCCCATGGAGCAGGAGGCCAGGCAGAAGCAGATGATGTTAGGCGGCCTGGGAGCCATTTCCCTGTTCGTGGCAGCCCTGGGAATCACCAACACCATGATTATGTCCATATCTGAGCGTACCAGGGAAATCGGCGTCATGAAGTCGCTGGGATGCTTTGTCAGGGACATCAGGAGGATATTCCTGCTGGAAGCAGGCTGTATCGGGCTGTTGGGAGGAGTGACAGGGACTGTGCTCAGTTACGCCATTTCCTTTGTCATGAACATGACCTCCCAAGGCATGTCGTCCTCATCCATGGCCGGTGCCATGGACGAGGGATTGGCGGGCATTCCCTCCAGGCTGTCCGTGATACCCTGGTGGCTGTCCCTGTTTGCAGTCCTGTTTTCCATTGCGGTGGGTGTGGGGGCAGGTTATTATCCGGCCGGCAAAGCAGTAAAGATTTCAGCGCTGGAGGCAATCAAGCATGACTGACAGACAGGAAAACAGTTGAACGCTTCTGACTAATCTGGTGGAAGAGAGCGGACATCTGAGATATAATGAAAGATAGTTTTACCATGCCGGAACAATTCATGCCGGAAAATGGAAAATGAAACGAGCGAATACGAAGAGAGGTGTCAGGTTGGACAAGCGGAAGATATTATTTGCAGATGACGATCCGGAAATACGGGAGGTAGTGAGAATCCTGCTGGAGAGCGAGGGATACCAGGTTGTGGAAGCGGAGAATGGGGAGCAGGCTGCATCCATGGCAGACGATACATTCGACCTAATCATACTGGACGTGATGATGCCGGGACGAAATGGATTCTCTGCCTGCGCAGAGATACGAAGAAAGTTGAACACTCCCATTCTGTTCCTCACGGCCCGTACCCAGGACTCGGACAAGACCATGGGATTTGGGGCAGGAGGCGACGACTATCTGGCAAAACCATTTTCCTATGCGGAGCTGGCAGCCAGGGTAAAGGCCATGATACGCCGGTACCATGTGTATAAAGGCAAGGAGGAGGATGGGGAGGAAGCCATCGCTGTCAAAGACCTGATTATTCAGAAATCATGTAACGAGGTCATGAAAAACGGCAGTGAAATTCTTCTCACAGACCTGGAATACCGCATCCTTTTACTGCTGGCGTCCAACCGGGGCAAATTGTTTACCATTGAAAATATCTATGAGAGCGTGTGGGGGGAGACATATTATTACAGCGCCAATAATACGGTGATGGTCCATATCAGGAATCTGCGCAGGAAGCTGGAGGCGGACCCAAAGAATCCCAAGTATATTGTCAATGTATGGGGAAAGGGGTATCGGATTGAGTAAGAGAAGGTGTATCAGCAGGCTGGGGACAGAGCTTACCCTGGCGGCGGTGGCGTCGGCCCTCGTTTCACTGGCTCTCTATATGGCCCTTAATGCATTGCTGTTTGGTATCCTGGACAGGATATTGTTCAGTGAGGACAGAATGGCCATGAGAGAGCAGGCATGTGTGGGGCGGCTCCAGGCCTATGTGACAGAGAACGAATTGTCCACAAATGACAGTAAGATGTTGGACAAATGGGCGTCAGGAGAAAGGAACCTTCTTATAACCATCTATAAAGACGGCAGGTTTCGGTACAGCAATGACGCCAAGGTGATGGTCATGGTTCCGGAAATGAATGAGTGGGAAGATACCTCATGGCTCTATGAGGTGAAATTTGCGGACGGGACAGCCCGGGCAGGAGTCAGCTATTATGCGGAGTATGGATATTATGCCGCTGCCAGTGTGCTGGACGGCGTGATATCCATGACCACCTTTGCCCTGATTCTGGTCATGATGATTCGCGGAAAAATCAGGTACATAGATTTGATGGGGCAGGAGATACAGATATTAAAAGGCGGAGACCTGGATTACAGGATCACGGTAAAGGGAAAGGATGAGCTGGCTTCCCTGGCAGCGGAAATCGATGCCATGCGCTGTGCCATCAAGGAACGGCAGCAGAAGGAAGAGGAAGCGGGCAGGGCGAACCGGGAACTGGTCACTGCCATGTCCCATGACCTGCGCACTCCTCTTACTTCCCTGTTGGGTTATGTGGACATACTCCAGATGGGTAAGGAGGAAGAATGGGGACAGCAGAGAAAGTATCTGGCTTCCATCCGTGATAAGGCATACCAGATTAAGGAGCTTTCAGATAAATTGTTTGAGTATTTCATTGTGTACGGAAGAGAGCGGGAGGAGCTGGAGGCGGAGGAGGTCAATGGGGCTGAATTTTTGGGCCAAATCGTGGAAGAGAGCCTGTTTGACATGGAAAGCGAGGGCTTTGACATCAGGCGCAGTTCCGATGACATCAACTGCAGGTTATTGGCGGACATCAATCTGTGCCGGCGGGTATTCGGAAATATTTTTTCCAACCTGTTAAAATACGCGGACAGGAACCGCCCGGTAACCGTATCCTACGAGCAGCGGGCGGATTGTCTTATTATCTGTTTTGGCAATTATGTGGCGGAAGATGCCCAGGCAAAGGATAGCACCGGAATCGGCCTTAAAACCTGCGCCAAAATCATTGGGGACCACGGCGGAAGCTTTTACAGCGGACAGGAGGAAAGCCTTTTTCTGACGCGGATAAGCCTTCCACTAATCCTTTCCTGAAAGTCCGCACACGGCCACCACTGCCAGAATACCGATGCCTGACACCAAAAACCACATATTCACCCCGAAAATCTGGGCCACAGGGCTGGATATAAGAAGGCCCACGGGCATGGCCAGGGACATAAGGCTTCCCAAAAGGGAGAAGGCCCGCCCCTGGGCTTCTGCGGGTATGGTCTCCTGCAGATAGGCCATGAACGGAATATTGTAGGCGCTGCCGGACCCGCCCATGAACATGCAGGTCACTGCAAAGACATACCAGGCCCACCTATCAGAAGGCAGGATGCCGCAGATAAAGCAGGTGACGCCGCTTCCGGCCAGCCCCAGGTAGGATGCCCTCAGTTTATTGTCCACCCTGCCCAGGCTGCCGAATATCATGGCAGATACCATCATGCCCAGGGCGTAGAGAAATTCCACCGCACTTGCGTGCCGTGCGCTGGCTTTAAAATAAGTGCTGGACATCAGTGGATAGTAGGAGGCCAGGGGCAGATAAAATACCATGGAGATGGCAGCGGCAGCGGTCAGCTTCATCAGCCTGGGGTCGCTCATGCAGATGCCCAGCCCTTCCTTCATTTCCCGGATTAAATGAGGCGCCCCCTGATGGCTGTGTTCCGGTTCAGGAATGGTTACCACTGCCATTGTAAGGCTGGCGGCGGAGGCGCCCATAAAATCAGTCAGCAGGATGACCGGAAGGGGCAGCGCGGCATACATGGCAGCCCCTATGACAGGTCCCAGCATAAAGGCGCCGGACTGCATAAACTGGTTCCAGCCGTTGGCCCGGACCAGCTTGTCCGGTGGTACCAACTGTGGTACGATGGACTGAATGGCAGGTGTATGAAATACTCCGCCCACGGCCCGTATGCCCAGAACAGCGCAGGCAGACCAGTAGGGAGGATGGCCCATCCAAAGGAGGACGGCAAAGACCACGGCCACCAGGCCGATGAACATATCCGCCGCAATGGCCACATGTTTCCGTTTCAGGCGGTCAATCCATACCCCGGCAAAGGGGCCTAAGAAGATTTGGGGCAGAAATGCCACCAGGCCGGATAATGCCATCATCATAGGAGAACCGGTCTCGCTGGCCAGCCACCAAATCAGGGAGAACTGGACAGCAGAGCTTCCGATCAGGGACACGGTCTGGCCGGCTGCAATGGTCAGAAATTTCTGTTTCCATTTTGAATAATCATTCATATTAAATAATCCTTTCCATATTCTGGATCAGACCTGACAGGGCCGTCCTGTTTTACCTGGTTTGACGTAAAGCCTGTTAGGCAATATAGATCATAGATATGGCATAAATACAACATTAAAAGGCAGATAAAGCCATTACGGTTCTATCTGCCTTGCCTGTATGTAGAAAACAAACTGTCCCCGGGATCACTGGCGGGCAATTCATATATTACATGAAGCTATATCAGGCGTATCTGCATCTCATCCGTAAAACAGGTACAACAAAAAACCATATCAGGTTTTATTTACTTGCTGCTTATCTTAAACGAATGGAAAAATACATCAAACGCCCTCCTTTTTATAAAGTAAAGTCATCATATCAGAAAAGACACGGTATGTCAAAGAAAATTTACCGGGGAAATTTTACCGGGGAAATCCACAAAATATTTACAGCTAAAATATTTACAGGTCAGAAGGAGGCGGGAGAACGGGAAGGCTCACCGTAAAGGTGGTGCCGATGCCCGTCTCGCTGAGGACCTGGATTTGCCCCTTGTGGAGGTGCACGATTTTTTCCACCACCGTGAGGCCGATGCCGTTTCCCTCTGCGGTATGGGAGCTGTCTCCCTGGTAGAAACGGTCGAATATGTGGTTCCTTATCTCCTCATCCATGCCGCATCCATTGTCCAGAATCCGGAAAACCACCTGGTCCTTCTTTTTATGCAGCTTCAGCTTTATCTTACCGTTTTGGGGAGAAAATTTGATGGCATTGTCTATCAGGTTAATCCAGACCTGGTTCAACAGGGCCTTATTTCCGCGGTATTCCAGCTCGTCCATATCAATAAACAGTTCCAGCTGCTTCTTCTGCCATTTTGATTCCAGCAGCAGAACGGACTGGCGTACTTCCTCCGACAGATCAAAGGACTCCATATCCGACAGTATGCTCATTTTTTCTATTTTGGACAGGTTCAGCACATTGGTGGAGAGCTGGGCCAGGCGGTTGGATTCACTTATGATGATGTCCAGATATTCGTCTCGTTCCTCCCTGGTGAGGCCGTCATTTTTCAGTATCTTGGCAAAGCCCCTCAGGGATACGATGGGGGTCTTGAATTCGTGGGAGAAATTATTGATGAAGTCAGAGCGCAGCAGCTCCGTGTTCTCCAGCTCCTGGGCCATGCGGTTGAAGCTTTCGGAGAGACGTTCAAATTCCCGGTTCAGGTCCAGGTGGATGCGCACCTTGAAGTTGCCGTCCGCCAGCTGGTTGATGGCCTCAATCAGGTCGCGGATGGGCTTGAGGGGGATGCGGCTCAGAAACAGGGTAAGGCCCGCTCCAACCACGGCGCTGAGCACGGCCAGCAGGGGAATGGGCCGCCAGAACTGGGGAATGGGGATGTCGGCCTGGTAGAAAATCCTCCAGTACAGGTACATCAAGAATCCCTGCAGTGTCATGACTGTGAGCATGATTAAGAAGATGCCTGCGGTCAGTATGAGGGTTATGGTTCCCAACGGCTTATGCTTTGTCCTGCGTCTCATAGATTTTTCACCGCCTTGTAGCCCAGGCCGCGTATGGTTTCGATGGTAAACTCAGGATAGTCCTCAAAACGCTTTCGGAGCCGGTTGATGTGAACATTGATGGTATTGTCGTCCGACTGGGATTCCATGCCCCATATCTCATCCATGAGCTGGATGCGGGTGAAGATCTTGCCGGGATAGGACAGGAGCTTGTACAGAAGATAGAATTCCTTGCGGGGCAGAGTCTGGCTTTCATCCCCGCGGCTTACGGTCAGGGAATCATAGTCCAGGCACACATCCCCCATGGTGATGCGCCGTTCGCTCACAATCTGGGCCCTGCGTAACAACGCCCGGATGCGCAGAATCATTTCCTCCTCATCCACAGGCTTTGTCATATAATCATCTGTTCCAACGATGAACCCCTTCCGTTTGTCCTCCGGCAGCTGCTTGGCCGTGACCATGAGAATGGGCAGGGCGTAATCGGTGGCCCTCAGCTGTCTGGTGAGCTCGTAGCCATCAATGCCGGGCATCATGATGTCCAGGATAACCAGGTCCACATGGTGGGTATCTAATAATTTCAAGGCCTCCAGTCCGTCGCATGCCAGGATGGGGTGGTAGCCATGTTCCTTCAGTACGGCCTCCATCAGCCTTCGGGTATTCTTGTCATCTTCCGCAACCAGTATCTGAAACATGTTCCTTTACCTCCCTTTGCTATATTCTATTATACATATATAACATCTTTTTATAAAGTAAACATAAACGAATTGCCGGGAAATCAAAGATTATTTATTTTTTTATTGAGGAACCGGCTCAATGGAGGTTTTATGAATCAGATGGTAATTATAGTGGCTGTTCAGGTACGAAAGCGCAGAGTATGAAATAGGCTATAAGTCCAGGCCCTGTGAATAAAAAGATCAATCGGAAAGCCAATGGGTTTATTCCGAAAAATTCTCCAAGGCCTCCGCAAAGGCCAAGAAAAACACGGTTGTTTTTTGAACGGTAAAGTCTGTTATTCATAAAAATCACCTCGTCTGTGCAGCTGCATGGTTCGCTGTTCCCGATACATTCTTTAGTTAAATTATAAAATAAGAGAATTTAGATTGATAGTAACTTAAATATTAAATTTAATTTACGGAATTCACATATCTGCCTTCATATGTTCAGGGAATGGTGCTTCGGGCAAAGGCAATCTGACACCATAAAAAGCTTGTCAACATATAATGAAAGAAAGGAATTAAGAAAAGGAGTGATATTATGAGCAATATAAATTACAACACCTGCGGTATGCCTGTACAGAATTGCGGTCCGTGGGATGATTTTATGTACAAATGCAGACCTTGCCCGTTTTGCTGTTGTCCCTGTCCGGTTTGTCCGCCTTGTCCTGCGCCGGAATCCAGGACGTTCACTGTAGTATATAATCCCAATGGCGGATTTGGCGGAATGGCTGATTTTGATCTCATCGAGGGTACTGTTTATATCATAAAAACTCCGGAAGAGGCAGGGGTGTCCCGCCCCAATTACAGGTTCCTGTCATGGAACACGCAGCCGGATGGCAGCGGTATTGCTTATAGGCCGGGAGATGGCATAACCATCACAGAGAATCTGATTCTTTACGCACAATGGGAAACAGAGCCGCCTGAAACGGCTGACAT
>JAJQEA010000189.1 GCA_021201905.1 Clostridia bacterium
CCCCCCCCCCCCCCCCCCCCCCCCCCCCCCCCCCCCCCCCAACCGTCGTCAACTCTCCCGACGCCCGGCTCCGGAAAAAGTACGCTGCTCTATATTCTGGGGGGATTGGACACTCCAACCAGCGGAAATGTCCTTCTGGATGGAATGGATATTTCCTGTTTGAGGGACGAGAAAATGAGCCGCATCCGGAGGCAGAAAATCGGTTTTGTTTTTCAGTTCTACAATCTTATTCCAAACCTGAGCGCAGAGGAAAATATCATGCTCCCCCTGCTCCTGGATGGGAAAAAGATGGCAGGCTGCAAAAAGCAGCTGGATCAGATCCTGGAAGTGGTGGGGCTGTCTGACCGCCGCCGGCATACGCCCCGTGAACTGTCCGGCGGCCAACAGCAGCGCGTGGCAATCGCCCGCGCCCTGATTGGAAAACCGGAAATTTTATTTGCAGACGAACCCACGGGAAATCTGGACAGCAGGACCGGATCCGAAATCATGGCCCTGCTGCAAGAGATCAATCAAAGCATCGGCCAGACCATTATCATGGTAACGCATTCACCGGAAGCCGCAAAAAGCAGCTCACGGGTGATTACCGTGCAGGACGGCCGGCTGCTGTGAGCACACGGGAGGAATTTCTTTATATCAGTTCCTTTAAATTCCCCGCCTGTATGGCATGGATGTTTTTTGTTATCCGTTCCTCGGGCCAGTCCCACCATTTAAGCTCCAGCAGGGTGGCAGCCGTTTCTTCGGAATACCGTTTCCGGATCGGTTTTGCGGGAACGCCGCCGGCAATTGTATACGGAGGAACGTCCTTTGTCACCACCGCCCGGCTTCCGATTATGGCTCCGTCGCCAATCGTAACCCCTGCCATAATGACGGCCTCATATCCAATCCATACATCGTTTCCGATGACGATATCCCCTTTATTGTCCCAGGAAGCTCCCACATTCCCTTTTTCCAGCCCCCATTCCTCAAAGAAAAGGGGAAAGGGGTAGGTGGAGAGGGAGGAAAGGGTATGATTTGCACTGTTAAAGAGAAACTTTGCGCCGCAGGCAATGGAACAGAATTTTCCTATGATTAGATGATCCCGGTTTATGGGGTAATGGTACAAAACATTGTTTTTCTCAAACCCAACCGGGTCATTGACAAAATCATTGTACATCGTATAATCCCCAACCATGATGGATGGGTCTGTAATGACGTTTTTTAAATATATTGTTTGTTGATCTCCGGTCCTGGGATATAATTTTTTTGTATCGGTCATTTTATAATTCCTCCTCTGAATTTAATCCGTAATAGTATTCTAATAATTCCCGGGAATAATCCGCGATTCTGCCGGAAGGCAGGATCAGTACCCGGTTGATGCCAATCTGCTCCACAAACCGTGGATTATGGCTGACAACCATAATGGTGCCTTCAAAAAGATGGAAATTTCCTCCAATGATGCTCTGGGTCTCGGGGTCCAGATGGTTTGTGGGCTCGTCGAGAATGAGAAGGTTCGCCCTTTGCAGTAAAACTTTGCACAGCGCAATGCGGGCCTTTTCACCGGGGGATAAGATTTCTGCCTTTTTATGGATATCGTCCCCATAAAAAAGAAAGTTGCTTAAAACAGAGCGAAGCTGTTTTTCCGTATATCCGTCGGTCCGGGCGTTTTCCAGTATGGTTTTGTGCAGGTCCAGCTGTTCCAGCTCCTGGGCGTAATAAGCCACATCGGTTTTTGGATGAATATGGATGCTTCCCGTATCGGGAGAATGTATCCCCATAATCAGTTTAAGCAGGGTTGACTTGCCGGCCCCATTTTCTCCAACAATCAGAAAGCGTTCTTTTTCATGTATCTGAAATGACAAGTCACGGTAGAGAAGGGGCTGGTTCGGGTAGTGAAAGGACAGATGCTCCACTTCCAGGGGAATCCCGCCGCCCTCGCCCATGGGACGCAGGTCCATTTTCACACGCTTGCAGATCCGGCCGCGGGGCTGTCTCATGCTTCGCTTTTTCTCCAGCCGGTGGGCGCGTTCCTGTCCCATACGCTTGAGTGAGTGGTTGGTCCGGCTTGCCTGGTTTGCCCTCCGGACAAATTCCTCCAGCTCCCGGATTTCCTTTTCCTCCTGCGAGGCGGCCTGTTCCCGCAGGCGCTGTTCCAGGGCATACTTCTTTTTGTAAGTATCATAGTTGCCTTCATAGACGGATATTTTGTGTGTGGCTTTATGGATGAACAGGATTTTATTGACAATCTGGTTCAGAAAGCTGACATCGTGGCTGATAATCAGCACCATACCTTGATAGCCTTTCAGATATTCGATGACAAATTCTCTGGCTGCCGCGTCTAAGTGGTTGGTCGGTTCATCCAAAAGCAGAATGTCAGATTTTGAATAAAGGACACGGCCAAAGGCTATTTGGGATTTCTGCCCGCCGGACAGCCTGCTAAGTGGCGTGTCCAGCAGGCCCCTTGAAATTCCCATACGGTCAATGATATGGAGCAGAATGCTGTCCGCCTCGTAATAATCGTAGGATTCCAACTGGGACTGGAGCTTTTCCATCTGCTTAAACAGCAGGGACTGTTCTGTTTCGCCGGCCCTTTCAAGCTTTTTATAAATCACGTTTAACTCTGCCTCCAGTTTTTTGATTGGCCGTCCCCTTTGCAGGTATTCAATCACGGTGCAGGATTCGTCCTCAATGGCGATTTCCTGGGGAAGATAACCAATCCGTGAAGTGCCGGTGGATATGGTGCCGCTGTCTAATTCCTGTTCATGGAGCAGCACGTGGAACAGGGTGGTTTTTCCCGCTCCGTTTACACCCACAATGCCGACTTTGTCGTGGGTGTCTATATAAAAATCGGCATCCTCATAGATAACTTCCGTGCCGAAGGAGAGATTTATGTTTGTTCCTTTCATAGCTGTATCAGCCTCCTTAAATGTTTGTATGGCAGGTCCGGCTGTGTTTCGGGAGAATCCCTTTGTTTTCCCAGCCCTTACTTTTAAAATAGAGCAGTCCCACCACAGCAGGCAGCAGCGGGGAAAGAGCCTGCCCAATATACACGCCCGGAAATCCAAGGCCCCAGGGAAATGCCAGAAGCCAGCTGACCGGCAGCCGGACAATCACCGCGTCCAAAAGCGCATTGACCATGGCAATATTTGCGGATCCGATGCCGATGGCAAAGGAATCGAAGGTATACATGGATGCATATACCAGGCTGTTTACACTGCAGCATATTCTCAAATACAGGATTCCCTCCCGAATCATTTCCGGGCTTGCCGGAGTAAACAGGAGAATCAGCTGCTTCCCGAAAACCTGTACCAGCAAAACCATGGCAAGTGTAATAAGCAGATTGAGATAAAGTCCTGTTTTCGTTGTTTTCCTGACCCGTTCTGTATCGCCTGCTCCGATATTCTGGCCGGCCATGGCTGTTACCGCCTGGCCAATCGCCCAGCAGGGCATACCGGCAAATGTGTTGATCTTGAGTCCCACGCCGGAGGCTGCGGCCACGGATACGCCAAATTGATTGAGCATTCCCGTGATCAGGAGATAGGAGAGGTTGACGACAACCATTTGCACCGCCGTGGGCAGCCCAATCTTCAAAATGGCAGCCAGTTTATCGGTTTTTATGGCAAAGTGCGATAGCTGAAAGTCGAAAACAAAGCCCTTCCTCTTTAAATGTATCACGGCGATTGAGAAAGAGATGCCCTGTGAAAAAACGGTTGCGCAGGCAGCGCCTCTGGTACCCATGCCAAAGGGGCCTACCAGAAGGAGGTCCAATAGGATATTGACGGCTGTGGCCACCGCGACAAAACAGAGGGGGCTTTTGGCATCTCCCAACCCTTTGAGGATGGAACAGACCGCATGATAGCCAAACACAAATACGGTTCCGAGGCAGATGATTCTCATATATCCGCAGGCGTCCTCCATGGCTGCCTCAGATACATTTAATATCTGGAAAACCGGCTCATAGGCTGACAGGCCCGCTGCGGTAACAAGGACTGCTGCCATAAGGGAAATGGTGAATAAAGTCCCGATGGTTTCGATTTGTCCCCGTTCATCCTTTGCCCCTTTGTACTGGGCGGCCAAAACCGTGCCTCCCATCGTAATACCCATACAGACAGAGTTGATGATAAAACTGATCATGGAGGCATTGCTGATTGCGGCAAGCCCGTTTTCTCCCACGATTCTGCCCACGACCACCATATCCACAAGGCTGTAAAAGGACTGGAGGAGATTGGCAGCCAGCAGCGGGAGTGCAAAGACCATTAATTTTATGGGAACATTACCTGTTGTTAAATTTTGATTGTCATTCATTTGTTTGTTTCCTTTCAGCTGTTTGTTTCTTTTCAGCATACAAAAAACAGAGGTACGGTATAAAACCTGCACGCCCTCTGCTCTTAAAGAGATACATATTTGTCATTTAACAAAATAGGCGGCAGACAAAACACTGTCCGCCGCCAAAAACAAACTGCTGTCTATTGGAAAACACGAAAACAAAACCCCAAACTAAAGATTTGGAATCAAATATCTGCTAAAGATTGTTTTCGTATTTTCAGGCTCCGTACAATGTTTTGAGGTATCTAATTGTCCGGAGCTGTAATCAATGCAGAACTTACCGAATAACATTGCACGCACCCTTTCCTTTTCGTATTATAAGTCATTATAGGCATTCATGGGTGTGCTGTCAAGGGTTTATCAGAGGATAGAAGGCTTGACAAAACTAATTTGATTAGTTATCATACAATTAACTAATTTGATTAGTTTTGGACCAGTGTACTTATTACATAAAAAAAGGAGAAGTGAAATGAGAATTTATAAAATAAGATTTGATGTATTGATATGTATCATTCTTTCCGCACTGGTGGTACTGGGAACCGGTAAAGTCCTGCCTGTTTTTTACTCTGCGCTTTACGACAGATATACCCGGGCACATACGGTGTCTGACGGTGATATAGGCGGAGAGGCCGGAGAGGATGTTTACCGTGTGCAGAGTGTGGAGGATATTCTTTCCCACAATACCTTTACTGTTCAAGTGGAATATGGTTCTTTATTGACGGCTGATTCCGATTACTTTGGTGATATCTATTTGATGAATCTTGAACTTCCCTCAGGAGAGCGGGTGGCCGCCAGCATTAACAACGATGCAATGCAGCAAAATTACGAGGAAAATTATTATATCATGCCGGTGGGAAAGGTGGTAGAAGCAGATTTGTCAGAGGACGCTGAATTTATCAGCGGGATTGAACGGTCGGATGCCTTGAGCCGGACGGATTTCTATCTGGATATGAGCGGAAACAGCGGATCTGGCTTAGTCAGCGCGGAACGCTATGATGAACAGTATACGATTTATATTAAGGCAATCGTGGGTGTTTTATGCTTTATAGCATTTCACGTTATCGGTTGTAAAATGGGCCTGTTCCCCCGCCTGATTCCAATGAAACATAAAAAGGACAGGAGCTGACCGTTCAACTGCCGGCTCAGACTGGCGTATTTGAAAATTACTTCCCCGGATTGGAAACAGCTATGATATAATGAACCCAGTAAATGACAGTTAAATGGCAGGAGGGGTTATGAAAAAATCAATGCTGATATGGGTGATGGCCGCGGTTGTCGGGGTGTCAGCTGGGTGTCTGGGGAACAGCAGGAACCGCGTGGAGCCGCCCAGGGAGAGATTCGATCCTGAGGAGGCGTTTTCGGAGGTTCCCCACAGCGGTTTTGAAGCGGTATGGCTGGAAGGCGGTATGACGGATGAGGAGAACCAGGTCTACCAGGAGACGTATGATTTTGTGCTGACCATGGAGAAGGCCGTGATTCCATATAAAGTGTCCGGGAAGGTGGTCCAGGTCTGTGAGTACAGCGATTCGGAGGACCGCTGGAACGTGGAGCGCCGGACCGAGGACGTGATTCAGGAGATGGATCTCTCGGTGTATCGATGGATGATGGAGGAGTCCTCCTTTTTATTGGAAGAAACATTTGTAAAAACAGGCCCCAATACCTTTGCTGTGGCTGGAGCGGACCAGCCCTCTGAGCCGTATTTCACAGTGGATGTTCTGAATGGAGGAACGGAACTGAAGGATAAGAATGGCAGAACCTGTCTCCCTGGCGGGCAGTGGACGGCCAGACTGTACATTGAGTTCATCTCCGAACCGAAGGCCAAGGTGGAGGGGGCCATTGACTTAATCGGGGGCTTCTACGGCTTCAATGATTTGCGGTGGATCGTGCCCATCAAAGAGCTGCAGCGGGCGGAGAGGGAAAGGAATACCACGGATGAAGAACGGGCGGCCCAGGAGCTGGAGACGTTTCGGATGACCTTTCCAAAGGCGGACAGCTTTGAGCGGATGGATCCCAATCTTGCAGCGACGTGCAGCAGGGAGCTGGCCGCCTCAGATTACGGCCATGTGGGTGTGAATAAGGCCGCCGCCGCAAAGGACAAGGACGGAACTTTGATAGGCTGGGTGGTGCAGGCCTATTCAAAGGACGGTTTCGGTGGAGATGTGGTAATCTCTGTGGCTGTAAACCGGGATGGCACAATAAGCGGCCTTGAATTCCTGCAGCTGGAGGAAACACCAGGGCTGGGTATGAGAGCCGGGGAAGCGGCCTTTAAGGACCAGTTTCTGGGCAAGGGCGGGGAGCCCCTCACTGTGGACACACAGGGCGATGGGGACGGTTTTGCGATTGACGCCATCAGCGGTGCAACCCACACGACAAATGCGGTTACCAACGCGGTCAATGGGGTGCTGTACTATGTGAATCACTATACTGAGTAACATCCAGACCAGAACGGGACAAAAGGTTCCCCGGGAGATACTTCCAGGGGAACCTTTTTGTACGCATAAAATATCTGTAAATCTATCGCTCTGTAGATCTATGATTCATTCTGTTTATCCAACAAATACATTGCGTGTATGCCTATTTGCAGCTTCAGCCTGTTTTCCGGCTGTCCGATATTGTAGGGGAGTAATTCCTGGATCCGGGCCATATAGTTCATCATGGTATTGCGGTGTATATGCAAATCAGAGGCAGTCTTACTGATGTTATAGTGATTTTCTATGTAGGTCCTCAATACCTGCACGTAGTTAACATCGGCATTGCTGGCTCTGCACAGAGGTTCCACTGTTTCCATGTACATTTCCATCAGGTTTTCCTGGGGCATTGTGGAGAGCCATTGATAGACCTGAATGGTGCGAAACAAAAACACATATTCTGCCGGATAGAGCTTCTGGCCCAGATTGATCGCGTCAATGGCCTGAAAGAAGGCCTTTGAAATCTGCTGTGGGTCAGAGGCATACAGGCTGATGCCGATCCGCGTGGAAATGTTGTCCCGGCCGAAAAAATGCTGGATTTTTTTTGCGGCCTCCGTGGCCTGATACTCCGCTGTTTCCTGGGACACATCATTGGAAAAGAGCAGATACAGAACATAATGGGTATGGGTTTTCAGAAAGAAAACCTTACAACCGTAGGTGCTTGTGATCCACGATGTGATGGAGGCAAAGATATCCCGGATGATATATCGGCGGGTCGCTGAGATGGATATCGAATTGTTTAATTCAACGGCCAGGCAGATACGCTGCTTGGTATAATCAAAATTATACATCTTGCAATAGCGCAGAATCGTATCGGTTGAATTGGACTGTGCCATAATGACCGATGCCGCAAAGTCCTGGGTGTTGATTTTATTGCAGGCCGTTAACTGGAATAATGCGGAGATATCCTTTATGACCTTGTAATGCCAGTCTTCCAGCTTGTTTATTTCCGGAATGATTAAAAAAGCAGCGTCCCCGTCAATGTTTCCGGAATACAGCATGGTACAGCTTGTCTCGCCATTTGTCCCGTCAATGGAAAAATGGTGGAACTGGTAAGGCTGCTGCTGGTATTTTTTCAGGAGCTTTAGGCGCATACCCTCATCCAGACCGGTCCAGCCTCCCTGAAGATGGGGGGGGGGGGAAAAAATGATGTCCAAAGAAAAAATTAAATTGTGCCAAATGGATTAAGATAAAAGCACAACCCGG
>JAJQEA010000357.1:0-5589 GCA_021201905.1 Clostridia bacterium
TCTCTATAATGTGGATGGTAGAATCGTGTTCAGTGAATTGACATTTCATTCTGGCGGCGGTTTGATTCCTTTTGAGCCAAAGAAATATGACAGAAAATTTGGAAAGATGTTGGGATTATAAAAATGGATAGAATAAGTGGTGGTAAACGATATGCCTGATAATTGCATTTGTAGCGGTATTCCTGCGCGGTTAATCAAAATGAAGGAAAAGATAGAACAACTATGAAGATACTTTTACTTGGCTCGCTGATATCAGCAGCACAGATGGAACAACTGAACAGGAACAGTAAAGAAAAAGCCTCTGTTGCTCCAGTGAATTATGAAACGATGCTGGCAAAGGGGTTAGTGGAGAATGGAGCAAAGTTAGATGCATTAAGTGTGCCTGCTGTTGCCGCATTTCCGCACAGTATATATAAGCATATTGACAGAAAACAGGAAACGATTGAAAACGGCATTCATATTCATTGGATTCCTTTTATCAATATACAGGGATTGAAGCAGTTTACAATTAAAAAGAATGTTGAAAAACTTCTGGAACAATGGCTTTGGGAGAACAAGGATGTTAAGGACAAGGCTGTTTTGATGTACTCTATATATCCGCCTTATACAGAACCAGCAATGTGCCTTTGTAAAAAATATGGATGTCACTTAACTACAGTGATTACGGATCTGCCAGAGTATATGTACTCCTGGAAGAAAATGAAAGGCGTCCGTGGATGGTATTCCAAAAGACTGTCAGAAAAGATGTTGAATTTACAGGGAAAATGCGACAGTTATATTCTGTTCACAAAGCCCATGGCTGCTAAAATGGGAATAGAGGATAAACCCTATATGGTTTCCGAAGGATTTTGCGATATAAGTATTTTTGAGGATATTCCGGATCAAGAAAAATATCCAAAAAAAAACCATTGTGTACGGCGGTAACCTCAGCAGGCTTTATGGTATTCAGAATCTGGTGAAGGGCTTTATGCAGACTGAACTGGATGCGGAACTGCATCTTTACGGAGCCGGAGGAGATGCTTCATTTATTGAAGAATGTGCAAAGCAGGATCCTCGCATCAGATTCTTTGGCAGAGTGGATCGCAAAACACTGCTTGTTGCTTTGAAAAAGGCGCATCTGCTGGTAGTGAATAAGCCGACAGAAGACGATTACAGCAACTATTCTTTCTCGTCCAAGATATTGGAATATATGGCATCCGGTACGCCGCTTTTGACAACAAAGGTTGGCGGAATGCCAGAGGAATACTTAAAATATGTATACATCATCGAAGATGAATCAATAGACGGTATTTCCATTGCATTAACTGTAGCTATGGACAGTGTACTCAAGGAACATTATGTATTCTGTGAAAAAGCTGCACATTTTGCCATAGAGGATAAGAACTATCGAAAAATGACGGAAAAGATATTGAGCTTTTTTGCAGTCCCAGTTGTGTGAGGAGTGAAATGAAAGTATTACAGATCAACAGCGTATGTGGAACAGGCAGTACTGGACGGATTGCAGTGCAAATCAGTGATTATCTGAATCAGAAAGAGATAGAAAATTATATTGCTTATGGATTCGGAAAATCAGATCGTCCGAATGCGTTTTGCTTCGGCAGCAGACTGGATGCACATTTGCATAGCTTCCTGTCAAGAAAACTGGGCTGGCAGGGAAAAATGTCCCATATCCCAACTTGGCGTCTGATTCAGTACATGGAACGTATTAGCCCGGATATTGTGCATCTACATAATATTCATGGGCATTATCTGAATTACAAAATGCTTTTTCAGTATTTGAAAAAGAAAAACTGCCAGGTTGTCTGGACATTCCACGACTGCTGGCCAGTAACGGGAAAATGTACTCAGCTTGACCGATATCCTGACAGCGAGCGTGACCGCAGCCGAAAAAGTTACTTGGAAAAGAAGGCGGCATTCACATCTGTTCCAAATCTGCATATTGTCACGGTGTCAAATTGGTTGAAATTGGTGGCAGAAGCATCGTTCTTGTGTAAGGCCGACATTCGGTGCATCTATAATGGTGTTGATACAGAACAGTTTTCTTTTTGCAAAAGTTCTATTCGAGAGCAGTATCAGCTTCAGGGGAAATTTATTATTTTGAGCGTAGCCAGTGTCTGGAATAATGGAAAGGGATTAGATCAGTTTATTGCTTTGTCGAAAAAATTGCAGGAAGATGAGATAATTGTGTTGGTTGGAGTTACTCCCGACTAGCAGAAATGTCTGCCTGAGAATATAATTGGAATTCCCGCAGTATGTGACCAGAATGTTCTGGCACAGTGGTATTCTGCGGCGGATGTTTATATCAATTTTTCTATTGAGGAAACCTTTGGATTGGTTGTTGCTGAAGCAATGGCCTGTGGAGTGCCTGCGATTGTGATGAACAGCATAGCCTGTCCTGAACTGGTGGATATCAATACAGGATTTGTTGTGGAGCCAGCAGATTCTGAGGCAGTTCTGGATGCAATAGGAAAAATAAAAACAAAAGGAAAAGACGTATATTTTTTGAGATGTAAAGAACACATTCATCAGTTATTTTATCTTGGACTGATGCAAAAGAGATATTATGAGTTATATCAAGGACTGGTGGTCGAGTAATGGGTAGATTCAGATATATTCATCTTCCGCAATTATATTTCAAAGCAATGTGGATGTTTGCATTGCTGCTGTATATCCTGATACCACTGCAGAGCAGTATCGTGGGTCTTGTTTATAAAGGAATCGTTTTGGTCAGCTTTGGATGTTTCTTTGTATTATTTATAAAAAGAGTAAACGAATCTCGGGTTTTTGTAGGAAACAAAGAAGAGGTCTGTTTTATATTGCTTGTAATGACAGTACTGACTTCGCTTATGTCAGGTAGCGGAATGCTCAGTTTCGATAAGCATATAATGGGAATTGTGGGATTTGTTGAAATGCCGCTTGCAATCATGCTAATGGATTGCGTTTCTTATAATGAAGAAAATACGAAATTTGTTCTTTATGTTAATATTTTGATTGCTGTTGTATTTTCGATTTTATCCATGACCCCATTTGCATATTCTGGAATATTGGATTGTCTATACTTAGGATATTCAAATCCAAATGCAACCGCTATATATTTATTGTTAAATCAGGCTATATTGATTATGTTTTTGCAGATGTTGGGGAAAACCACTTTGAAATGCCTCGTTATCGGATTGTGTATGTATGAAGAATACCTGATTTATTTAACGGACTCGCGTACTTGCTTATTTGTTAGTATTGCAATAGTGGTTTACTATCTCTTTGGAAAAAAAATCAAAATACCGAAAAGGATTATTATCGCTGCGGTGCTTTTTCCGTTAGCATTTCTGTTCATTTATACCAATATGTATGCAAGTGGAAAATATGTGGATTTGCAGATATTGGGTAAGGAACTGTTTTCGGGTCGGGAAGTATATTTTTTGAGCAAAATGGATATTTTGTCATGGAAAAATGTTCTCGGAAATGTGCGGCAGTATTATTTTACGAATATGCATAATGGACCGCTTGCAATTATAGCAAGCTGCGGAGTTTTAGGGTATATTTGGTGGTTTCTTTTCTATTTTTGGACGATTCAACAATATTATAGGGTTGCACGAAGTCAGGTACAGTACATTGCCCTAGCAGCAATTTTGGGTGTGTTTATTCACTCGTCTTCTGAAGCTGTATTGATTGTGGGCGGTGCGCACTATTCAATTATTGTAGCTACTTTTTTCTGGATACTAAAGGGGAACCCATATGGATATGACATTGAAAGAGAAAAATATCAGTAGGTGTGTTTGGTGTGCAAAAACTGTTGCAATCTTAACTGTTATTATCGCGCACTCCGACTTTCACAATGTGCAGCTTAGCTGCCTGGAAATACTGTTTCAGCGAATTGGGGCAATGGGTGTGCCTGTATTTTTGCTCTTGTCTGCATATTATTACAGACCAACAAAATATAGTTCATTATGGGAACTCATAAAAAGCAGGAAAACCACCATTTTGCCTTGGATATTAATGGCGTGTGCTTGCTATCTATGGTCTAATTTACGAATGGGGAAGGAAATCAACGTACAATCGTGTCTCAAGTTTGTGTTGGGTTATAATAGGTTGGTCGAGGTGTTGGCCGTATTGAGTTTGCTGCAGATACTATTTTATTTCCTTCGATTTTTCAATATAGAAAAGTTGGTAGGAGTTTGCGTTGCACTTTCGGTTGTATCAACAGAATTAGCTGCCTTTGGAATTACGGATGACATAATTGTCAGAGCTGGCCTGACAAACTATTTGAATATCTTTAACTGGGTTGGATTTTTTGCAGTTGGATTATACTTCCAAACGAAAAAGGATAACGAGATAATAGCATTTGTAAAAAAATATTGTGGGTGGACAGTACTAATCTGGTGTATTCTCTTTGCTGTCAGCTATTATGTTGAACGTGGCAAATATGGATATTTTTCTATTTTGGGTTTATTAATGGAGCCGGTTAGTGCGATTTTGATTTTACGATTTGCATGGAGCATTTGTCATTTCGATTGGATTGTACAGTTGGGAAAGTATTCGTATGCGATTTATCTGGTCCATATCAATATTGTCCCAATCGTAAATAAATTTCTCGGCGGGAGTGCACTAGGGGAAATGGTATCTCCTCTTGGTACATACATGTTATCGATTTTACTGATCTGGTGTGCTTGCAGTGTGCTGAGGAAAATGAAGATGTGTCACCTTACAAAGTATTTGTTGGGTGTAAGGATGGAATGAGGAGAGTACGGAATGAAAGTTAGTATTATTGTACCTGTTTACAACGTGGAAAAATATCTGGATGAATGTGTAAGCAGCCTAATCAATCAGACTATGCAGGAAATCCAGATTGTTTTGGTAGATGATGGTTCTACGGATCGATCTGGCAAAATGATTGATGATTATGCTGCATTAGATAATAGGATTGTTGCACTGCATAAAGAAAATGGAGGACAGAGTTCTGCACGGAATCTTGGATTACAGAATGCAACAGGAGAATATATCCTATATGTGGATAGTGATGATTATATTGTATCAAACGCCTGTGAAAGATTGTATGAAACAGCGGTTCATTTTGCGGCAGATATTGTGCAAGGAGATTTAAAGAATGAAGAAAAGCGGATTATGGAAGAACTGTCATTTAGACAAATTCCGAGCGAGGAGCAGGTAGTTCCCGTATGGCAGTTTATGAAAGAAAAGATACAAACAGAAACATATGATATAGTTTCTTTTCTGTATTTGGTTCGTAGAACCCTGGTTATTCGCGAAGGACTGCTATTTCCAGAAGGATATACTTATGAGGATCAGTTACATACATTTCAGTTACTTACTACGGATGCAAGCATTGTCAAAATTCGATTTCCATTCTATTTTTACCGAATGGATCGCCCTGGTAGCACAACCAATCATATTGTGCTGAAACGTGGTACGGATGCGGCCCATATCTGTAGTGAAATGTATAGCCGCTATTTAAAACTGGGCCCCCGGGGTGGGGGGGGGGGTGGGGGGGGGGGGGGGTTTGTTTGGGGGGGGGGGTTGGAGAGTTTGGGGTGGGGGGGTTCGAGGTGAGGGAGAGGTTGGGATGAGGAAGAA
>JAJQEA010000357.1:5599-7953 GCA_021201905.1 Clostridia bacterium
ATTTTTAAACTGCCCCCCCTCCGAAAATGCGGAAGTATAAGCTGCTGTTGTTTTAATTTGTCTGTATCAGTTATACAATGTCTGTTTGAAACTTAGCATGTCAGACAGAGCTCGCATAATGAAACAATTTGATATGGCAGAATATCTTTCCAAATTGCCAGGGGATCGATATTATAAAGCACTGTACGACCAACTTATGAAATTTTCGGCGCGCCCCAAGCGTGTAGCTATCTTGTATGACGTAAAAAAGAGAATTAGAAAGATTATGAGGAAACACGAATGCCGCTGATTAGTATTATTGTACCTGTCTATAATGTGGAAAGGTATTTACCACAGTGTATTGATAGCTTATTATCTCAAACATTGGTATACATTGAGATTATTTTGGTTAATGATGGTTCTACCGATTCTTCATTGAAGATATGTGATCAGTATGCTGAAAAGGATCGGAGAATTATTATTATTTCCAAGAAAAATGAAGGTGTTGCAAAAGCAAGGAGAGATGGCTTAGAAAAGGCAACTGCAGAGTACATTTCTTTTTTAGATAGCGATGATTATTATGAACCTATGTTCTGCGAGAAAATGTATACACATATGGTTCGTTCTAATGCAGATTTGGTCGAATGTGATTATTATAAAGTATCGGATAGTTGGCGGATGAAGCATGAACTTTATGATGCGGAAATGGATTTGACGAAGGAATTGTTTCACAATAAAATTGTCAGAAATACTTTAGTAAATGGTACGGAAGCTGTTGTAGTGTGGAATAAACTATACCGAAAATGTATTATTAAGCGAACAATTCTTGAATATGGAAGCAGTCCGTTAGAGGACTATGTATTCAACATACAATATTATTCAATGGTTGAGCGTTATGAATACATTCACCAGTGCTTAACCAATTACCGTCAGGTGCCTATGAGTCTGTCCCGAAAATGCAATTTTCAAACATATGAAATTCTTAAAAAAGCAGAGATGATCAAGGAAGATTGCCTTGGCAAAATGGGATTGATAACTGAGGCTGACAAAAGGGACGATGCGGTGTGGTTTGTGAACTATACGATTAACTTTTTACGCCAGTATCTTTTAACGGATATTGTTCATTCTGATGCGTTTATGCGTCAAGTTTTAACGGATGACATGTTCTGCCAGAAATGTGTTCATATCGCACAGGAAAATCAATTTGCACGATTGATCAGCAACGGCGAATTAGCAAGGGCGCTTCGCCAGTTGAAGAATAACGCACGGTTAGAGAAAGCAAAAATATTGCTTTCAAGGATAAAACATATGGTTTTGGATAAATGATGTAATGGGCGGAAAATGGGAGATTACGTTGTTTATGTGAAACGTTAGCTCAGATGGGGAGTAAAGATATTGGATAACGAAAGAATAAGAAAAACAGTTTTATACGGACATACTGGAAGTAATAATCGTGGATGTGAGGCAATCGTGAGATCGACGGTAAACCTGCTGAAAAACGAGGGGATTATTTCTGATATTTCGACATACCGAGCAGAGGAAGATATAAGGGCCGGGCTTGATGCTCTTGGAGACTTAATAGAATACAGAAGTTATAACGGTAAGCAAAGTCTGACTAGAGTAGCTAACGGTATCATGAAAAGGGTATTTCACTGTGAATATCCTTATGAAAAGTATGTTCAGTCGGACGTATTCCAGGCAGTAAAGCGTTCCGGCTCTGCAGTTGTAATTGGAGGAGACACATATTGCTATGGAAGAAATTCATGTGTCCCTTCCTATAATCTTCTAAAGTATACAGGGAAGATTGGAGCGAAGGTATGCTTGTGGAGCTGTTCTATAGGTACGGAAGACCTGGAACATGAAAAAATATCGTATCTAAAACGTTATGATATGATTTTTCCCCGTGAAGGATTAACCTATGAGAATTTGGTAAATGCAGGTGTGCCTGAAAAAAATGTGCCGAATGTCAGACTCTGCATTTGTACTGGATGCAAAAAAGACAGTTCTGCCGGATGGATTTGCAAATGTTTTTGCATATAACCCAAGTTATACGTTAGGTGTCAGTGAAAACAGAAATCAGCTTTTTCAAAGCAGGATTATATTTCTGAAGTATATCTTGAACCAAACTGATATGAAGATTGCACTGATACCTCATGTATATTCACAAAATCAAGGAGATGCGTTATGTGCAAAAGAAATCGCACAGCATTTGAATCATCCGGAACGAGTATTTCTTTTTGAGGATGATTATACTTGTGAAGAATTAAAGTATATTATTTCCAAATGCCGGATGTTGGTAGCAGAACGTACCCATGCTTCAATAGCCGGATACTCTCAGCTGATTCCAACCTTTGTGATTGGATACTCTGTAAAAT
>JAJQEA010000187.1 GCA_021201905.1 Clostridia bacterium
CTCTTGTTTCCCAGCCCGCCCTTCAGGCTCTCCTTTATAATACGGTGAATCTGAAGGTCCGGATATCTGCGGATGGGCGAGGTAAAATGTGTATAATACCTGGCAGCCAGGCCGAAATGACCGGAGCATAGGGTGGTGTACTTGGCCTGTTTCATGGAGCGCAGGGTCAGCCTGGAAAGAAGCACCTCCTCAGGCGTACCTTCTATCTTATCTAAAAGCTTCTGTAATTCCTTGGGGTGAATCTCCCCCTGCTGGAGACGGATGAAATATCCGAAATTATGGATAAAGGTCCCCAGCTGCTTCATCTTCTCCGGGTCAGGATTGTCATGGGTCCTGTAGAGGAAGGGCAGGGACTGCCAAAAATAATCCTCCGCCACTGTCTCATTGGCTGCCAGCATGAAATCCTCTATGATTTTTGTGGCGGCATTGCGCTCATAGGGCTTGATTTCCAGTGGCTTTCCCTGGGCGTCCAGGATAATCTTGCTCTCCGGGAAGTCAAAGTCAATGGCGCCCCTCTTTCTCCGCTTTTCCCTGAGGATATCAGATACCTCCTTCATCAGCCTGAACATGGGCACAAAACCCTCATACTCAGCCATGACAGCCTCGTCCCCGTCCGTGACAATGGCGTTCACCGCCGTGTACGTCATACGCCGGTCCACATGAATCACCGTCTCCGCGATTTTATGATCCAGCACATTTCCCTGGTCATCCAGTTCCATCATGCAGCTTAAGGCCAGACGGTCTGTGCCTGCATTGAGGGAACAGATTCCATTGGACAGCTTGTGGGGCAGCATGGGTATCACCCGGTCCACCAGATAGATGCTGGTGCCCCTCTTTAACGCCTCCTTGTCCAGGGGACGGCCTTCTTTTACATAGTGGCTCACATCCGCAATGTGGACTCCCAGGATATACCCTCCCTGTCCGTCCCTGCACAGGGTTACCGCATCGTCCAGGTCCTTGGCGTCCTCGCCGTCAATGGTGACTGTGCGAAGCCCCCGCAAATCCAGACGGCCCGCCAAATCTCCGGTCCAGTCTGCCGGCGATGTCAGGTCCCCAATGCCGTAAGGCCCGTCCCAGGTTTCCTCATCCCTTGCCGGACCGGGCACCGCCACCTCATCCGGGCACTCTTCCACCTCGTCCATGACCTCCGGCGGAAACTCCTCCGGCAGTCCATAGGCTCTCACAATGGACAGTATGTCTGTTCCCGAATCATTGACATGGCCCAGAATCTCGGTCACAACGCCCTCCGGCTTATGGTTCGCGTCTCCAAAGTCCTTAATCCGCGCCACCACCTTATATCCGGTGACAGCTCCCATATCACAGCCCTGGGGAATGAAGATATCCTTGGAAATCTTCTGGTTATCCGGAATGACAAACCCGAAGCCCTTGCTCTTCTGGTAATACCCAACCACCTCTTTGTTGGCATGTTCCAGCACTTTAAGCACAGAACCTTCCGACCTCCGGCCGCCTCCCCGGTCCTGGGATTCCACCACAATCTGGACACGGTCCCCGTGAAGGGCTGCTCCTGTCCTGTCCTCAGGGATAAATACATCCTGCTCCATGCCTTCCACGGTCACGAAGCCAAAGCCCTTGGGATGGCCGCAAAATATGCCGTTGACAGAAAAAACTTCCGGTTTCCCATATTTTCCCTTCTTGGAAATTCCGATTCTGCCCTCAGATACCAGATAATCCAATACCTGTGTCAGTTCATCTCTCTGTGATTTCGGGATGCCCAGAAGCATGGCCAGTTCCTTTGCCTTCATGGGCACATAGGGCTTGTCATTCATCACCTCTTCCAGCATTTTTCCCTTCTGTTCCAATATTTCTTTTTCCATATTACCTCTTTCCCAAAAATGTCCCGCCTGTCCGAAAGCAGGCAAAATACGCCTGAATGAAATAAAACACCCTTATATGAATACAAGGGTGTTTTCGTCACTTATCTGTTATCTTAATTACCCCACAACCTTAAGTATCACGTTCAGGGCAATGGTAATGAGTATGAATGCAATGGCCCCATACCTGGTAAAATGCTCCAGCGCACCTTCCATGGAACGGCCTCTGTTCTTACTCCAGTAACTGTCTGTGGAGATTCCGCCAATCGCGCTCCCCAGTCCGTTGGACTTACCTTCCTGCATCAGGATAACCACTGATATTGCAACACCAAGAATTACATATATGATTGACAAAATAACATGTATTACTGACATCCGCCTGCACCTCTCCATTTTCTTATAGTCAAACAAAAATATTTTACCATACTTTGTCCTAAAACACAACCTGTTTTCCTATATTTTTATAGGCAGGACACAGCAAAGACACCGGTATTTCATTCAGGAATCCCCATTTAAACGGCCTGGGAACAAATCATAGAAAGGGTGCCCTCAAAAATAACCTCCCCGAATCCGGCCGGTACGATGAAATGCTGTCCCTTTGATACCGGGATGCCGTTTACGCTTCCCTCACCGTCCAGGATGCTCACATTTGCAAAGCTGTTCCCAAAATTCTCCGTGTAACGGCCTGTGGTGTCTATCTTATCCGCGGTATAGTAAGCGCAGGTCACAAGATGTACTTTTCTACCGCTGTCCGTCTCCTTCACAACTGCCGGCAAAAGGTTCTGGTCCTCCCTGAAGGGTGCTTCTATCACATCTATGCTCTCCTTTATATGGAGCTGCCTGGGCTTTCCGTCGGACAGCCTGTCGTAGTCGTAGACGCGGTATGTAATATCGCTGCTCTGCTGGGTCTCAAGGACCAGGGTGCCGCCCTTTATGGCATGGACGCATCCGGGATTAATCTGGAAAAAGTCTCCCTTTTTCACAGGAATTTCCCGTATGAAATCCTTCCAGCGCTTTTCCTCTATCATCTGTTTAACTTCATCCTTATTCCCGGCATGGTGCCCAATCACAATGGTGGCATCCGGGTCACAGTCCAGGATATACCAGCATTCGGTCTTGCCCAGGGAGCCGTTTTCATGCTCCGCGGCGTACGCGTTATCCGGATGGACCTGTATGCTTAAGTCATTCCTTGCATCAATAATCTTTACCAGCAATGGAAATTCCCTGTGACAGCCTGCCGCAGCCCCAAACCACTCAGGGTGGCTCTCCCACAGGGAGCTTAAGCTCTGTCCTTTCCATGTTCCACCGGCAATGCGGCAATCCCCGTTCTTGTGCGCGCTGATGGCCCAGCACTCGCCTGTGTGGCTGCTGGGGATATCGTAACCAAACACATCCTTAAGACGAGTGCCGCCCCAGATAGCCTCCTTAAAAACAGGTTCCATAAATAGTAATTCTCTCATGTCTCTCTCCTTATTTTTCCCCTTTTTGATGCATTCAATGCATCTTCTTACATCATACCCCGCTTTTTCCGGTTGTCAAGAATTAAATGGGACAGGGAGGGGATTTTCCGGGCAAAACAATGCCCGGCTTCATCCGATCTCCCATCCGCGCTCCCATCCGCGCTCCTATCCCCTTCCATTGCAGGCTTCTGGGGGGCAGGCAGGTAACGGCAATGGATGTTCAAATACGCTCTAACCCTCCAGGTTTTCCTCAATGCGCAGCAGCTGGTTGTATTTGGCCACGCGGTCAGAACGGCAGGGCGCGCCGGTCTTAATCTGTCCCGCGTTGACCGCCACCGCGATGTCCGCAATGATGGAATCCTCTGTCTCGCCGGAACGGTGGGATATAATGGTGCCGAATCCGGCCCTCTTAGCCATCTCGATAGCCTCAAAGCTCTCTGTCAGCGTACCTATCTGGTTCACCTTCACCAGGATGGCATTGCCTGCCCCCAGCTCAATGCCCTTTGACAGCCGCTTTGTATTGGTGACGAACAAATCATCCCCTACCAGCTGGATACGGCTTCCCAGCTCCCCGGTGAGCATTTTCCATCCCTCCCAGTCCTCCTCCTGGAGTCCGTCCTCTATGGAACAGATGGGAAACGCATCCACAAGGCGGCGGTAGTAGTCCACCATCTCCTGCGCGCTGCGTCGGATCTCCTTTCCCGCCATACGGCTTTCTCCCGGAAACAGGTACATGCCGCTGGCCTCATCATAGAGCTCGCTGGACGCCGCGTCAATGGCAATCTTCATATCCGTGCCCGGCTTCAGGCCGCTCTTTTCCATGGCTCTTACCAGAAATTCAAGCACTGCCTCGGAATCCTTGAGATCCGGCGCAAAACCGCCCTCATCCCCCACTCCGGTGCTGTAGCCTTCCTCCTTCAGAAGCTTCTTTAAGGTGTGATAGACCTCCGCGCACATTCTCAGACACTCCGCAAAGCAGCAGGCCCCGTAAGGCATAATCATGAATTCCTGCAAATCCACTGTGTTATCCGCGTGCTTTCCTCCATTTAGAATGTTCATCATGGGAATGGGGAGGGCGGATGCATGGATTCCTCCCAGATACCTGTAAAGAGGCATCCTAAGCCCGTTGGCGGCAGCCCTGGCCACAGCCATGGACACGCCCAGAATGGCGTTGGCCCCCAGCTTTCCCTTATTGTCGGTTCCGTCCGCATCCAGGAGCAGACGGTCTATATGCCTCTGATCCAAGGCGCTCTCAAAGAGAACCGCCTCGCTTAGCACTGTATTCACATGCTCCACCGCACGCTTAACTCCCAGTCCGTTGTACCGTTGCCCGCCGTCCCGAAGCTCCACTGCCTCGAATTTGCCGGTGGATGCGCCGGAGGGAACGGCCGCCCTGCCGGTGGCGCCTCCTGTCAGGCACACCTCCACCTCCACCGTGGGATTCCCCCTGGAATCCAGTATCTCTCTGCCGGTTACCGCCTCTATCTCCAGTTCGTTTACCATAAAAAAATGACCTCCTCATATCAATCTTATCATTGATATAAGGATAGCCATTTTTTAACATTATATGTATGGAAATCAGTGATTTTAGCAGGTTCATACACCCCTAATTTATCCTGGCTCCGTCCGCACCCACGGTAAATCCGTCCGGCGTAACCGTGGATACCAGCATGGCGCCCGACGGGTCGCAGTAATACAGCTTATTCTCCCAGGATATCCATCCTGTCTTCATATATCCCTCCTGGTCAAAGAAATACCACTTATAGTTGATATACAGCCAGCCGTTTGACGGGTACGTGCCGTCTCCCTTCTGGTACCACCAGCCACGGTCGTCCCTGAGCCACTGGCCGTTCACCCTGGTCAGGTCCTCCTCCGTAATCTCGATGTATGGGGAATCCTGCCAGTCGCCGGCGTTATTCCTGGAATCTATGGCCCTGACTTTAAAATAGTAGGTGCCTGCCCTTGGGAACTTGCCGGAAAAATCATAGCTGTTTTCCTTCACCGTATAGGTGGCGCCGATGCCGTCCTCATAGGAATTGCTTCCCCTGCGGCACAGGCGGACCTTATAATTCTTGGCCAGGCTCATATCGTCCCAGTGGGCCACCCCGTTATCTTCATCCCACATCAGACCGCTTACATCCAGGTCCTCGTCATCCTCGTCCAGCTTGTCCAGCCTTACCACCAGAACCATCTCTTCCTTATCATTTTTAGTGGAGCTGGATACATACTTGACCGTATCGCCGGAAAATGAAAACGCACTCTTTCCCGATTTCTTAAAGTAATAATCACTGTCGGCGGAAAGCCATATTTCCACTTTTGGCTTGTCACCGCCTACCCAGTTGTCACCCTCATTGATAATATCCACGCTCTCAATGGAGCACTCCCCGTCCTCCAGGGTTACATCCACATTCCCGCCGATTTCTCCCGCCTGGATATCTGATGTGAAATTCAGTTTGATTTTCCCCACCGGCGTCCTTTCCTCTTTTGCAAAGGCTGTAAAGGACAGCGCCCAGGCCATAACCAGAGCCGCTCCCGCCAGCGCGGCATACGTCCCTCTTTTCCTCATTTGAACCTCCTCCTTCCCGCTTACGTCTGTTTTCCTATTATAGCACATATCATCGTCTTCTGCCATCCTCCGGCACACCAAACTTGTTCCATTTTCATATAGTATAGTATGCCGTGGATGCCAATGGACATCCGGCCTATAACGAAACAGATACAGGGGGATTGCTTTTGATAACCGTTAGTCTTTGTATGATAGTAAAAAATGAGGAGGCTGTTTTGGAACGTCTCCTGAAGACCATGTCCGCTGTGGCTGACCAGATTGTAATCATGGATACCGGATCCACAGACCGGACAAAGGAAATCGCAGCCCGCTATACAGATGAGGTCTATGATTTTCCGTGGACAGACGATTTTTCCGCTGCCAGGAACGCGGCCTGTCAAAAGGCGGTGATGGACTACTGGATGTGGATGGATGCGGACGATGTGATGGAGCCCGAACAGGCAGCCCGTTTCATGAAATTGAAGGAAAACCTGGACCCTTCCGTGGATGTGGTGATGATGAAATATCTCACTGGTTTTGACGAGAACGGAAGAACCTCCTTTTCCTACTACAGGGAGCGTCTTCTCAAGAACCACAAGGGCTTCCAGTGGCAGGGCCGGGTCCATGAAGCCGTAACCCCTGCCGGCAGCATCCTCTATACCGATATTGAGATTCAGCACCGCAAGGAAGGCACAGGGGATAAGGACCGCAACCTGCGGATATACGAAACCATGCTGGGCCGGGGAGAAATTTTGGAACCCAGACACCAGTTCTACTATGCCAGGGAGCTGTATTACCATGAACGCTATGAAGATGCTGTACGGGCTTTCCGGGGATTTCTCAAGGAACAGGAGGGATGGGTGGAAAACAAGATAGACGCCTGCCTCCACCTGGCCCTGTGCGAGGAGCATCTGGGGCATAGGGAAAAAGCCATGGAAGCACTTTTAAAGAGTTTCCTATATGACAGTCCCCGCAGCGAAGCCTGCTGTGAACTGGGACGGATAAAAATGAAGGACGGAAAATACAAGGAGGCTGCCTATTGGTATACCCAGGCATTGTCGTCCCAGCCTCCGGAGCATACAGGCGCCTTTGTCAGAAAGGACTGTTATGGTTTCCTGCCCGCCATCCAGCTGTGTGTATGCTATGACCGCCTGGGAGACCACCGCAGGGCATGGCACTACCATCTGAAATCGCAAAAGCTTAAGCCCGAACATCCGTCCGTCAGGCAGAACCAGACCTACTTTGAGCACATACTGAAACATCCGGCGGAGGGTCAGCCTTCCGCACAATAAAAGCAAGGAGAGGTTACTATGTATTTTAATTTTCCCAATGGAATGAATCGAAATGATAATATGGAACAGCGCAGGCCATACGGATACCCCGGAAACAACGGTTTTCCGGGCAATGACAGCTGTCCCCATGATAATGCGGCGCCAGACCACACCCAATTTCCAGGCTGCTGTCCTGGTCCCAGAGGCCCCCAGGGGCCTGCCGGTCCTGCCGGAGCACAGGGACCAATGGGGCCCCGTGGCTGCCCCGGAGCACAAGGACCTGCCGGGCCCACAGGGGCCATGGGACCTCAGGGGTATGTAGGCCCGACCGGGCCTTTTATATTAGGAAAATGTTTTATTCTTCAGGCGGAACCAGCCCACCAAATCCGTCATCATCCTGGCCTGGCCTGCCAGCTCTTCACTGGCTGCCGCGCTCTCCTGCGCTGTGGCGGAATTAGTCTGGACCACACTGGAAATCTGTGATACACCCTGGCTTACCTGGCTAATGGAGGATGCCTGGGCGTCGGAGGACTCGGCTATCATATCAACCAGACCTGCAACATGCTGTGAGCTCTCCACCACATCCTTCAGGGCATCGGCTGTCTGAGCGGCAATCTCTGACCCGTCTTTAACCGCCTGGATCGTCTCTTCAATCAGCGAGGTGGTATTCTTGGCAGCGTCGCAGCTCTTTCCAGCCAGGTTGCGCACCTCATCCGCCACAACAGCAAAGCCCTTGCCCGCAGCGCCCGCGCGGGCAGCCTCCACGGCGGCATTTAACACAAGAATATTGGTTTGGAAAGCGATATCCTCAATTGTCTTTATAATTTTCCCAATCT
>JAJQEA010000316.1 GCA_021201905.1 Clostridia bacterium
TTCATTTTAGCAAAGAAAAAAGCCCGAATTTATGCGGGCTGTGGCGTTTCGCAAATGCCTAATATAAGAAATAAACAGCGAGGAGATTGACATGGGGTTTCGAGTAAATGCAAAAGAGATAACCACTAACTATACTCAGACATTATCTGAGTTCATTACAGATTTAACATTTGAGGACATTCCCGAGGACGTAAGAGATAGGGCAAAACATCTGACCATGCAGACCATCGGTGTCTCGCTGTCAGCACACGGGCTGCCCATGAGCGGCAAGGCGGTTGCTATTGCCAAGGCCTGTGGAACAGGCGAGCCATACGCTACCCTTTGGGGCGACGGAAGCAGGGTGAGCATGACCAGCGCTGCATTTGCCAACGGTACGCTGGCAGATGTGATGGACTGGGAGGACTGTTCCTGGACGGGGCATCTGTCTGCGGGAGTGATTCCCGTGGCGTGGGCGGTGGCAGAAGCCCTTCATCTCTCTGGACGGGAATTCCTCACAGCGGTGGTGGCGGCCTATGAGGTATACCAACGCATTGCCATGGTGGTACAACCGCCAAGAGATTGGGATATCATGAAGGGATGGGGGCTTACTTCATGGCAGATATTTGCAGCCGTGGTACCGGCTGCAAAGCTTATGGGTCTGACTGCCGACCAGGTTAACCAGGCACTGGGATTTGACGTTCTGTGTTGCCCGGTCCAGAGCAACCTACACCATATTACTATGTCCGATGCATATCATTTTGAGCATGGATTTCGCGCCAAGGACGGTGTTTTGGCTGCCATGGTAGCCAAAGCAGGGGTGGACAATTATATGGACTGCTTCGACGACACATACACCTTTGATTACCATATGACTCCGGATCCAAAGCGGGAATGGTATACAAAAGAACTGGGAACAAGGTGGCTGACCAAGGAAGTACTTATCAAACACTGGCCTGCTAATATGTGGCTACAGACTCCCATTGAGCTGGCTCATGACATTACAGTAAAAAACAACATCAAACCTGGAGACATTGAGGAAATCATATTGAATCCTCCTACAGCAGGACGCATGTACTATTCTCCTGAGGGCTTTAACTCACTTACTCAGGCTCAGTTCAGCGCGCCATTCATGCTGGCGGCATATCTGTTGAATCCTGTACCAGGCCCCAGTTGGTTTGACCGCAGCAAGCTGACAGATCCGGATATACTGGAACTGGCCGGACGCATTCACGGAGGCAGCAGTGAGCCTCATTACCTGAATCTTTGCTTCAAGGGATTCCAGGAGGGGAAGTTCCCCATGAAAAAGCTTACAATCAGGACAAAGGATGGCAAGGTATATGAGGCATCAATGGACTGCCACCCCGGCCACCCAAGAAATATGATGTCTCATGAGGAATTTGTTGAACATTTTAAGGTAGAGGCAGCTCCTGTGTTATCCGGTGTGCAGTTGGAAACGGTTTTCGATGCCCTGGCAGAACTGGAGTCGTGCAGGGATATTGCAGACATAAGCAGGATGCTGTGTAAGCAATAGTGGCTTTGAAGGAGCAATGCGGAAGGAGCAATATAAAATATTTCTGGAAAAGGACTGGAAAAGCTGATAGAATAAGACCGTGGCAGTGTCAATCATAAAATGAATATAGTATGAGGAAGCAGACAGACATGGAAATCAGAATACCAGCTCCCGCAGAGGAGATTATTAATAAACTGAATGAACACGGATATGAGGCATACGTGGTGGGCGGATGCGTCAGGGATATGCTTTGGGGCAGGGAGCCGGGGGACTGGGATATCACCACCAGCGCCCTGCCGGGGCAGGTAAAGGAGGTATTCCGGCGCACGGTGGATACCGGCATACAGCACGGCACCGTGACTGTGATGATGGGGAACGAAGGGTATGAGGTAACAACTTACCGCATTGACGGAGAGTACTCGGACGGACGCCATCCCAACAGTGTGGAATTCACTCCGGATTTGGTGGAGGATTTAAAACGCCGGGACTTTACCATCAATGCCATGGCCTATAACGGTCATACAGGATTTGTGGATAAATTCGGAGGAGTGGAGGATTTGGAGAAGGGAATCATCCGGTGCGTGGGGGAGCCTATGGACCGCTTTACGGAGGATGCCCTCAGAATCCTGCGTGCCATCCGTTTTTCGGCCCAATTGGGATTTTCCATAGAGGAGCGCACCTATGAGGCTATCAAGGTGATTGCGCCTAACATGATCCATGTGAGTAAGGAACGGATTCAAGTGGAGCTGACCAAGCTTCTGCTGAGTTCCCATCCGGATTATATCTCACTGGTGTATGAGATGGGTATCAGTCCCTTTGTGTCAGAGAAATTTCACGGGGCTTATGCCGGGGAGTCAGGGGATTGGGCTGTGCCGTCCATTCCCGCTGGAATTCCGGCAGTAAAGCATATACGCTGGGCCGCTTTTTTGAGGGAATGCAGCGCTTCCCGGGCAGCGGATATACTGAAGGATTTAAAGCTGGATAATGATACCATCTACAGGGTAAGAATTCTGGTGGAGTGGCAGGGGAAGAAGGTGGGACTTAGGGACGGTATGGAGGATGGTATGAGAGATGCCATAGAGGATGGCCGGGAGCCCTCCAGGGCATCCATCCGCCGTGCCATGAGCCAGATGGAGCCGGAGCTGTTTGATGATTTACTCACACTTAAGATGTGCCTTTCTGAGGCGGAATCCAATGACGGGGAGTTGCGGTGGCTGCGCCAGGTCAGGGACCTGACAGAGGAAATCCGCAGGAACGGGGATTGCATCAGCCTGAAGACCCTGGCTGTCTCGGGCCATGACATTATGGGGGCAGGGGTGAAGCCTGGCAGGGAAGTGGGCAGCACGCTGGCCCGGCTTCTGGGTATGGTATTGGAGGAGCCCCAGAGGAATACGAAAGAATACCTGCTTGCCCATCTGGAACAGAAGAAGGGGCAGGCAGGTGTCTGACACATATGGAAATCCGGTGTGACCGGCTGCGGGATTCATAGTTTCATGGAACACGCCCTAGCCTTGCCTCAAGGCGATTACCTTATCCATGAATTCCTTTGTCCTGTCATAGCTCACAGGATTCTTCCAGTTATTTTCTTCTTTAAACCAGCTTCCGATAATGGCGCCGTCCGCGGCTGCCAGGAGTTCGTTTACATTACTGCTGTTAAGACCGCTGCCTATGAGTATGGGAAGGGAAGTGGATGTTTTGCATTTTGAAATGTTTTCCACGGATGGCGGGGTGCCTGTATCAAATCCTGTGACAATGACCGCGTCGCCATCCTGGGATTCGATATCCATGGCCTGTTCCGCTACGCTGCGGTCGTGGATGATGTAATGGCTCCCGTGTTTGACGTTCACATCACACAGGGCCAGAATCTGATCAGCCTTTAGCCGGCTCCTCATGCGGGACACGTTGGCGCCCATGGCATTGATGAAGCCGGATTGGGATACAAATGCATTACACCATTCAAATACACGTATCCAGCTTGCTCCGGCAGCTACCGCGCAGGCCATTGCACAGTCGGCTCCATTCATGTGGCATTCGGCTCCAACCGGAATGGAGACTTTATTGCGGACCGCATGGATTCCAACTGCCAGGGCAGCGGCGGTTTCATATCCGATATCCTCACTGCGCAGATAGGGGATATCCCACATATTTTCAACCTGGACACCGTCCACTCCGGCCTGCTCCAGTATGGCTGCCTCCTCCAGAGCGATGGAAATAATCTTATCCATTCCCATGTTTACCGGATCATATTTGGGGGAGCCGGGAAGCGGCCTTAAATGTACCATGCCGATAATCGGCTTATCCACCTTAAAAACATCTTTTAATTTACCCATAATTATATTACCTTTCGCTGATACAGGAAATATCCGTCTTAAAATAATTGTAGCTTCTCTCCACATCAAGTCCGATGAGTTCATTCATTCTCTTTTGTATCTTTATGTACAGCTGTAATTCCTCATCTGTGAAATGATACAGCTCTTTTGAGTTGTGCTCATAAGACATACGGTCAAAATTTTCATGGTGGTCGTAGACAATGAGACCTTCCTCTGTCAGATGAAGTTTATATTCCCTGTTGTTTTTCTGGTTGCGGGTCTGCTTGACCCAATTTTTTCCAACTAATTTTTTTACCATCTGGGAACAGGCGCTTTTTGTTTTTTTCAACAGTTTGGATGCCTCTGTCACGGTAATGCCATCATTCTGGCCGATACACTGAATGAGATGGGCCTCTGACTGGTACAGGACGGCATTTCCATAGTCATGGGGGAGACTGTCATACTCGTTCATCAGCTGATTTGTCAGTTTCAATTCTGTCATCATATCACAATATAATAAATATCTCCTATTATCCATGCTATCTCTCCCTTTGGCTCGTAAAAATACTATATAGTTTATTATAATACATTTTCCTCAAAAGGAATAGAGATTTGCGCCCCCCTGTGCTGCACACAGTATGCAGCGGCGCGGTTGGCATAGTCGATGGACTCACGGAAGGTGTATCCCTGTGACAGCCTTGCAGCCATACTGCCGATAAAAGTATCACCTGCTGCGGTCGTATCAACGGCATTGACCCTGAGCCCTTCCACGGAAGTGACTGTGCCCTTGTATTCATAGACAGCACCTCGGCTTCCAAGGGAAATCACAGGCATTCTTATGCCCATCTCCTTGAGAATATGTATGGCCTGTACCGCATCTTTTTCTGTCTCCACCCTGACACCGGTCAGCATTTCTGTCTCCACTTCATTGGGCTTTAGTATGTCGATTCGGCCGGCAATTTCAGGCGTAAGCTTGGAGTAGTCCTTGGAGGAAGGATCTACAATCAGAATGCAGTTATTCTGCCGGGCCATAAGGGAAATTTCTTCGAGTAACTGGCTGCTGTGCTCCAGGGTGGTCATGACGATACTGCGGTCCGTAAACAGATGGGCATAGGACTGTACATCCTGTGGGGTTACTCTGGCATTGACGCCAAGAGAGCAGACACATTTATTATGCCCTTTTGCATCCACCCACACAAATGCCACGCCTGTTTTGGCATCCTTATCAACCTTTAACTGGCTGGTATCTATATGATCCTTTTGAAAGCTGTGAATCAGCTGATGGGCATACTCGTCATCTGCAATTCTGCCAATCAGCGTCACATTGCCCCCGGACCTGGCAGCGGCAACAGACTGGTTGCCGCCTTTTCCTCCCGGATTTACATTATAATCCTCATAGGTATAGGCTGTTTCGCCCATTGCCGGTATTTTATCGCAGCGTATGGAGATGTCCATGATAAGCGAACCAAAGCAGATGATATTCTTTGAAGTTTTAATATCCATCTTACCGCCTCCCTAATCCAAATAACTTAAAAACTGTGTGATTCTGTCATTATGCAGATTCACCAGCTCGTCATAACTTCCTTTTGCCAGAATTTCTCCCTTTTCCACGAATACCACCTCTTCGCTGACTTCTCTGGCAAAGGACATATTATGAGTCACCACAATGATGGTATAATCCTCCTGTGACAGCTCCTTAATCAGGCTCAGTACCCCAGCGCCCAGTTCTGGGTCAAGGGCGCTTGTGGGTTCGTCAAACAGAAGGATCTCTGGTTTCATGGCTAAGGCCCTTGCGATGGCGATTCTCTGCTGCTGTCCTCCGGAGAGCTGGTGGGGATAGCTGTCTTTCTTGTCCTCCAGTCCCACCCGTTTTAAAAGCTCCATGGCATCCTGGCAGGCCTCGGCCTTGCTTTTTTTTTCAGCACAGTGACCGGCCCTTCCATGATGTTTTCAAGGGCGGTCTTGTGGGGAAAAAGATTGAAGCTCTGAAAAACCATACCTGTTTTCTTGGTAAAGGCAGCTTTCTGGTGTTTGGGAAGTTTCCTGGAAAAATCCAACGCATTTCCATCCAGGCTGATAGAACCTGAATCCGGTGTTTCCAGAAGATTGATGCACCGAAGCAATGTGGATTTTCCTGAGCCGGAGGAACCTATGATAGCCATGGTCTTGTGCGATTCAATTTCCAGATTGATGTCCTTCAGCACATGATTATCTCCAAAATATTTGTTCAAATGTTTTATCTGCAGCATATGGCACCTCCCTAGACCTGCGTATCTGTGATTTCTTTGATTTTTTTCTTATCCGTAGGAGTCAGCATGAGTTTATTTTCTATCCGGTTCTGGACATAATTCAGGACCGTACAAAATATAAGGTAAATAAACCCGACCTCAATATACATGAGAAGAGGTTCGTAATTCCTGGCAGTTATCCTCTGGGTCGTCAGGAACATCTCAGGAATGGTTATGTTGGCCGCGAGAGATGCATCCTTAACAAGGGCAATAAAGCTGTTAAAGAGAGGCGGTACGGATATCTTGAACGCCTGGGGAAGTATAATTCTTAAAAGCTGCTGGGGATAGCTCATTCCCAGTGACATGGCCGCCTCCCACTGTCCTTTGGGGATGGACAGGATGGCGGCTCTGATTATTTCTGAACTGTAAGCACCGATGCTTAAGGTAAAAACCAATATTCCGGAAGGCATTGGATTAATGACAACACCTACTTTGGGAAGTCCGAAAAATACAAGGAACAACTGCACAAGCAGAGGGGTGCCGCGTATAATCCAGACATATAATTCACAGATTTTGTTTAAAACCGGCACTTTGGATATGCGGATAATGGCTACGAAGACCGCTAACGTTGTTCCAAGGGCGAATGAAATCAATGTCAGAGGTATCGTAAAAGAGATTCCCGCTTTTAAAATAGGCCAAAATGACGAGGTTAATATTTCGATTGAACGTGCATCCATTTCATTCACCCTCCTGATATGTTACTGCTGGATTTCTTCCAAGGTAAGTTCTTTGGAGAAATCCTTACCTAAATATTTGTTGGAAAGTTCAGTAAGTGTTCCGTCTGCCTTGAGTTCTGCGATTGCCTTGTTGACAGCCTCCACAAGATCATCGTTTCCCTTGGGAATCGGTACTGCTACTGTGTCGGCCTGCTCCAAAACAGCGGCAATCTTGATTGGAGTATCTGGTTTCTGGGTCAGGAAGTCATTAAATGCTATGGTATTGTTGATAACGCAGTCGGTCCTTCCTGCTAACAGTAACTCGATGTCCTTGCTGAAGGTGTCGGAGGCAGTGATGTCCATGTTATATTTTTCCGCAATCAATGCATAGTTGCTGGATACATTTAAAGAGGTTTTCTTTCCGTTGGCACTGTCCCAATCAGTGATGTCGTTATTATCTGTCTTGGTGATGAGAGCAATGTAGCTGTAGAGGTACGGGTCGGAAAAATCATATTTTGTTTTCCTCTCGTCCGTGACACCTACCTGGTTCAATACCAAATCAACTGTGCCGGTGTCCAGTGAAGTGAGAAGGCCTTCCCAGGTAATCTCGGAGAATTCGGTTTTAACCCCCATTTTTTCACCGATGGCCCTGGCTACCTCCACATCATATCCGCACAGCTCGTTACTGTCATCGTGATACGTAAACGGCTTATAGGTTCCTTCTGTACCTACTTTTAGGACACCGCTTTCAAGGATTTTCTCATACCGCGTTTTTTCCGCGGAAGCAGCAGCTGTCTCTTCCGGCTTCTGTTCCTCTTTTGGTTCCTCCTTTTGGTCCCCGCCCTTTGTCTCAGCTGCAGTGGTTGCGGCAGGCTGGGTTGTGGCCGTTTTCTGTCCGCCGCACGCTGCCAGGGAAGCAGTCATGGCAAATAACGCGGCTGTCAGGATTAGATTTCTTTTTTTTTCATGGATTTGTCCTCCTTAGTTAAAAATGTGATTTATTTTGTTTAATAAAGTATCAATAATGGAATAAGGCACTGCTGCATTCAGACGTATGAATCCTGCTCCATTTTCCACGAACTGGTCCCCGCCTTCAATGATTAAACCGTTTTCAATGAAGCGGTTCTCGACCTCACCATGGTCTGATCCCAGGTTTTCAA
>JAJQEA010000107.1 GCA_021201905.1 Clostridia bacterium
ATAAATGAGTCTCGGTAATGCGGCAGGCCTCGGCTTTTGCCTGTTTTGTTTTAGTCTGTGGGTAACGCTCCAAACGCCGAAAAAAAGCTGTCACGGCTCTCGGCTCTCAGCACGGGATAAAACAAAGAGGGGTCACGCAGGGTCACTTGATTTTCGGTGATTTCCTCAATCAAAAAAAGGCGTACCGTTTTCAAGATAGACGGTATCGCCTTTACTGTAAGGAATAGGGGTGGTTTCCGCTTGTTTTTCCTCGGCAGGGACTACCTTTTGCACCACCTCCCACATGGTTTTGACTTCCTCGTAGGTAAGCACATCAAGGGCATTGATGTTATTCCACTTGTTGCCATAGGTATCGGGGATATAAAATCGGTTCCAGTTGTTGCCGTCCGTTTCAAAGACAAGCCGCTGTTGGCTGTCCTCCTTTGGAGCAAGCCCCTTGAGGGCAAAACGCTCCCATATTTCTTGCGGGGCATTTACCTCGGCTGAAACTAAATAGCTGTTTTCTTTAATCTTAAAAATGTCGGGATTTTCAGTATCGTACATTTCCAAGGTAAGCTCCGCTGTGTGTGGTGGCTCTATACCGTTCAAGCGGTCTGCCATCGCCTGTGCCTGTTCCTCAGTGTCATAGGTGAGATAGCTGTCCTCTGTATGGTGGTATCTGTCCTTATCGCTGTTGGGGATAGTATTGTCACGGACGATAAAGGGCTGTTCCCACGCATCGGAGGTCTAACGCTCGGCAGCATCGGTGACAAAGAATTTATCCTGTATAACAAGCTGACCGAGAAGTCTTTGCACCTTTGCCCAAGAAATTTCCTGTGTTAAACTCTCTTTTTCCACCACAAAAGCAGGCAGATTGCCGCCGTATTCATTTTTCAGCCAATCGGCTGTTCCACGCTCACGGCTGTGGCTTTGCATATAGGAAAGCACCCTTGCTTTGCTGTCCTTGTCACCGTTCCAGTCAAGCACGGCAGTTTCAATGTCGGATTGGGTGATTTCTGCCTTGATTTCGGGGATAGCCGCTTTTACGGTGTCGGTCAATGCGGATTGTGGCTACGGCTCTGTTGTTGGTGGGGGTGCAATATTTTCAAGCCCGACAGCAGCAAGCTGCTGTTCCTTATATTGTGCTTTTTCCTCTGCTGTTAAATAGCGGTCTGTGGCTACTAATGCACGGAGATATTTTTCAATTTCCGTCCACTTGACAGTGCTTTTGCTGTTGGTATTATAGTGGTCTATGGTCATGCCTTTTGATGGCTGATAGTCTATAAAACCGCTTGTACCGTCTGCAAATGTATGGCTGTGACCATACCACCCAAACTCATTTTTAAGAAAGTCAACTGCCGCCTTTTGGGTAGGGTTTTTCTTGTAAAGCCCATAGACACGGAGTTTTCTGCCTTGTGTACCTGTGCCATGCTTTAACTCGTTTTCAATCTCACTGTGGGGCATAGAAAAAGCGGACTGACTTTGCGTATTTTCACGCTCTTGTCTGTTCGCTATGTTCTGTATTTGTTCCTGCTCAGAGGGGAATAGGGTTAGCTGTAAATAAGCTCCGTCAGTATGATTTCCTCCGCTTGGGCTTTGAGGTTGTTCATGTGTCCTACCCATTCCAACTGCTGTATCATCTTGTCCGGCGGCACTTGGGTTTTCTGCAAGTCTGCCATTATCTGCTCCAGTCACCTGCTCGCCGTCTGGTCTATCTCCAGTAGGTGGGCTTGCAGTTTCTCGCTCAGTAGCAGGTGGCTGAACAGGGCTTTGCGGTGTTCCTGTAAATAGGTTTTCCTCATTCTGCCGTACTTGCCGAGGGGCTGTGTCGGCTGCTCCTTCAGCTTGATGTCGGGTATCAGATAATCCCCGTTCCGGCTGTAAGTGATTACGTTCATATACGTTTCTCCTTTAACACTCGGGTTTCATTATGGTTAGTGATATTTGTCTGAAAACCTGTTCGCTTTGCTCACTGACTGCCGTACCCAAAAGGCTGACGGCAGCGGAGGTGTTAAAGTCAAAGATAGGGAAAAAATCCTCATGCTCAAAGTAGTTTTCGGTATCCAGTCCGCACCGCTTCATAAGGGGGTAGGCGATACTGACCGTGGCGGCATTTTCAAAGGCTACACGGAGATTGTCCTCGTCATAGTCCTCTAAAAAACTATCCTCCGCAAAGTAAGGCATTTCTTCTTTGTGGTTATCATAATACTCTTTCGCCAAGGTGTTGGCAATGTTGTAAAATCCGTCTGACAAATTATCACCGCTTACACCGAATTTATCTGCAAGCATTTCTAAAATCGGCTGTTCGTGGTGTTCCCTCATTTCCCAAAGGAAAGGGCGGCGAGAATTTTCTCGGCCGCCCGTATCGGAAACATCAAAGACATATTTAATTTGGGGATTTTCACTTGTGGTATCAATGAGGGCAATGCCCTTTGTACCCCTGCGAACATATCTGTTCATCTTGTCATTCCACAAGCCATACTCGGCACAGGCGGTGGCATCGGGTCGCTGTGCGTAAATCATAAGCTGTTCATGGAATGGGTATTTATAGAGCTTTCCAACGGTGGTTAGAAAGCCCGTCCAGTTTGCAAGGCTGCTTGTCACCCTGCCTGCGGTATCTTCAAACAGTTCACTTAGATACGCCTGTTTGGTTTGCGTAGCAGTCGGCATATTAGTCCTCCGTTTCTCCAAAATCAGCTATCAGCTCATCGGTAACAGCGATAAACTCAGCATCGGTCATTGCTTGCAGTTTACCGATTACTGAATGGGCAAGCTCCTTTAATTCTGTTTCATCGCTTTGTAAATGGGTCTGCATTTCGGTAAGCTCTGCAATCAAATCTGCTCTTGAGCCTGTGTTGTAAATGCACATCAAATTGCTTTCTTCAACTGTAAAATTCATATCATCGCTCCATTTCCGCACCTTTTGAGGGTACTGTTTTTTCTTTTTTCTGCTCCTGTGGTGGCTTGGCTTTGAGCTGTTCCATAACGGATTGTTTTTCTTCCCTGCGTGTGGCATCAAGCAAATCCATAAGGGAGATAGGCTTGCCGCTTTTGGCATCTTCCTCAAGCTATGCCACGGTGGGCTGATTGTTTAAGATACCGTCGATCATTTATCAGAATAAGCGGATAAATGATTTTATCCGACTAAATTTTTTATCCACATCTTTTGTCAGAAAAGCCTAAAATAAGGACTTTTGCTTGTAAAATGTGCGGATAAAAATATATCATGGAGTCATAACATATAAGGAAGGTGATACTATGTCTCAACATGATTTAAATTCAATGTCTGCTGTCGATTCTTTCAAGACCTCATGTTATCCGGAAAAAAGGAACCCATGCTATGGGCAATTATCCCATGAATGGCAGGAAGTTCTCAATCAGTATATTGAAACAAGAAAAGCAGAAATTTCAGAACATCATTGCAGTGCAATAAAGCGCTATTGTTCTGTCTTTATGCTATTTCTCCAACAAAAGGGCGTACCCGTAATAAGCGATATTACTTATGAGCATATCACGTGTTTTATCGCATCCACAACTGGAATGGCTGGAAAAACCAGAAGCCAGTACCTATCTGCTGTCAGGTTGTTTTTACAGTATTTATCCAAGAAAAATCTCTGCACATATGGATTTTCATTATATATCCATTTCTATCTGCAAGACCGTCCCTTTTTAACCCCGGTCATGACGGATTGGCAGAAAAATGAGATTTTTCTTTTGAAACGGGAAAGCCATGATTTTCCCGCCGATGAGTTCCTTGCTTTAATCCAGCCTTTTGACGAACAACTTTCTGAGCAAGGCTATTCATATGTCTCAAGGCGCCATGCAACTCGTACTCTTTTGGTTCTTTATCTTTTTCTCGATATGCAAGCTCTTGGATATCACAGAGAGATTGTATGCAAATGGTTTGGAGCAGGAAAAGAAATTTTCCAAAGCGGCTGGAAGATAGCACGGAAGGTTCTCAGCCAGTTTGACGAATATGTAACTGATGGCGGGATCAGCCTACATAATGCTTATTATAAAAAGACGAATTTTCAACACCTGCCAGAATGGTGCAGGACACAGCTGTCAGCATTTTTAGAACTGAAAGCTAAAGAGCACATAACACAGGAGACCATTGATAATTACCGTTTTTCAATTGTACGGCTATGCTTTTTTATTGAAGAAAAGGGCATTGCTTCCTTTGCAGATTTATCAGCCGATACATTAAAAGAATTCAATATCTACGACAGGCATCTGTCTACTTCGGGGAAAAATGCCTGCAATCTCCGCATTAAAAAGTTTTTAATTTTTCTTGCAGAAAAAGGATGTATTCAGAATCCTAACCTTTATGAAGCATTGCCGAATGCTGCTGCTGTCAAAGAGCGGGTGGTCATTACTCTTTCAGACCAAGAATTGTCTGAAATACATAACTTTATTGAAGCTGCAGTAACACCTGGGGAAGTTCGGGATAAGGCGATTCTGCTTCTTGGGTTAAAGATGGGGATGCGGGCAGTAGATGTCACCAACCTCAAGATGACAGATATCAACTGGAAAAATCCCGGCATTAAATTCATCCAGCAAAAAACAGGCAATGAATTATTTTTACCAATGCCTGTTGACGTCGGTAATGCTATTTTTGAATATCTGACAAAGTGCAGACCAAAATCAGAGAGCAGTTACGTCTTCCTACGGCAGATGGCCCCTTATACAAAAGCAGGGAAAAATGTATGCCGCAAAGCATTGCACCATGCACTGCCGCAACGACCTGTTAAAGGGTCTGGATTTCATGTGACAAGAAAAACATTCTCCACAACCCTGCTCAACCATGGTGTCAAAAGGCAACTGATTGCGGAGGCACTTGGACATAATGGAACGGAGAACCTAAAAAAATATCTGTCACTGGATCATAATCGTATGAAAGCCTGCCCTCTTTCTTTGAAGGAATTGGGAATCCCAATGGAAGGAGGAATCTGTGATGTATAAAACCTACGATTATGCCAGCATCCTTGCTCCATATATCAAGGGGCTGATTGAGGAAAAACGGTCACTTGGCTTCAGTTATCAAACAGAAGCCTACATTTTGAAGCTGTTTGATGATTACTGGATTGAAAAAGGCTATGCTGTAGCATCCATCACAAGAGAGTCACTGGAGGATTGGATGGTTCAAAGAAAAACGGAGGGCCGCCATTACCGTGACCAGCGGGTATCTTTTGTCAGACAGCTTTCTTTATATATGTGTTCATTGGGAATTGATTCTTACTCCCCAAAAGGGTTTGTCCGGTCTGTCAATGCGGTTCAACACATCTATAGCGATGACGAAATCTGTGAGCTTTTTAAGGTAATTGATTCCTATAAATCCCAAAATAGTGATCCCTCCCTTCAAAGACTTTCTGTCCAGTACAAGATACTTTTTCGCCTGATATTATGTTGTGGTTTGAGAATTTCCGAAGCTTGCTGCCTTAGGATACAAGATGTGGACTTTGAAAAGGGAATACTGACAATCAACCATTCTAAAGGCGATAGGAACCGGCTTGTATACATCCCGGATGATTTGCTCTCACCTTGCCACGAATACTATGTGTGGACAAAAACAATGCTTGCATTTGAACCGTATTGGCTATTTCCTGCAAAGAATCCAGACAGTCACATATCCAATACATCTGTCGAGGCACGTTTCAATAAATTTTTGAAAGCAACCTCATTTATGGATGATTGTGACAAAAAGCCAACAATACACGGGCTGCGCCACACTTTTGTAGTCAAGAGGCTCAACAAATGGATGGAACAGGGGATTAGCCTGGATGCGATGATGCCATATCTTAGTAAATACCTTGGTCATAATGGTTCAATAGATACATTGTATTATTATCATCATGTCGCAGATGCTTTTCGAATTGTGAGGGAAAAAGACACAGTTGCAAATGATGTTATACCGGAGGTGACGATATGAGCAGAACACTTGGAAAAGAATTATTTTTCTCAATGACCCATGACTTTCTGAATGTATACCTTATACAGCAAAATAATAAAAGCTCCCACACCGTTGACGCATACAGGGATGGACTCACCATTTTTAGAAGGTATGTGTGTGTTGGGAAATCAATACCGCTGCAATCATTTATTTTTTCGGACTGTACCTATGAATTTTTACTGGATTACACTAAGTATCTTCTGTCGGATTTGAATTATAAGGAATCCTCTGTGAACCAGCGACTTGCTGCAATTAAATCCTATGTTGCATATGCGGCAGACCGTGACGTTTCCTTACAGCAGGTTTGCTTCAGTGTCTCACGTGTACCATTTTTGACAGTCCCCAAACGTCAGCGGGAAGTGATAGAAAAAGAATCTCTGTCGGCTCTTCTTTCTGCACCACCTCAAACAAAGATAGGCATACGGGACAGACTAATCTTGATTCTGCTTTTTGATTCTGCAATCAGGGCGGATGAAATGATAAAACTCAATTTGCAAGATCTCGTAATCAGAGTGCCCGAACCATATATCAGGGTTCACGGAAAAGGGAACAAAGAAAGGATTGTAAGTATTTCCCAACGTACAACAGACCATCTTAAGCTATATCTGGGAATATACCATGTTTCAGATGAATGTAGCTTTGCCTTTTATACAGTCATTAAAGGACACATGGGGAGAATGTCCGAAAGGAATATTGAAAGAATTGTCAAAAAATATGCAGACATAATCCGTCCATTCCATCCGGATTTGCCAGATTCCGTCTATCCACACATGCTCCGTAGGACTCGGGCTACAGGATTATACCGTGATGGTGTTGAATTGGAGCTCATATCCACAATACTGGGACACAGTTCAACGGAGACAACAAAAATTTATGCCACTCCTTCAATGGAAATGATAAAAGAAGCTATGGAGCATGGTCAGGAAAGCATAGATGAAAAGCCTCTGTGGGAGGGAAAAGAAGATGAGCTGATAAAACTCTGCGGGCTCAGACCTTAACTTTTCCTTATTGTAGGTACTTTGAAAAAGACCGTCGCCTTATTTGGGGCGACGGTCTCTTTTAAATATCCGGGCGGACAAGTATCATGTCATTCAGGTCAATATCGTCACGGGCACAGAGCTGGGGAATATTTTCACCAGGAATGTTTTCCAATAACAATTCAGCCTTGGCCTGATTAAATGAGGCCTGTAACGAACGGCCAAACCCTATAGAAGAATATAACTGGGCAGCAAACGTACAGGCCGTATCATCTCTGATAGAATCAGACATACCAATCGCAGCTTCAATATGTTCCACAACGCTTATTGCCTGTGCTTCTGAAAAACAAGCGTTGAAAACAATCAAACGTATTGTGTCAGAAGCAGTTGCCATGGCCATAGTAATTGCTTCTTTTGTGACTATTTTTGTACTGCCATCAGGATTCAATAAAGCGAGTTCCCCTGATGGAGCACCATGACCACTGAAATGAACAATTGTAGGATTCGTTTCATTGATTGCCTGCAATATATCTGACGAACGGGTAGCCCAACGACTTTCAAAATGAATAGAATCACGATATTCTGACAGACGGATTTTTTCATGGATAGAACGCGCTTCTTCATCAAGTGAAAGTTTTGGGGTGTCACTGGGATTAGCAGCAAGGAACAAAACAGTGATTTTTTCAGGTATCGCCTTTAACCGTTCTATTTCCATTTGAATTTGGGATTGAGTATCTCCGTATTCTTTTAGCGAACGTTCAATTGCGGCTGTTTGACGAACGGCATCCCGTTGACGCTTGTTCTCAGCTTCCATGTTCTTTTTATTTATTTTAGCTTCCTCATTCCTAAAGTTTTTCTCAGCAGCAGCCTGTTCCTTCTCATTCTGAGCGATTTTTTTATAAATATCGCCACACTTTTTTTGGATATCTGAAATTGATTTGTTTGCACGATTAATC
>JAJQEA010000377.1:0-4664 GCA_021201905.1 Clostridia bacterium
TGAATTGTTATCTTAAAAAGAATTATAGTACCTAAAAAAGTTTTAGTCTATGGGAATAATTGTGAAAATTACGGTTACCATATTGTGCAATATGCACAAAAATAATGCCGGAATAAGGAAAAGCCGCATGTTCCCATCCTTTGGTTTCTTTGGCCTCCTATTGCATTTTCCACCTGTTTTTGTTATATTTAAACCATTGGAAATTTGTCAAAAGAACGTCTATTTTGGTGAAACCACGATATATATTAAGAAGGAAATGAAGAGGAAGCCTGGTTTTTTGCGGGATAAGCAGCTTTACCGGCAGATAAACGCAGGGCAAGGGTATGAAACGATGATTTCAGAGAAAAAAATTTTGGTCGTGGAAGACAATGAAATAAACCGAATGATATTAAGGGAAATCCTGTCATCCCAATACAAGGTACTGGAAGCCGGCAATGGATTGGAAGCGCTGTCTGTCCTGAAGGAATATGGGGAGATGGTTTCTCTTATTTTACTGGATATCGTGATACCTGTCATGGATGGCTATACATTTCTATCTCATATCAAGGCTGATTCTTCTTTTTCATCCATTCCGGTAATCGTAACCACTCAGAGCGACAGTGAATCTGATGAGGTCGCGGCGCTGTCACACGGCGCGGCTGATTTTGTTGCAAAGCCCTACAAGGCCCAGGTGATTCTGCACAGGGTGGCCAGCATCATCCACCTGAGGGAAACAGCTGCCATGATTAATCTGGTACAGTATGACAGGCTTACCGGGCTCTACAGCAAGGAGTTCTTTTACCAGCGGGTAAGGGAAACCCTGATGCAGTATCCTGACAGGGAGTATGATATCATATGCTCCGATATCGTGAATTTCAAGCTGATTAACGATGTATTCGGCATTCCTGCCGGGGACCACCTGTTAAATGAGATCAGAAAGCTTTATAAAAAGGTGGCAGGCAAGAATGGAATCTGCGGCCATTTCCACGCGGACCAGTTTGCCTGCCTTCTGGAACGGCGGTGGAATTACACGGATGAGCTGTTTATCCGGTGCAATGCCCGGGTGAACACCCTTCCCAATGCCAGGAACGTGGTGATGAAGTGGGGGATTTACCAGGTAAGTGACCGGAACGTGTCTGTGGAGCAGATGTGTGACCGGGCTCTTTTGGCTGCCCGCAGCATTAAGGGCCGGTATGGAACGTATTTTGCAGCCTATGACGACCAGCTGCGCAACCGCCTTTTGAGGGAGCAGGCCATCACGGACAGCATGGAGCCGGCTCTTGCGAAAAAGCAGTTTGAGGTGTACCTGCAGCCCAAGTACAGGATTAAGGATCACAGGCTTTCCGGGGCAGAGGCCCTGGTGCGGTGGAGGCATCCCGTGTGGGGCTTCCAGTCCCCCGGAGAGTTTATTCCATTGTTTGAGCAAAACGGCTTTATCACCAGGCTGGACCAGTATGTGTGGGAACGGACAGCGTCTGTCCTCAGGGAGTGGGACGAGAAGGGATATCCTCCCATTCCTGTGTCCGTCAATGTTTCCAGGGCGGATATCTACCACAAGGACCTGGCAGACATACTGCTGGGAATCGTGCGCCAGTACAGGCTGCCGCCGTCGCGTCTTCACCTGGAGATAACGGAGAGCGCCTACACGGAGAATCCGGAGCAGGTAATCGAGACAGTGGGATATCTGCGGGAACTGGGCTTTGTCATTGAGATGGATGATTTCGGAAGCGGGTACTCCTCCCTGAACATGCTGGGCAAAATGCCGGTGGATATCCTGAAGCTGGACATGAAGTTTATCCAGGATGAGTCCGTGGGACCGGAGGAGGGCGGAATCCTCCATTTTATTATGGAGCTGGCCCGGTGGATGGACCTGAGCGTGGTGGCGGAAGGCATGGAGACAAGGCAGCAGCTGGAGCGCCTTCAGAAGGCGGACTGCGACTATGTGCAGGGGTATTATTTTGCCCGCCCAATGCCCATAAATGAATTCGAGGAGCTGCTGAAGAACGGCCATACGGCCATGGAGCAGGAGGAAATGGGTGAGGAAGACATCCGGGAACCGGAACCCTGTCCCATTCTGCTGGTTGCGGACGAGGACCCCTGTTACCGCAGGGATGTAAGGGAAACCTTTGAGGGAAGCTTCCAGGTCATGGAGGCATCGGACGGCAGAGAGGCTTTGAGGTGCATGGCGGACAGCAAAAACCGGATTGCAGCAGTGGTTCTCAGCCTGACCATTTCGGGGACAGACGGTTTTTCCGTGCTGGAGGTACTGCAAAGGGAAAGGATGGTTCCGGACATACCGGTTATCGCCACCGGTCCCCAGGACGGAGCAACGGAGGACCGGGCCATGGAGCTGGGGGCGGATGATTTCACGGGAAGGCCCCATTCCCAGAAGAGCCTGAGGAGAAGGGTGTTGCGTGCCATTCACGCAAAGGAGCTGCGGGAACGGGCGTCCCGCTCCGGACAGATATCGACTTTTGGGGGAGGACAGAGTATATGAAGAGACAGATGACACCCGGTGAAACGCTCCGGGAATTCTGCCGCACCTGGTTTGAACAGCGCGACGCACAGGGGCCCTTGCTTTCCTGACAGAGGATGTGGGGTTTGTGGGCACGGGAACAGACGAAATGGCCAACGGAAGGGAACAGATGGCCGCATATCTTGCGCAGGATATTGAGGAGATACCGGAGCCCTTTGAATGTGTGCTGTCCCCCATCTATGAACAGCCAGTGGCTGACGGCATACATAACATGTCGGCGGATTTGACCCTTAAAAATTCCAGATACACCTGGTATCTGCGGGCCTTCTTTACCTTGGTTCGGCCAGAAGGGGAATGGCTGGTCAAGAGCTTTCATGTGGCAGAGCCGGCCAGCAGCCAGAAGGACGCGGAGCACTATCCCCAGACCCTGATCATGGAACATACCAGCAGGCTGCGCCAGGAGCTCCTTAATGACTCTTTGCCGGGCGGCATGATGGGCGGATACATAGAGGATGGTTTCCCCTTTTATTTTATCAACCGCAGGATGCTGGATTATCTGGGATATGAAAACGAGGCGGAATTTGTATCCGACATCGGAGGAATGATTACAAACTGCATGCATCCGGATGACAGGGACAGGGTGGATAAGCTGGTGGCAGGCCAGCTGGAAGGGGCAGAGGAGTATGCGGTGGAATACCGGATGAGGAAAAAGGACGGTTCCTATATCTGGGTCCATGATCTGGGCAGGAGGATGATGTCTGAGGACAACCGGCCTGCCATCATGTCGGTATGCATGGACATCACCGAGGAAAAGCAGATGCGCGACCGCATCATGGAAATGTATGAGGAGGAGCTTTCCTATTTTGCGGAACTGTCCTCAGCAGACGGGAGCATACAGGGAAGCCTCAATGTTACCACGGGACGCCTGGAGTCCTACCTGTCAACAGCAGATACATCCATTGCAAAGGTGGGGGATACGTACGAGGACACCATCGAAAACCTGGCGGCCTCTGCCGTGGACCCTGTCTACGGGGACGGAATCCGCCGCTGTCTTGAACGGGATCGTGTGCTGTCTGATTACGCGGTGGGCAAGGTGGATTACCGCTTTGAGTTCCTGCGCAGAAACAACAGCGGCATGGCTTTCTGGGAGAGCACCAACATGCATTCCTGCCAGAACCCGGAGACAGGCCACATTATCATTTTCTTCTATACCCAGGACGTGACGGAGAGAAAGATGCAGGAGCAGCTTCTCAAACGGATCGCGGAGCTGGATTATGAGAGCATAACAGAGGTGGACATCCTGCGGGATATGGCGTACCGGACCATTTTGGTGGATGAGGCCAACCGGGATACCATGCTGAGGGACCACAGCCGGTTCCAGCCGGAGATACGCGCCATCTCCAGCCGTTATATGGATGAAGCGGCCAGAAATGAGTACATCCAAAAGCTGGACTACGAGTACATGAAATCGCAGCTGGCCCGGAATGACGCATATACATTTATTGTGGAGATGCGGGACATAAACGGCGCGACCAGGGTTAAAAGGTTCCGTGTTTTCTATATCAGCAGGGAGCTGGAGCGGGTATGCGTGGCCCGCACCGATGTGACGGATGTGGTTCTCAAGGAGCAGAGGCAGAAGGAGGAGCTGGCGGCTGCCCTGGTGGCGGCAGAGCAGGCCAACGCGGCCAAAAGCGATTTCCTCTCACGGATGAGCCATGAAATAAGGACTCCCATGAATGCGATCATCGGCATGAGCACCATAGCGGCCCAGTCCATCGGGGATGACGAGCAGGTGGAGGACTGCATATCCAAGATCGGTATTTCCTCACGGTTCCTGTTATCCTTAATTAATGATATCCTGGACATGAGCCGGATTGAGAGCGGCAAGATGCTGCTTAAAAGTGAGAAGATCCCCATCGAGGAGTTTATCAACGGCATCAATTCCATCTGTTACGCCCAGGCAGATGTCAAGGGGGTGGACTACGAGTGCATTGTGGACCCGGTGTTGGATGATTACTACATAGGCGATGCCATGAAGCTCCAGCAGGTGCTCATCAATATCCTGAGCAATGCCATCAAGTTCACCCAGGAGGGGGGGGGGGGGGGGGGGGGGGGGTTTCACCCCCCCCGCGCAGGAAAACCAATAATGTGGCCCGGCGGGGTTTTTTTGTCAATGATCCAGGCGGGGGCATGGCCGATGAATTTGGGC
>JAJQEA010000377.1:4674-7837 GCA_021201905.1 Clostridia bacterium
CCCCCCCGGCGCCCCAGGGCACCCTTTCAGCCTCCCAGCGCAGGAAAACCAAGAATGATGCGCTGCTGCGTTTTATTGTCAATGATACAGGCGTGGGCATGAGCGAAGAATTTCTGCCCCATCTGTTTGAACCCTTTTCACAGGAATCCACAGGAACCACCTCCCTGTACGGAGGGACCGGACTGGGGCTAGCCATTTCCAAGAACATCGTGGATATGATGGACGGTAAGATAATGGTCCGTTCCATCAAGGGAATCGGCACAGAGTTCACGGTGGACGTCAAGCTGGGAATCACCGAGGAAGAAAAGCTCAGGCACAACCAGAAAAAACAGGATTACAATTTCTCCCATCTGAAGACGCTGGTGGTGGACGATGACGTGGCTGTATGCGAGAGCGCGGTTGTGACTCTTCACGAAATGGGCATCAAGGCGGAGTGGGTGGACAGCGGCCGTAAGGCAATCGACCGGGTGAAGAAGCTCTGGGATGAAGGCCGTTTCTTTGACATGATACTGATTGACTGGAAGATGCCGGGAATGGATGGAATTGAGACAGCCAGACGGATCCGGGGCATTGTGGGACCGGAGGTTACCATCATTATCATGACGGCCTATGACTGGATTTCCATTGAGCATGAGGCAAAGCTGGCAGGGGTTAACCTTCTGATGAGCAAACCCATGTTCAAGTCATCCCTTGTCTCGGCCTTTTCAAGGGCTCTGGGGGAGAAGGAGCAGCAGGTGCAGCAGCCGGAGGGAAATGATTATGATTTTACCGGAAAACATGTGCTTCTGGTGGAGGACAACCAGATAAACACCGAGGTGGCCATGATGCTTTTGGAGAGCAAGGGATTCAAGGTGGATACGGCTGAGAATGGGCTGCGCGCCCTGGAGCTTTTCAGTAAATCCGACAAGGGATATTATGACGCGATTCTGATGAATATACGGATGCCGCTGATGGACGGTCTGACAGCGGCCACCAACATCCGCCATCTGAGCAATGCGGATGCAGGCACCATACCCATTATCGTCATGACAGCCAATGCGTTTGACGATGATATCGAAAAGAGCAAGGCGGCAGGGATGAATGCCCATTTGGCAAAGCCCATAGAGCCGGAACGGATGTACCATACCCTGTACGATTTCATATATGGAAAGGAAGCATAAGAAGATGGACGAATTTCAGAGAATATTTGAAGCCTACGGGGCGGATTACCAGGTTACCCTGGGACGGTTCATGGGCAACAGGAAATTGTATATGAAGTTCCTGGGAATGCTGTTTCAGGATGAAAACCTGGGTAAGCTTGGAAATGCCCTGGAACAGAGGGACATGGTGGCTGCGTTTGAGGCTGCCCATACCCTGAAGGGCGTTACGGGCAACATGGGGCTGACGCCTCTTTACGACGCCGTATGCAGCATTGTAGAGCCCCTGCGGCTCAGGGAGGATAGGGAGGATTACGCAAAGCTGTATGAGGATGTCTGCGGGCAGTTTAAGAGGGCTGAAACGCTCCGGGCGGATTTGAGCAATGTAAGCGATTAGAGGAAGATGGGAGGGACGTCATGATGGCCGAAAACCTGATGAACCTGTTGGATTCACTGACAGAAACCAGCGTATATGTCATTGAGGAGGAATCCCACCGGCTGCTGTATTTTAACGAACGCTGCCGGAATACGGGACGGGGCAGGGCTGCCCTGGGAGTCTGCTGCCATGAGGTATGGCCGGAGCTGTGCGCCAACTGTCCCCTTAACGGGCTGGGAGATAGCGGGTCAAGCCATATGGTATGTTATGACCCTCTCCTTAAATTGACAGTGGATGTCACTGCCAACCGAATCAACTGGGAGGGAAGAGTGCCTGCCGTGGTCATTACCGCGGCGCCCCACCGCCTGAACTTTGAAGAGGAGCAGGGATTCCAGAAAATCCGGCAGATGTACGCCAGCAGCCTGGTGACTGTGTTTGACGAATGCATTATAGCCAACCTGACCAGGGATTACTATGTGAGCTGTCAGAAGGATGTGGTGTGGGACGACATACCGGAACAGGGGAATTTTGGTTCAGAGAACCGCAAATATGCCCAGAAGGCGCTGCACCCGGACGACCTGGAATGCTTTGATGAAAATTTTTCCAGGGAATCCATGCTCCGCATGTTTACAGAAGGGAAACAACAGATTTCCAAGAGGCTGCGCCGCAGGACGGACAGCGGTTCATACCATGTGGTGGAGTTTACGGCGGCCAGGATTGGGAATCAGGAGGATGAGTGCTGGTGCGTCCTGGTATATCGGGATGTCCAGGATGAGCTTCTGCAGGAGCAGGAGCGGAATGTGGAGATCAGCCAGCTGGCCACGGCAGCCAAGGCCGCATACCAGATGCTGATTGCGGTGAATCTAACGCAAAACACCTATCACATGGTGGAGTACCAGCGGTTTCCAGTGAAAGCACCGGAGCCGGAGGGATGCTTTGACGACCTGATTGCGTTTGAGCTGGAAACGGTCCATCCGGACTACAGGGAGGAGTTTAGTCGCAAGTTCACCAGGAAGGCGCTGACAGAGACCTTTCAGCGCGGTGATCCCATCCTGTCCATGGAGGTTCCCCACATGGGCGGGGATGGAATCTATCACTGGAATTTCACCCAGGTGGTGAAGGTGGAGAGTCCTTATACCCATGATCTGATTGAGATCACCCTGTCCAGGAATATTGACGAAGAGCGCAGGATACAGCAGGAAACGCTGGAAAAGGAACGCCAGGCCAAGCTTCTGCTGGAGGATGCCCTCAAGAAGGCGGAGAAGGCCAATCAGGCAAAGAGTGATTTCCTTTCCCGCATGAGCCATGATATCCGCACGCCTATGAATGCCATCATAGGTATGACCGAGCTGGCGCAGCTGCACATGGGGGATGAGGAAAAGCAGAGGGATTACCTGAACAAAATCGCTTCCTCGGGAGCCCATCTTCTGGGACTGATTAACGAAATCCTGGATGTGAGCAAGATTGAAAGCGGTGTCATGGAGCTGTCTGAGAGCCCTCTGGATCTGCGGGCTTTAGCCGGGGAAGCAGCGGAGATGGTCCGGATATCCACGGAAAGCTGCCGCCAGGAGTTTAAGGTGGAGATTGACCAGACCTTTGAACCCAGGGTCATGGGGGACGCCAGGCGCATCAGGCAGGTGCTGGTGAATAT
>JAJQEA010000069.1:0-471 GCA_021201905.1 Clostridia bacterium
CTAATACTAATCGGTCGAGGGCTTATCCAAAAGGTTAAGGGAAAAGGTTTGAGAAGTAATCGGAATTCAATATGTGGTTTTGAGGGTACGTATCATGATTATAAGTGTATATGTACTAAATGCGCGAGTGGCTCAGGGGTGGAGCACCACCTTGCCAAGGTGGGGGCCGCGGGTTCGAATCCCGTCTCGCGCTTTTTTGTTTTATTGTGTTACTCTATTGGCTGGGCCTTGATTTATCAGGGTTTCCCGGCTTTTTTGCTTATAATTTGCCATGGGAGAGGTAGCAGATGAGAAAGAGGAATCCAATCATGCTGGAGGAGGCCCAGGAGCGCCTCAGTAAGATTCAGATGAAAGAAGAGACGGAAACTATATGGGTAACAGAGGCATTGGGAAGAGTGTGCGCCGAACATATATATGCAGTCATGGCCCAGCCCCCCCCCGTGTTTTTTACGCGGGCACCGCTGGATGGTT
>JAJQEA010000069.1:481-7812 GCA_021201905.1 Clostridia bacterium
CACGCAGACACGGCACCTATATCGGCAACAGAGCGCTTGGGTAGACGGGGCCCCGCACAAATATATGCGCGCCTCCCCCCCCCCCCCCCCCCTTTTTTTTTCCGCGGTCACCGCTGGATGGTTACGCGGTCAGAAGCCAGGATACGGAAGGAGCATCGCAGACGAATCCTGTAAGGCTGAAGGTAATCGAGCATATCTGCGCCGGTATGTATCCTGAATTGAAGATAGGGCCGGGGGAGGCAGCTAGAATTATGACAGGCGCCCCCATACCGGAGGGAGCGGACGGCGTTATCATACAGGAGCGGACTGACGAGGGAAGTGAATCGGTTGAGATATACCAATCTGTCACAGCTTATGGAAATGTTTGTAAAAAGGGTGAGGATACGTGCAGGGGTGCCCTGCTTATGGAAAAGGGAACAGAGATACGTTCCTCCCACATAGGCATCCTCTCAAGCCAGGGAATTGAGTCCATACCGGTATATCGCGTGCCTGTGGTGGGTATCATGGCCACGGGAGATGAGCTGGTGCCTGTGGGAACTCCCCTGGAGCCGGGAAAAATTTATGACAGCAACGGGCCTCTTCTTGCAGCCAGAATAAGGGAGCTGGGTATGAAGCCACTGCTTTTGGGACGGGGTGGAGATGATACCCCGCGGCTGGCGCAGGAAATCAGAACGCGGTTGGCGGAATGTGAAGCCCTGATTACCAGCGGCGGCGTATCAGTGGGGGTACGGGACTGTATGCCCTATGTGGCAGAAGTTCTTGGGGCGGATGTGTTGCTTCACGGAATCAACGTAAAGCCCGGGTCCCCCATGCTGGCAATGACAGTGGAGGACAAGCCTGTATTCTGCCTGTCCGGGAATCCCTTTGCGGCGGCAGCCACCTTTGAGGTACTGGTGCGGCCGGTCCTGGAGCGGATGCGCGGAAGAACGCAGTGGAAACCGGAGATTCTCCTTGGAATCCTGGAAAGCCCATTTCCCAAGGCTTCTCCCACCAGGCGTCTGGTGAGGGGGAAGATAGAGGACGGAAAGGTATGGCTGCCTGAGGGACGCCATTCTTCGGGTATGCTGTCCAGCATGGCTGGTTGTAACTGCCTGGTAGATATACCGGCAGGAAGCGGCGGGCTAAAGGCAGGGGATCAGGTGAAAGCCATGCTTATGTAGAGCGGCATGGAATCCCTGATTACAGCGGACTGGAACATTTATATATATTAGGCGAAATGAACAAGGAACAGGCAGGATAAGCGATATGGCGGGATTCGGTACGATTGTGAACGTGGCGGGCATACTGGCCGGATGCGGGGTAGGGCTTTTGTTGAAAGGCGGGCTTCCCAAACGGCTGCAGGATACGATTTCCAGCGCAGTGGGGCTGTGCGTGGTGTTTGTAGGCATTACAGGCGCCCTCAAAGGGCTGATGATTATAAACGGAGGCAGTTTCGAGACAAGGGATACGCTGGTCAGCGTGGTCTGCATGGTAGTGGGGGCTGCCCTGGGCGAATGGATTAATATTGAGTATAAGCTGCAGCAGCTGGGGGAGTGGTGTAAATCCAGGATTCCGGCAGGCCAGGTATCGGGGACCTTTGTGGAGGCATTTGTCAGCAGTTCCCTGCTGTTCTGTGTGGGAGCCATGGCCATTGTGGGTTCCCTGGAGGATGGGCTGAGCCATAATTATAATACACTGTTTGCCAAAGCAGTGATGGACGGGGTGCTGTCCATCGTGTTCACGGCGGCCCTTGGCATAGGGACAGCCTTTTTCATTGTCCCCGTAGCCATCTATCAGGGCAGCATTACCCTGCTGGCAGGGCTGGTGAGGCCATTTCTCACTGATATAATGATTACCAGGGTATCCTGCATTGGATCCATCCTGATATTTGGCCTGGGCCTGAATCTGGTCCTTGGAAGCAAGATAAAGATAGGAAACCTGCTGCCGGCTGTATTTTTGCCAATCATTGCCTGTCTGCTGGGTTTTTAGGAAGTTGGTGGCCGGCAGTTGGGAGCAGGATATGGACTGCCAGAAAGATACACCTGCATATATACAGAGAGGAAGGATGAGTCATATGGAATTTGCAAAAAGGATGGACCGGTTTGGAGAGGGAATCTTCTCAAAGCTGGCTGAAATTAAAAAGGAAAAGACTGCAAAGGGAGAGGAGATCATCGATCTCAGCATAGGAGCTCCCAACATACCGCCTGCGCCCCACATCATGGAGGCATTGTGCAGGGCAGCGGCAGAGCCCTCTAATTATGTGTATGCCATCAGCGACAGAAGGGAACTGCTGGAGGCAGTCAGCGGATGGTACAGAACCCGGTATGGGGTGGAGCTGGACCCTGAGACAGAGATATGTTCCCTGCTGGGCTCCCAGGAGGGACTGGCCCATATCGCGCTGTCCATTGTGGACGAAGGTGACGTGGTGCTTGTGCCAGACCCATGTTATCCTGTATTTGGCGACGGTCCGCAGATTGCGGGCGCCAGACTTCACTACATGCCCCAGAGAAAGGAAAACGGGTATATCATCCGTCTGGACGAGATACCTGAGGATGTGGCCAGGAAGGCCAAGCTTATGGTGGTGTCCTATCCCAATAATCCAACCACAGCCATGGCGCCGGATTCATTTTATGAGGAACTCATAGCCTTTGCCAGGAAATATGATATCATTGTGCTCCACGACAATGCCTACAGCGATCTGGTGTTCGACGGAAGGGAATGCGGTAGCTTCCTGCGGTTTCCAGGGGCAAGGGAAATAGGCGTGGAATTTAATTCCCTGTCCAAGACATACGGACTGGCCGGAGCCAGAATCGGATTCTGCCTGGGCAATTCCCAGGTGGTATCGCGTCTGAAGCTGCTGAAATCCAACATGGATTACGGCATGTTCCTGCCTGTGCAGGCTGCCGCCATTGCGGCAATTACAGGGGACCAGTCCTGTGTGCAGGCCACAAGACAGGCATATGAGACCCGCAGGAATATTATGTGCGACGGGTTTACATCCATAGGGTGGAAGATGGACCGGCCGGAGGCCACCATGTTTGTGTGGGCCGCCATTCCGGAGCATTATGCCACCTCGGAGGCCTTTGTCATGGAACTGGTAGAGCGGGCCGGAGTCATGGTTACCCCCGGCAGCGCGTTTGGTCCCTCCGGCGAAGGATATGTGCGCCTGGCACTGGTCCAGGATGAGGAAATGCTCAACAAGGCCATAAGGGCTGTCAGGGAAAGCGGCGTCCTTTTGGCAGAAGGGAAACAGTAAATGCCAGAGAACAGAAACAGGCCCGCATTGAACCGGTGGCATGTGGTGATACTGGTCTATGTATGCTTTATATACGGCAATTCCCTGACACCGGCCTCCATCTCTTCCCAGGAAAGCGGCTTTCTTCTGGAGAAGGTCCGGGCAGCCATGGAATCCCTGGGCTGGGAGTATCTGTGGCTGACAGAGCACATTATCAGGAAAACAGCCCATTTTGCGGAGTATGCGGTGCTGGGAGGACTGACGGCCAGGGCGTATGGGGGATTAGAAAGAAACAGGATTTTTAACAGGGACGGGCTGATGCTGATTTTTATGGTTCCCTTTGTGGATGAGACCATCCAGCTCTTTGTAGCGGGACGGTCCGGACAGATAAGCGATGTGTGGCTGGATATAAGCGGGGCAGTTGTGGGAATGGCGATTACCGCGGGAGTGGTGTGCTGCCTGGGGAAAAAGGGACAGGTAAGGCGGGGAGGCGGAGCATGAATATAGGAGTGTGGCTGTCCTATGACGGCACCAGATACGACGGATGGCAGAAGCAGGGAAATACGGACAGGACCATCCAGGGAAAGCTGGAGGCGGTTTTGGAAAAGCTGGAAGGCGGACCGGTGGAGGTCCACGGTTCAGGCCGGACAGATGCAGGTGTCCACGCAGAAGGCCAGGTGGCTAACTTCCATCTGGTGAAAAGGATGGAGCCGGATGAGATTCTGGATTATATGAACCGGTACCTGCCGGAGGATATTGCCGTTACAAGGGCGTGTGTGATGCCGGAACGGTTTCACAGCCGTTTGAACGCAGTGAAAAAAACATACCGCTACCAGATAGAGACAGCTCCCAAAAAGAGTGTGTTTGAGCGCCATTATTACTATGGCTTAGGGCAGAAGCTGGATGTGGGAAAAATGGAACAGGCGGCATCAATCCTCACGGGAACCCATGATTATAAAAGCTTCTGCGGCAATAAGAAAATGAAGAAATCAACAATCCGCACCATTGAATCCATCTGCTTTGAACAGATGGGAAGCAGAATCCATATATCCTTCACAGGCAATGGTTTTTTGCAGCAGATGGTACGGATTTTATCAGGCACCCTCATGGAGGTGGGATTGGGCAGGAGAAAGCCGGAGGAAATGGGCCGCATCCTGGAGGCCAGGGATCGATCAGTGGCTGGCTTTACCGCTCCGCCTGAGGGGTTATTCCTGGAACATGTGGAGTATGGTGAGTGGATATGACTGAATTTTTAGTGAAAAGATTTGTGAAAAATTATGACAATGTGGAGGAGGTACAGGTAAGGACGGCTTATGGGACCCTGACCAGCATGGTGGGAATCGGCTGTAATCTGCTTCTTTTTGTATCCAAGCTCTGTATCGGCATCCTGGTGCACAGTATATCTGTTATGGCAGATGCGTTCAATAATCTGTCGGACGCGGCCTCATCCATTATCGGCTTCGTGGGAGTCAAGATGGCGGAAAAGCCAGCGGATGACGACCATCCCTTTGGTCACGGCAGGATAGAATATATTGCGGCCTTCATCGTGGCCTTTCTGGTCATACAGGTGGGCTTTTCCCTGTTCAAGACTTCCTTTGGCAAGGTTCTGCATCCCGAGGATATGAGCTTCCGGTGGATATCCATACTCATACTGCTATTGTCTGTGGGCATCAAGCTGTGGCTTTCCTGTTTTAATAAAAAGCTGGGAAAGCGTATTAATTCCAAAGTAATGCTGGCCACCTCGGCAGACGCTCTGGGCGATGTGGCCACCACCTCGGCCACCATATGCTCCATCGGAATCTACGGGGCGCTGGGACTGAATGTGGACGGTATCGTGGGGCTTATCGTGTCTGTGGTGGTCATGATTGCAGGCGTGAACATAGCCAAGGATACCCTGGCGCCTCTCATCGGGGAAGCCATTGACCCTGAGATTTACGGCAAAATATCAAGCTTTGTGGAGAGCTTTGACGGGATTGTGGGCAGTCATGATTTGATTGTACATAATTACGGTCCTTCCCGAAGCATTGCCTCCATACATGCTGAGGTGCCAAATGACTGCGATGTGGAGCGCACGCATGAAATCATTGACCGCATTGAGCGGGAGGCCATGAGGCGGATGGGAATACTGCTGGTCATCCACATGGATCCGGTGGAGACCCACGACGAGAGGGTGGTGGAGTTTAAGGAGTTAGTGGCATCTGTCCTGGACGGCATAGACAGCAGGCTCACGTTTCACGACTTCAGGATGGTGGACGGCGTGGAGCGCATCAACCTGATTTTTGATTTGGTGGTTTCCAGGGAATATAAGCCATCGGTTCTGGGTAAACTGAAAGCAAGGATCACTGAGGACGTGGCGAAAAAAGACAGGCGCTGCTGCTGCATCATAACCATGGAAAACAGCTTTATCTCTGAAAGCCGGGAGCAAGCTTGATATGGGTGCCGGGCTGGTCCTGGAAGGGGGACGCTGGATGACGCAGGAAGAGATGATAGAGGCCATGGGAGATGGGGATATGGAGGCGTTCCACCTCTTTTACCAGGACACGGCCAGGCCTGTGTACAGCTTTATCCTGTCCTTAACCAGGAATCCGCAGGAGGCCGAGGACGTGATGCAGGACACCTACCTTACCGTATGGACCAAGGCCGGTTCCTATGTACCCCAGGGCAAGCCTCTGGCATGGGTGTTCACCATAGCCAGAAATCTTTGCTATATGCGGTTCAGGGAGCAGAAGATGAAGGCGGACGTGGCTCTGGAGGACCTGGCTGAGAAGGAGGAGGGGGAGTACTGCGCCCCCTGGAGCAGGCTGCGGACCGCAAGGTGCTGCTTGACGCCCTGGGCCGAATCAGCCGCGAGGAGCGTCAGATTGTGCTCCTTCACGCGGCCGCGGGCATGAAGCACCGGGAAGTGGCGGAGGCGCTCCAGATGCCGTTAGCCACGGTACTGTCCAAGTATAACCGATCCATGAAAAAGCTTCAGGAACTGCTCCGATGTTCACGGTGAGACAATGGGGCACTGAAGAATTGCACAGAAAAATAGGATAAAAAATGAAAAAAGTACTTGACGAAATGCTGACTATATTATATAATATATTTTATTGTGTTGATGGGCTATCGCCAAACGGTAAGGCAACGGACTCTGACTCCGTCATTTCAAGGTTCGAATCCTTGTAGCCCAGTTTGTTAAATCTTGGTCCCGTAGGCGTTTTGCCTGACGGGATTTTTTTGTTATATTTCTGTTTTCGGACCGGGAATCCTGGGGGAGAGGGGGCAAAACATGTCTGATAAAAAGAAGAATCTGCTCAATGGGATATTCCTTCTTACAGTATTTGTTCTTACCATTTACAGTGTATTTTCAGGCAAGGATTTAAGCGATATAGCGGACACCATATCCGAGGCATCTCCCGTATATCTGCTTATGGGGGTTGGCTGCGTTATCTTTTTCATATGGACGGAGTCTGCCGTCCTGCACTATCTGTTCGGCACCCTGGGCATAAAGACAAAGAGAAGGACCTGCTTTCTGTATTCCTCCGTGGGGTTCTTTTTCAGCTGCATCACGCCTTCGGCAGGAGGAGGACAGCCGGCCCAGGTCTACTATATGAGGAAGAACATGATACCGGTGCCTGTGGCCACGGTGGTGCTTATGGTGGTAACCATTACATACAAATCCGTGCTGGTGGTGATTGGCTGTCTGCTGGCCATATTCGGCCAGGGCTTTTTAAACCGTTACCTGTACGAGGTCATGCCTGTCTACTATCTGGGGCTGGGACTTAATGTGGTGTTCTGCGCCGCCATGCTGATTCTGGCGTTCCACACCTCCCTTGCCAGGGACATGGTAATGCGGCTTCTGGGACTGCTGGAACATTTCCGGTTCCTTAAAAAGAAAACCTCCAGGACAGAGCGCCTGCTCCTTACCATGGAACACTATAATGATACGGCTGCCTTCCTACGCCAGCACAAGCATGTGCTGCTGGGGGTGCTGTTTCTCACCTTCTGCCAGCGGATTGCATTGTTTTTAGTGACATATTTTGTATACAGGGCCTTTGAGTTAAAGGGGACTGCCATGCTTACCCTGGTCCTTCTCCAGTCAACGATTTCCGTGTCCGCTGATATGCTGCCTCCC
>JAJQEA010000270.1 GCA_021201905.1 Clostridia bacterium
GCCTATGATGGACGTGACAAAGGCATATGTCATGATATTGCACAGCTGGGGCAGTACAATGTGGAAAAAGGTCTGGAACTTATTGACTCCGTCCACCTCGGCTGCCTCCATGATATCGTAGGGTATGCCCTTGATTCCCGCTGTAAATATAATGGTGTAATACCCAAAATACTGCCAGAACAGCACAAAGGCCACGATCAGCTGGGTAAACAGCCCGTTCATCTTCCAGTTGACCGGCTCCGCTATGATATGTAAGGCCATCAGAAGCTTGTTCACGCTTCCCGCCTTAAAGTCAAACAGGAGGCTGAACAGGACGCCCAGGGATACGGCGGTTACGAGATTCGGAAAATAAAAAATGGTCTTGAACAGGTTCCTGCCCCTGAACCGGTGCTGATTCAGCAGAAAAGCCAGAATCAGGCCGAATATCATCTGGGGCGCCATGGCCAGCAGGGCGATGAACACTGTATTGAAAATGGATTTGAAAAACACCGCGTCATTTAAAAGACGCCTGTAGTTTGCCAGGCCGGTAAAGACCGGGGCCCCCAGGCCGTCCCAGCTGTGAAAGCTGAGTTTGAACGTGTACAGTATGGGGTACAGTGTAAAACATAAAAATATAATAAAATATGGCAGGATAAAAAGCAATCCCCGATTGCTCTTATCCAGGCTTCTCCTTTTTGAGAGCTGTATGCTCTTTCCCTTCTCCGTCATAAAATCCTCCCATCTGAAGGCGGGCCAAAGGCTTCTTCAGAGCCCTGTCCCTTCTTCCGTGAAACAGATGCAGGATATGAATTATCTCACACCCTGCATCCTCTGGTCATTTACAAATCTGGCATGTTCTGGAGCCTGATTGAATCTAGTGCACTGACACGATGACATTCAGGCAAACCTCCTTGTCTATTTTCCCGAGAGCACAGGTCAAAAATACTCAGCGTAGCCCGCTACGCCTCCGTTTTTTGACCTGCACTCTCAGAAAAATATCCTGCGGAGTTTTACCAGAAGTCATTGTGCCAGCACACTAGTCAATTATAATCTCAGGATAAATGCGCTGCATATCTTCCTTGAATCCCTGGCATGCCTCCTCCGGAGTGGCTCCGCCGCCTGCCAGTAAATCCATCTGGGCAGTCATGCTGGTCCATGCCTGACGGTCGTACTTGGTCATGGGGTCCGCCTTGACGTTCATTGCCGTGTCGTAGAAGCTCTGGAAATACTGCTGGTCGCCTGTGACAATGTCCGTATGTCCTTCTTCAATACACTGCTCGATAGCCGGTATATAAGCCGGGAAATCGCCTAACTGGCCGGCCAGGCCGTTGACCAGGTAATCCTTGTCAGCTGTCATGGTCTTTACCCAGGCGTAGGCAGCTTCCTTGTTCTTTGAACCGGAGTAAATGCCGTACCAGGTTCCTCCGTTCTGGTAAGGCGCGGGAGCCTCCATATAGCCCCATGTATCCGCAGCCTTCTCCATCTCTCCCTCCGGGATTCCGGGCTTGATACAGAAGTTAAGGGCCCAGCTTGGAAGTCCGATCAGGATAAACATATCCTGGGAATACATGCCTGAGGTCCAGCCTGCCGACCACTGGTCCGCCCTGGCATCCACGTTGTTGTCAACCACGCGCTGCATCAGGTTAAGCTGTTCCATCAGGAAATCATCGGAGATGATATGGTTGTTCTCATCCACCCAGGGAGCGCCTTTGTAGGAGCAGTAAATCTGCTCTACGGTCTCAATGTCGTCCAACAGCCCTATTTTGCCGCCGGATTTCTCATACACCTGCTTGCCCGCCTCGATGATGGAATCCCAGTCCTTTAACATCTCATGTAATTCTTCCGGATTATCTGTTCCCAGATATTCCCTTGCCAGGGCCTTTTTGTACCAGAAACCGCCTGGGGTGGCCTGGTAGGACAGTCCTCTTAAATTGCCGCCGGCATCCCTTGAAAGCTCGTCCACATAGGGAATCATATCCTTGGAAAGGGCCTCCGCGTCGTAGCTCTCAGTACTCAGGTTTTCCAGCAGGTCGGTGTTCTTGTACATGCCAAAGTCCGAGATTTCAAAGGTGGCCACATCAGGCGCATTGGTGCCTGTGCGGAATGCATTCTGGAGCTTTGTGCGGTACTCGTTGCCCGGCATGACAGTGACTGTCACCTTTACACCGGGAACCCGCTTATTGAATTCTTCCACGTAGAAGTTCATCTCACTCTGGCTTAAGTTGGTCCACACATTGATTTCCCCGGTGGCCCCGGACACGTCCACACGGTCTGCGCCGCCAGCCTGGCCCGCGGCCTCTGTCTTTCCCTCTACCGCCTGGGAGGATTCCTCACCGGAAGCCTCTGTCTTTGGCGCTGCCTCTGTTGGCGCGGAAGCAGGTGAACCGCATCCTGCCAGCGTACCTGCCGCCAGCGCCGCTGCTGTCAATAAAGCTAATGGTCTTTTTCTCATGATAATTCCCCTTTCTATTCTGCATTCCAGTTTTCCGGAATGTTGTTACCTTTTTTTCTGGCTGGATAAAGCTCTAGAATGGCCGCAAATCCGTCTGTGCGTCCACCATGCATACAAACTCGCTGATTAATTCAATACAGTCCCTGACATCCTTCAGGGAACACACCTCAGCCGGAGTGTGCATATACCGCAGAGGCAGGTTCACCAGTGTCGCGGGCACGCCGTGTCCGCTGATATGTATGGCGTCTGTATCCGTGAGGGTTCTTCCCGGCGTTATGACCGGCTGCGTACAGATGCCCAGCCGCCCGGCTGCCTGTTCCAGAATCCGGTTCATCACCGGATGGCCCATAATCCCCACACAGATTCCGGGGCCGCCTCCCAGGGCCACCCTGCCGCAGACCCCGTCATCCCCGCCCGGTCCGTCGCTGGCAAAGGTCACATCCACCGCAATGGCCATGTCCGGCCTGATACCGGCCCCGGCCCAGGCGCCGCCGCTAAAGCCTGTTTCCTCTCCCACCGTTGTCACGGCATAAACTCCATTCCTGCACTTCTTTTCCCTGGCCCGCCTTAAGGCTTCCATGACAATAAATGCGCCGGAGCGGTCATCCAGGGCCCTGGAGGTGATGCATTCCCCCAAAAGGGGCCTCCAGTCCGTATCAAACACCACGCCGGATCCCACAGGCACATGTGTTCTGGCCTCCTCACGGCTCCCGGCCCCTATGTCGATAACAAGGTCGGTATCGGACAGTTCTGCCTTTTTCTGTAATTCACCGGAACTAGCCACTGCCCCGTATATCAGTTCCTTTCCTGTGTCAATCCGCACCTTCTGTCCCAGATACATCCTGGGGGTGATTCCCCCCACCCTGGCTGCCCGCAGGAAACCCTCCTGCGTATGGTCCGTGACCATAAGCCCGATTTCATCTATATGGCCTGCCAGCAGAATCTTAAAGCCGCTGTCCGGATTCAGTATGCCGGTCACATTGCCGTTTACCTCACGCCTTACCTCATCCGCAAAGCCTTCCATATAAGCCGCCGCTGTTTTCTGGATATGTGTCTCCCTGCCCGATACTCCCTGGGAGGAGAGCAGCCGGCAAAAAAAATTCCTGGTCCATTTCATCCCTCCATCTGAACACGTTTTAGATTATATCTTTTTTCACCTCCGGGTTGAATAAAATAAATTGATGGAAAACCGTATGTTTTTGACTGATTTCTGCCCGGATTTCCCTTCCCGCTGCCGGACAGGGCGGGAAATGGTTTTTAAAATGGACATCTTTGACTTTTTATAGTAATTTTTTTACCTTTCCAGGCATCAAAAAAGCGGTTAGGGGAAACAGAATCTATTTCTGGTTTCCTCTAATCCGCTTGTAGCGCATGGCAGCGTGTTTTTATAGTGAAAGAATTTTGTATGCCGCAGTACACCTCTTTTTATCATGGGCAATTCCCACGCACAATACTTCTCTTTTTAATATCCTTATGAATCAGTGCCTGAAACATCTCCTGCAGGCCCTGACCTTCAATGCCGGCAATTTCCGTTACCAACACTAAAAATTCCGACATCACCTCATTATTAGGGATACGGATAACCGCCGAATTAGCGTCAATGCGTTTCTCCACTGTCACATAGCCTGAATTGACAAGCAGTCCCCACAGACTGTAATTGCTCTCACGTTCCGTGTAGGAAGTATCCAAATTAAGCCATACACAGGAAGAACCTCCTGCGGCTAATACATCAAAGTCCTCCCAAAAACTTCTGCTGGCTTTTTCCAATGCCTGCCGCACTAGATAATTGGAAGATGTATTAACCCAATAATGGTCCAGAAATCCACTGTCCGCATAATTTAGTATGGACCATGGATTATATATCTCGTCGTTTCCAAACCGATACCCATCATACATCTGTCTGACGCCATCATCCAGATGCTTCCCATAATACCTTAGAAGCCTGTCTGTCTCTTCACTGGTGAGTCCGAAATACCTTGAATACCGTTCATTCATGACCGTGTATATCTTAGGATTATTCAGCTGTGAGAATATACTCTCCTTCGCAACCCTCTGTATACCCGCCAAAATGGCCTGCCCTAAATCAGGATTGCCCTTTAGTCCAGCCCCATAAAATGCTGAGAAAAAATCTCCCATATCGTCATGATATCCGTGCTCATAGCTGCTGATGATTGGCTGGTCATACTCATCAATCATCAATAATGGAGGAATTCCATAATATTCGTGAATCATCCGTGTCAAATCCGCAAGTGCAGTTGTCATATACATAGCTGGTAAATCACGGTTCTCCAGCATTTCCAGCATCTGCTCAAACTGACGCACAGAATATGGCTTTTTCTGCTCTGTGCTGTCCAGATCAAACAATTCCGCAAAACGGTTAAATTCACGGGCCAGTTCCGCGCGGATCTGATATGTCAGGAAATCCATATTTTTTCCCTTACAATTCCTGAAGGACAAAAAATGACCGGACGGCTGTTCAACTGGGACGCATAAACGGTATCCATAATATCAAGCCCCTGGAAAATAGCGTTGCTGTCTGCATTCACGTCAAAAAATTCCCGCATCATTGTCATGTTCAATGTCTTGCCAAATCTCCGGGGCCTTGCGATTAGTGTAACTTTATCGCCACTGTCAAGGAAATCCTTTATTATCATGGTCTTATCCACATAATAGTAGTCCTGCTCCCGCAGTTCCCTGAATTCATCATTCCCAATAGGCAGTTTTTTCATTGTAACATCCAGCCTTTCCTGCTTTCTTATATAAAATTATAGCCGTTACCTGGATGATTTACAACACATTCTAAAATCTTTTAATCTTCTTTGACGGCGTCTTCTCAAACTCCGTCTCCCTGACAATCAGGCTATAGATCCGCTTATAGACCGGCATATCCTTATTAAACCCGTCAATCAATTTCTGAAGCTCCCCCCGGATATCCTTAATACGCTTTTTCTTTGCGTACTCGTAATCCGGGAATACCTCCGCCTCTATTATTTTATCTTTTTCCCGCACCAGTATTTCCTTCACCAGTTCCCAGCGGCTCATCTCATTCTCCAGCTCCTCCGGTGACACATTCTCGCCGTTGGCCAGGATAATCAGATTCTTGCGGCGGCCTGTGATATAGACAAAATTGTCCTCATCCACATACCCCAAGTCTCCGGTCTTAAGCCATCCGTCCTCCAGGGTCTCGGCCGTCTGCTCAGGCATCTTGTAATACCCCTGCATGACGCTGGAGCCCCTTACCCAGATCTCCTCATCCACCACCTTGGCCTCACAGTTGGGAAGAAGCTTTCCCACGGACCCCTTCTTGTTCTCCCATTCCAGGTTGGTGCTGATAACCGGAGAGCACTCCGTCATACCGTAGCCCTGAAGGATGGTGATGCCGTATTCTTTGAAACGGTCTACGTAGTCCGGGTCCAGGTAGGCTCCGCCGCTGCATATGATTCGCAGGTTGCCCCCAAAAGCGGCCTTTGCCACCATTTTCTTGGGGATCAGGCTTCCGGCATCCTTTAACTTTCCGTAGATGGACTCAATGACAAGGGGCACCAGCAGCACGATCTCCGGCTTGAACAGCTTCATATTGCGCTGTACATGCATAATGGAATCATTGATGCAGATAATCATTCCTATATAAAGCCCTTTTATGATGTCCATGGTCAGGCAGTACACATGGTTGATGGGAAGCAGGGCCATGGACACGGTTCCCACAGGTATCTTCATGTCCAGACAGACCGCATTGTCCGTCAGGTTCCTGTGGCTCAGCATGACTCCCTTGCTCTTTCCGGTGGTGCCTGAGGTAAAGAGTATGGTGCAGAGCTGGCTGCCGGACAGCTCTGTCTCATATGTACCGGCATTTTCAGCTATCAGACAGGACAATGAGAGCACATCCCCCGTTGTCTCCTGGGCCTGCATGGATACCACGTGCCTGATGCCGGGACATTTCTCACGGACAGCGCCTGCCACGTCAGAGCGCAGTTCATCGTACACCAGCATTTCCACATCCGCCCTGTTTAAGAGCTCCCAGATGGCTTCTGCCGGAAGCTGCGCGTCGATGGGTACTGCCGCACTTCCGCTGTTCACAATTCCAAAATAGGCGGTAATCCACTGGTAGCTGGTGGTGCCTATGACTGCGATATGCTTCCCCTTCATCCCAAGGGCCTCCACGGCGCGGCTTACGGCCATGGAATCCTGGTTCACCTCATTGTATGATTTATCAACGATTTCCTTCTTTACCTTGTACCGGAATGCGGTCTGTTCTCCATAAGCCTCTGCGCCGTGCTGTATTACATCCCTTAATGTCTCTGCTGCCATATCTTCCTCCTGCCGTTTCGGCCTACTCTGCCTGCAGGGACTGGATATAATCCACTGCATCCTTTACGGTCTTTACATTGACCACTTCCCGTTCCTCTACCTCCACATCGAATTTCTCCTCAATCTCCCCTACCATGCTCATGAAGTCATAGGAATTGAAGCCCAGGTCCTCAATAAACCTGGAATTCTCCTCAATGGTCTCCGGCGCCACATCCACATACTCACAGATGATTTCCTTTAATTCCTCAAACATATCCTTGTAATCCTCCTTTTTTATACCATCTCTATGATTTCTCCCACCGTGCGCTCCGGGTCTTCCACGCCCCGGAATATAATTCTGCACAGGTAGTAATAAATATACTCCAGCTTCTCCGGCGTCACCACGCCGGTCTGATACTCAAACCCAAAATCCAGGCCGTTGTCCTCTGCCCTGTGGCTCACGGTCAGGTACAGGGTGTGGGCGGCCACGCCGTTGGAATAGCGGGCAGTCTTATACTTGATGTCGCCCAGCTTGTCCAGGCCAGGGCCGTCGTACTTCATGGCCAGGGGCTGATAGGCAAGGCTTAAGGGCTCATATGTCTGCCCGTCCTTAAGCTTATAGTAATCATGCCTGTAGTTGAAATACTCCGACGGGCTGTAACCCGCATGGCGGAAATACTGGTTCTGGGCGTCCCTTATTTTGAAAAGGCCCTCCATGAAGGTGTCCTCCTTAGGAACAATGGTCCTGAAGGGGAAACAATGAATCCTGCTTCCGCCGCAGCGCTTCTCCGACAGGGTGGCCCGCCTGGAAATGGTGGTGGTGATGGAAACGTCGTCCTGGTCATTTTCCTTCTGCAGATAGGTCCGAAGTCCCATTAAGAGAAGGCAGGTCATGGAAATACCGGTTTTCTCGCAAAAATCCAGCAGGTGGCCGGAAGGCTCCCCTTCCAGATGGAAGTTGGTGATATTGGCCTCCACATTATCGGATGTGTTGGTGGCCGCCCTCAGCTTCGGATTGCGGGTGGCCTTTCTCTCATCTGCCAGCTTCTTTGGACCGTAGATGTC
>JAJQEA010000230.1 GCA_021201905.1 Clostridia bacterium
GTATATCTGTCCCTGACCACCATTGGATTCGGGGAGGTGGTGCGCCTGCTGATTTCCAATACGCCCAAATTTACGGGAGGCACCCAGGGCATCCGCAATATCAGGCCCTACAACATCGGAAGCTACCAGATACAGAGCCAGAAGGAAATGTATTACCTGTTTCTGGTATTTACCGCCATTGCTTTTTTTATTGCCTGGCGCATTGCCTATTCCAAGTGGGGAAGGATTTTCAAATCCCTGCGGGATAATGTGGAGGCGGTGGAGATGAGCGGTGTGGACATTGCATCCTGCAAGATCAAGGCATTTACCGTGGCATCTATATTCGGTACTGTGGCGGGAGCCATGTATGCCCACTATATGGGCTATATAAATCCATCCACCTTCAATCTGGATTTGTCCACCAACTACGTGGTTATGCTGATGGTGGGAGGACTGGGGTCCGTGGTGGGGACTATCTTTGGTTCCGCCATTGTCACCATCCTTCCGGAAATGCTTCGTTTCCTGGGCAACTACTATCAAATCGTATTCTGTTCCATCATCCTGCTGGGGGCCATATTCTTCCCGGACGGCTGGGTGAGCGCGGTAACAGGCCTGTTCATGAAGACGTATCAGAGAATCAGCGGAAAGAGCTATGCAGAAGGCGGTGAATAAGAGAATGGAAAGTCTGTTGAAAGTGACAGGAATCACAAAAAAAATTCCAGGGCCTTGTGGCGGTTGACAATGTAAGCATCGACATGAAGGAGCATACCATACACGCCCTGATTGGACCAAACGGAGCAGGCAAGACCACCACCGTAAACCTGATTACAGGAGTGCTGCCCCTGACATCGGGCAAGGTGGAATTTGGGGGAAAGGACATTACCGGCATGACCACCCACGATATTGCCAGGCAGGGAATCGGAAGGACCTTTCAGAACATAAAGGTATTCCCAACCATGACCCTGCTGGAGAATGTGATGGTGGGAGGACACCAGCAGGCTCCCATGGGAATGATGCGTGGAATTTTTGACATCCGGGGCTCACGGGCCGAGGAAAAGAGGCTTAAGGAGAAGGCCGAGGAGGTCCTTAAACGCATCGGCATGTATGAGCTGAGGGGATCTCTGATGAAAAATCTGCCCTATGGGCGTCAGAAGATATCGGAGATTGGCCGGGCTATGATGAATGACCCCAAACTGATTCTTCTGGATGAGCCCGCGGCCGGCCTTAACCCGTCGGAGCGCGCCGAGCTGGTGGATGTCATCTACAAGACATATGAGGACGGATACTCGTTTTTCATGATTGAGCACAATATGGATGTGGTCATGAAAATCAGCGACTACATAACCGTGCTGAGCTTCGGGCGCATGATAGCGGAGGGCACGCCAAAGGAAGTACAGAGCAATGAAGAGGTTATCCGCGCATACCTGGGAAGCCGGTATGTGGAGCAGGATTCCAGATAATCGGAGGGATTCTTATGTTAAAAGTCAATGGAATTGACGCTTATTACGGCGATGTCTGCGCATTGCATGATATTTCCCTTGAAATAGGCGATGACGAAATTATATCCATCATCGGTTCAAACGGCGCGGGGAAGACCACGCTCATGAACTGTATCGTGGGCTGGGTGAAGGTAAAAAAGGGCAATGTGGAGTTTAACGGGCAGGATATCACCAATCTGCCCACACACAGCATAACCAGGACCGGAGTGGTGCAGATTCCGGAGGGTAGGGAAATATTCTCCACCATGACAGTCCTGGAGAATCTTGAGATGGGAAGCTACAGCATAAAACGGTCCAAGAAGGAAATGAGTGCCAAAATCGAGGAAATGTATGATTTGTTTCCGCGCCTGAAGGAGAGAAGGCGCCAGAAGGCGGGATCCTTAAGCGGCGGTGAGCAGCAGATGTTAGCCATAGCCAGAGGGCTTATGGGGAATCCCAAGCTCCTGATGTGCGACGAACCGTCCCTGGGCCTGGCTCCCGTGATTGTGGATGATATATTTGATATATTTTTAAGAATCAACAAGGAAAAACACCTGCCAATCCTGATTGTGGAGCAGAACGCCTTCATGGCCCTGGAAGTATCCAGCCGCTGTTATGTGTTGGAAAATGGGCGTATGGTAATTACTGCCTCCAGTGAGGAGCTGGCTAAAAGTGATACCATCAAAAAATCCTATCTGGGAGGATAAAGGGTGTTCCTGCCTTTATCCTGCTGTTGTGGAAGATGAACAAGAAAATAAAAAATATTTAATTTTTTTGTTGACATTACACCAAGGATGTGATAATTTAGAATCAGGTAAAATAATAATTTAAAATATTTAATTTTTTATTTTTAATTTAAAATTACATATTAACACAAACAAAATTTTTTATTCCAAGTGAAACTTGGGGGAAAGGGAGAAAGCAATGAAAGTGAAAGACACAATCAAGAAACCTTACGGTATCTGCCCGGCATCCATGACCATCTGGAATGCAGACCAGACTTACAACAAGAAGGGTATGGAGAAGTACCTGACCTGGCTGCTGGATAATGGCGCACAGTCTATTTCCATCTGTGGAAGCACTGGCGAGAACATTGCCATGAACATGGAGGAGCAGAGGGAAATCATCGAACATGTATCCGGTTTCTTAGGCGGTCAGGTTCCTCTGGTATGCGGTACAGGCAGATACGATACCCTGAATACCATCAAGATGAGCAAGTTCGCACAGGACCACGGTGCTGACTGTGTCATGGTTATCCTTCCATTCTACCTGAATCCTCATAAGAAGGCAGTCATGCAGCATTTCAGGGATTTGAGGGAAGCTCTGGATATCGAAATCATGGTTTACAACAATCCCTGGTTTGCCGGCTATGAGCTGAGCGTGCAGGAGGTCAAGGAGCTGGTGGATGACGGTACCATACAGTGCATCAAGGCGGCACACGGCGACCCTAACAGGGTACATGAACTGAAGTACCACTGCAAGGATGACCTGACTGTATTCTACGGACATGACTATGCAGCCATGGAAGGTCTCTTGGCAGGAGCAGACGGCTGGCTGTCAGGCTTCCCGGCCGTACTTCCAAAACAGTGCCGCAGACTCCAGGATGCCTGCTTCGCAAAAGATGTGGATGCAGCCATCGCAGCCCAGAACAATATCCAGCCATACATTGATTATTTCTTCTATGATAAGGTCAACGGGGTTCCCCACTGGCAGGAAATCTGCAAGTACACATTACAGGCACAGGGCCTGGATGTAGGTCTGCCCCGCAAGCCGTTGGGCGAACTGGATGACGCCAATAAGAAAAAGATCGAGAAATTACTTGCAGACATGGAGTAATTGACGAAAATGTAATAGGGTACGGTCATTTATGATATCGGTGCATGTATTGGAAACAGGTGATACATGCACCGATTTTTTAAGGAGAGGGATTTATGAAATGTATAGTGTGCGTTAAGCAGGTGCCGGATACCGCCAATGTGGAGGTGGACCCTGTGACCGGAGTGCTGAAGCGGGACGGAGCCCAGTCAAAGCTGAATCCATATGATCTGTATGCCATGGAGTCTGCCCTTGGGATGAAAGAGCAGCAGGGGGGCACCGTGGATGTCATCACCATGGGGCCGGGACAGGCAAAGGAGGCATTAAAGGAGTGCATGTGTATGGGGGCCGACCATGGGGGACTGATCAGCGACAGGAAATTTGCAGGCGCAGACGTGGTGGCCACCAGCTATACCTTAGCCCAGGGCATACGCAGAATGGGGGATTATGATCTGATTCTCTGCGGCAAACAGACCACGGACGGGGATACGGCCCAGGTTGGGCCCGAGGTGGCCCAATGGCTGGGAATACCCCACGCATCCAATGTCCTGGAAATCAGGGAGACAGGGCCGGGTTGGATACGGGTGCGCATGAATATGGATGGATATGAACAGATACAGGCCATGGATTTGCCATGTCTGATTACCATGGATAAGGATGTGAATACGCCAAGACTTCCTTCCTATAAACGTGAGAAGGAACTGCGGGAGGGATATCTGAGGGAGTTTTCCCTTTCGGACCTGGAGGACCAGGATGAGAGCCATTATGGGCTGTCCGGCTCGCCCACACAGGTGGAGCGCATATTCCCGCCGGAGAAACGTGAATGCAGGGAAATGTTCGATGGAAGCCCGGATGTGCTTGCTGATACGATGTATCATGTGCTGAGAGAAGCAAAGTTTATATAGTTGTATGGACGGAAAGGAGAGAGGATTATGGCTGAACTGAAGATTCACCAGGAACGGCTGGATGAAGATGGTATCCGCCAGCTCATTGACATATGTCCCTTTGGTGCCATCAGCTGCAGGGATGGAAGGGTGGAGATTGAATCCGGCTGCAGGATGTGCAGGCTGTGTGTGAAGAAAGGCCCAAGCGGGGCCGTGGAATATGTGGAGTCACAGGAACCGGAAATTAATAAAAGTGAATGGCGCGCAGTGGCTGTATATGTGGAATACAATGGTAAGGACATCCATCCGGTGACACTGGAGCTGATCGGCAAGGCCAGGGAACTGGCAGCCGTCACAGGCCATCCTGTGTATGCGCTGTTCATGGGGTACAATGTGGGAGCAAAGGCAGAGGAGCTGCTGGCATACGGGGTGGACCGGGTCTTTGTATATGACAGGAAGGAGCTGGAGCATTTCTCCGTCCTCTCATACGCCAATGTATTTGCGGATTTCATAACCAGAATCCGGCCGTCGTCTATCCTGGTGGGGGCCACCAACGCGGGACGCTCCCTGGCTCCCAGGGTGGCGGCGCGGTTCAGGACAGGGCTGACAGCGGACTGCACGGTCCTGGAAATGAAGGAGAATACGGATCTGGTGCAGATACGTCCTGCCTTTGGTGGAAATATCATGGCCCAGATTGTGACTCCCAGGAACCGGCCCCAGTTCTGTACGGTCCGGTATAAGATATTCTCCGCGCCCCCGGTGACAGAGAAGCCCGCAGGCACCATCCGGTCCATGGAGGTAACGGATGACATGATTGACCGGAGAATCAGGGTGGAGGAAATCATACATAAGCCAAGGGAGATTGATATATCGGAGGCAGAGGTGATTGTGGCTGTTGGAAGGGGGGTGAAAAGCCAGGCGGATTTGGAGTTAATAAGGGAACTGGCTGCTGCGCTGGACGCCCAGGTGGCCTGCACCAGACCTTTGATTGAGTGCGGCTGGTTTGACGCCAGGCGGCAGATAGGGCTCAGCGGCAGGACGGTGAAGCCAAAGCTCATCATTACCATAGGTATATCCGGCTCCGTACAGTTTGCGGCGGGGATGAGGGGCTCGGACCGAATCATTGCCATTAACACGGACAGGAAGGCTCCGATTTTTGACATTGCCAACATCGGCCTGGTGGGGGACTGGTATGAGATACTTCCCCGGCTGCTTAAGATGGTTAAGGAGGGTGTGTGATGGGATACAGGAAACTGGGCGAGAGGGATATCGCATATTTGAAAAAGGTGACAGAGGACCAGCGGGTCCTGACCGGATCCCACATAAGCGAGGATTACAGCCATGACGAGCTGGGGGGAGTGGAGCGTGCTCCCGAAGCCCTTGTAAGGGTACTATCCTCCAGGGAGGTTTCGGATATTATGGCCTATGCCAATAGGGAGGGGATTCCTGTTGTCACCAGAGGCTCCGGCACAGGGCTGGTGGGGGCGGCCGTGGCGATCCACGGAGGCATCATGCTGGAGACCACGCAGATGAACCATATCCTGGAGCTGGACCGAAAGAATCTTACTGTGACAGTGGAGCCGGGCGTGCTCTTAATGGACCTGGCTCAGTATGTGGAGGAAAACGGGCTTTTTTACCCGCCGGATCCGGGTGAGAAGTCCGCGACCATAGGCGGCAACATCAGCACCAATGCAGGCGGAATGCGGGCCGTAAAATACGGGGTCACAAGGGATTACGTGAGGGCGCTGACCGTGGTGCTTCCCACCGGCGAGGTGGTGGAGCTTGGCGGAAAGACGGTTAAGAACAGTTCCGGATACAGTCTGCTAAATCTGATGATTGGATCTGAGGGAACGCTGGGCGTCATCACCCAGGCCGTGCTTAAGCTGGTTCCCCTTCCGGGTAAGACCGTGAGTCTCCTGGTGCCGTTTCCGGATATGGAGCAGGCCATTGAGATGGTGCCCGTGATTGTGGAGGCCCAGATACAGGCCACGGCCATTGAGTTCATGGAGCGCCAGACCATCCTGTTTGCGGAGGAATATCTGGGCAAACGGTTCCCGGATACCAGGAATGACGCCTATATCCTGCTCACGTTTGACGGAAGGAACGCGGAACAGGTGCGGGCGGAATACCGGGAGGTGGCCGACCTCTGTCTGGCCCACGGGGCTGTGGACGTGTTTATCGTGGATACGGAGGAGAGAAAGCAGAGCGTGTGGAATGCCAGAGGGGCTTTCCTGGAAGCAATCAAGGCTTCCACCACCCAGATGGATGAGTGCGATGTGGTGGTGCCCAGGGACCGGGTGGCGGATTTCATCAAATACACCCATGAGGTGGCCAGGGAACTGAAGCTGCGGATTCCCAGCTTTGGCCATGCAGGCGACGGAAACCTTCATGTGTATCTTTGCAGGGATGACCTGGCAGAGGATGCGTGGAAGGAAAAACTGAGTCTGGGATTTGAGATGATGTATGCCAGGGCCCGGGAATATGGAGGGGCGGTATCGGGAGAACACGGCATAGGATATGCCAAGAAGGAATATCTGAAGGAACAGCTGGGCGACACCCAAATTGGCCTGATGAAACGGATTAAAAAGGCCTTTGACCCCAATCTGATCCTGAACCCGGATAAGGTTACCTGATATGGAGCTGGCCTGTACAACCCTGACCCAGATAGCCGTGATGTTTGTCATTATAACTGCCGGTATCCTGTGCAGCCGCTTCGGGGTCATTGACTATGAAAAGAGCAGGACACTGTCAGCTGTCATATTAAAGGTGGTGACACCGGCACTGATTATATCTTCCTTTCAGACGGAATTTACGGCAGAAGCAGTGAGGGGGCTGTACGGCTCCCTCATCTTGGGGGCAGTCAGCTTTGCCATCTCCATCCTGGTTCCTTCCTGGATTATTAAAAAGAGCAGGGAGTATGACTACGTGGTGGCACGGTTTTCATGTATGTATCCTAACTGCGGATTTATAGGAATACCGCTGGCATACGGCGTCTTTGGCCAGGAAGGGGTATTTTATATCAACGCGTTTGCTGTTATCTTCAACCTTCTTGTATACAGCCACGGTGTATTTATCATGAGCAGCAGCGATTATCATTTTTCGTGGAAGCGTCTGGTGTCGCCCGGCATCATCGGTGTTATCATGGGCCTGTTTCTCTTTATCATGAGGTGGAAGCTTCCCTATGTGGTGCTGAGGCCCATGGAAATGCTGGCGGATATGAATACGCCATTAGCTATGCTGGTGGCCGGGGTGTCCATGGCGGGAACGGATTTGGCCGGAATCCTGAAAGCCCCGGGGGTGCTCCGGCTGTCTCTGTACCGTCTTATACTCATACCCGTGCTGTTTATTCTGGCCAGCCGGTTCATTCCTCCGCCGGAAATGGTAAGAATGACAGGAGTACTGGCAGCCTCCTGCCCGGCGGCCGCCATCGGCATCTTGTTTTCCCTGGAGTACGGGCGGGATGAGGTGTACGCGTCCCAACTATTTGCCATGACCACCATACTGTCCATTGTCACGGTGCCTCTTATGGTGTGGCTGG
>JAJQEA010000347.1 GCA_021201905.1 Clostridia bacterium
CCAGCTGCTTCATGACCTCCAGCACCTCACCCACCTTCTCAGGATCCAGGGCCGATGTGGGCTCGTCAAACAGCATGATGTCGGGGTTCATGGCAAGGGACCGCGCGATGGCCACCCTCTGCTTCTGGCCGCCGGAGAGCTGTCCCAGATATGCCTCCGCCTTGTCCGCCAGCCCCACGCGGGCCAGCAGCTCAAGAGCCTTTTTGCTGGCTTCCTCTTTTCCCATCAGCTTTAATTCCGTGGGAGCCAGGGTAATGTTCTCCTTCACCGTAAGATGGGGGAACAGGTTGAAATGCTGGAACACTATTCCGATGTTTTCACGCACTTTGTTGATGTTGGTGTTAGGGTCGGATATGGGATGGCCGTCCACCACCACATGGCCGGATGTGATTTTCTCCAGACGGTTCAGACACCGCAGAAACGTGCTCTTGCCGGAACCGGAGGGGCCTATCATGCATACCACTTCCCCTTCTTTTATCTCAATGCTGATGTCCTTGAGGACCTCCAGCTTTCCGAAATTCTTTTTCAGGTTATGGACTGAAATCTTATTTTCCATAGGACACTCTCCTCTCCACATATTTGGCAATCCTGGACAGAATCGTGCAGACTACCAGATAAAACAGGGCCACGCAGATCCAGATGGGCATAACCATGGAAGCGGAATTGGCCGCAATAATCTTACCGTTCTGGGTCAGCTCCCTGGGTCCGATGACAGATACAAGGGACGTGTCCTTCAGGGAGATGATAAACTGGTTGATGATGGAGGGAAGCATGGTCCTGAATGCCTGGGGCAGAATCACCTTGCGCATGGCCTTGCCGTAGGATAACCCCAGGCTTCTGGCCGCCTCCATCTGGCCCTTGTCAACCGCCTCAATGCCTCCGCGGATGATCTCCGCCATATAGGCCCCCGCGTTAAGGCTCAGGGCCACGCAGCCAGCCGTAAATGCGCCGCCTATATTGCTCCACTGGAAACCATAAGGCTTCAAAACGCTTCCCACGCCGTACATCATAATCATGACCTGTACCAGCAGGGGCGTTCCCCGGATGATGTCAATATAGACATCGGCAATGAGTTTTAATATCTTGAAATCTGAGACCTTGAACAGGCCGAAAATAACACCCAGAACCGTGGCGCAGAGCAGAGATATCACGGTCATCTGCAGGGTGATTCCCAGAGCCTTAAAAAATGATGGGTAATACTGTGTTATGATGTTTACAATCTGCATACTATCATCCTTTTCTGATTATTCGTTGACGTGCCTCATCCCATGGATATCCTTCCATGCCCATGGAACGTTATAGCCAAATTTAAAGCACTTAAGCAAACCCCGGCATGGCCTTCGTGTAATTGCTTTAAATTCATCCATAACCCGGCGGCATTGAGGCGCCGGCCCTGCATTTGGCAGGAACCGGCGTCTGGCAGCACTGCCTGATGATGCTTTCCGGCAGTCCTTATTTTGCAATGTAAGTATTCAAAATCTCATCGTATCTGCCGCTTGCCTTGATGTTCTCCAGTCCCTTGTTGAACATCTCCACCAGCTCCGAATTCGCGCCCTTTAAGGTTGCGAAGCCATAGGAGGAACCCTTCTCCATGGGTGTGGGAAGGGTGAGGCCCAGTCCCCTGGAGATCTCATAGCCGATAACAGGATAATCCTCAAAGCAGGCAACCGCTTCGCCTGCCATCACTGCCTGATACATATCAGATGAGCTCTCGTACTGTGTTACCTCAAAACCATACTGCTTGGCAATAGACTCCGCAAAGGTGCAGCCCTCGGTACCAATCTTGGCAGCCACCTTCTGATCCTTTAACTGGTCATAGGAGGTAATGTCGGAATCAGCCAGGACAGCCATGCCCACGCCGGAATCATAGTAGGGCTCTGAGAAGTCATATTTCTGCACCCTCTCGTCCGTAATGGACATGCCTGCAATCACGCCGTCGCACTCACCGGCCTCCAGGGCGGTTACTGCCGCGGAGAATCCCACCGGAACAACCTCATATTCAAATCCCTGGTCCTGGGCAATCGCCTGTAAGATATCCAGGTCAATACCTACCATCTCTCCCTTTTCATTCTCAAACTCAAAGGGGGCAAAGGTGGTGTCTGTGTTGATGATGTACTTTTTGCCGGAGGCAGCTCCGCTGGTTTCCTCTTCCGCTGCGGTGTCAGCCGCTGTGGTATCTGCCTTGGCCGCTGTCTCTGCCGCCTCTGTGCCGGCTGCTGTGGTTTCTGCGGGCTTGGATCCGCATCTCGCCACCGTAAATGCCATGATGGCAGCCATGGATAATGCCATAAATTTCTTCATAATTACTTCCTCCTCTACTGATTCAAATAAAATAAGGGTGACTTTAATACAACCTGTCTCCCTTGACCTGTGATGCGCCTGCATCATCCTGATTACTATATCACAAAGATATGTCAAAGTCAACTTGTTGTGACCGTTACAATCTAAAAATTGTACCATTTTTACAAAGGCAGGGCCGCACTGTTCCCATGTACAATGCGGCCCCAAATATACCCGCCCCGTCCTGCCCTGTTTTCCGGCCGCGTCCCCTTATCCCACAGGAAAACGCTCCACAATCCGGCCTGTATGGTAGGCCTCCAAAAGCATTTCAAGGTCTTTAATCTTAGTCTTAAGCTGTTTGCCCACATCCGTGTCCCCCACCAGCTTCCGGCTGGACACGCGTTTTACAATAGTGCTCTCCGAGTGTATGTCGCTCTCCTTCTCAATTGCGGCCTCCGTGGACTCAAAGGGCTCATGGGCCGCCAGAATCAGGCCGTAGGAATTATAAACAAGCGTATACCCGGCGATTCCCGTCTCCTTCTGGTAGGCCCTGGAAAAGCCGCCGTCGATGACCAGCACCTTTCCGCCGCATTTGACAGGATTTTCCCCGTTCTTGGACTTGACCGGCACATGGCCGTTGACAATATGTCCCTCCTGGGGAGACAGGCCGAATTCCTCCAGGATGCGGCCCACCGTGTCTTCATTTTCCAGCATACAGTAATAAGGGTTCTTTTCCTCCCTGTGTGTCTCCTTGTCAGCCAGAAAATAGCGCTCAAAGGTGGCCATCTTGTCCTTGCCGAAGAGCGGCGAGTCCTGGTGGAGCCAGATATACCAGCATATATCCCGTCCCCTTGCCCGCTCCACCGGGTCCACTGCCATGAAGGCCTTTCTCACATAAGCGTCCAGACACTCATAGAGGCTTTTTCCCTTATATTTCTGTCCGTATATGTCCACCTCCTTAAAGCTGCCGTCCCCGTTTAAGGGAATACAGCCGTGATACAGAAGGTTTCCGTTATATACCTTGTAAAGGCTTCCCTTTGCCAGCAGGAAGCGCATATGCTGCTGAAGCTTTTCGCAATTCTGAAACGCGGCCACAAGGCGTTCCATGATGGCGTTTTCCTCCGCTGTAAGCCGGTATGGGTCTGCCGGGTCAAGGGTGGGAAAATAGCGGTCCAGCATCTCCTGTTCTCCGCCTTCCAGCAGTATGGTCCCCCTGTCTAAATCAATGCGGTGCAGCAGGTTCCGGCCATCCAGGCAGAATTCCGGATGCTCCTTTATGATTTGGCCCTCCACCTTGAACTGGATCATGGATATGGCCTTGTGCATCCTAATATTCAGCTCCGTCTCACTGGGGCTGCACGCGTTGGCTCCCTTGAGCTGGAAACAGGCGCACGGATCGCTTCCATAGGTGTCCAGGGCAAAGGTTGCCAGAGGCAGCAGGTTAATGCCGTAGCCGTCCTCCAGGATATCCAGATTGCCGTATCTGGCGCAGATGCGGATTACATTTGCAATGCAGCCCTTCTGACCGGCAGCCGCCCCCATCCATAGCACATCATGGTTCCCCCACTGGATATCCAGGGAGTGATAGGTCATCAGCTTGTCCATAATCATGTGGGGCCCCGGCCCCCTGTCATATATATCTCCCAGTATATGTAAATGGTCCACAATAAGGCGCTGAATCAGTTCACAGAGAGCCACGATGAACTCCCCTGCCCTTCCTACCCGGATAATGGTCTGTATGATGGCATTGTAATAGGACTCCTTGTCCCTCACATCCACTTTTTCCGTAATCAGCTCCTCAATCACATAGGCAAACTCCTGGGGTAGGGCCTTTCGCACCTTGGACCTGGTGTATTTGCTGGCAGCGCGCTTGCTCACCTCAATCAGGCGGTACAGGGTAATCTTGTACCAGTCCTCCCGGTTCCTGGCGTGTTCCAGTATCTGGGCCATCTTCTCCCTGGGATAATAAATCAGGGTGGCCAGGGTCTGCTTGTCCTGGCTGCTCAGGGTGTTGCCGAACACGTCGTTGACCTTGCGCCGGACGGCTCCCGAACCGTTTCGCAGCACATGGGAAAACGCCTCGTACTCACCATGGATATCCGTGAGGAAATGTTCCGTCCCCTTCGGCAGGTTCAGAATCGCCTCCAGATTAATCACCTCCGTGGAAGCGGCTGCTATGGTTGGATATAATTCCGCAAGCCGTTCCAGATACCTTGTCTGCAAATCACTCATTGCTTTCCTCCCTCAATAAGTATATGTTGTTTTACTCCTCCCTCTCCCTGTCAACATAATTCTTATTTTCTTCATCAATATAATCCAGGCTCAGATAATCCTCTGTCCTGGCGGATAAATTCTTTTTTCTCAGCGCACTGCTCACATAGGTGGCGGTCAGCCTGTAAATAACCGCAAACAGAGGCACCGCAATAATCATTCCCACGAATCCGAACAGGCCCCCGAACAGCAGGATGGAAAACAGTACCCAGAAGCTGGGAAGTCCCGTGGAATCCCCCAGGATTTTAGGTCCCAGGATATTGCCGTCAAACTGCTGGAGCACCAGGATGAAGATAAGGAAATACAGACATTTCATTGGGCTCACCAGCAGGATGAGAAATGCGCTGGGCACGGCTCCGATAAAGGGGCCGAAAAAGGGAATCACGTTGGTCACTCCGATAATCACGCTGACCAGAAGCACATAGGGCATCTTTAAAAACTGCAGGGCAAAAAAGCACATGATTCCGATAATCAGGGAATCCAACAGCTTTCCGGTTATAAAGCCGCCGAATACAGAGTGGGCAAAACGCACCTCGCTCACCAGCCAGTTGGCATCCTTAACCTTTAACAGGCTGTAGACGATCTTCTTGCTCTGGGCGGACAGCGTGTCCTTGATATTGAGAAAATACACCATGACAATGACGCCAATCAGGATGTTTTTGACAACAGTAACCATGCTTAGGAGGCCCGTGGAAAGCTCACCGATGATTTTAGACATATTGGGCACCAGGTCCGTGGTCAGCCAGTTCTGGAATTCCGTGGCGGCCTGCTCATAAAAAGGCATGATTGTCTGTTCAATGGTGGGATTGTCCTCAAACATCTTCATAAGCCAAAGGCTCAGGTTGTTAATGTTCTCACCCAGGCTCTCCTGGAGACCGATGATACTGGTGTAAATCTGAGGAATCACCATCCAGAACAATCCGCAGACAATGGCAATGAGCAGCAAAAGGCTCACCAGTGTCCCGGCCGCCTTTCCCAGGCCGTCTGCCACGTGGGCGTCCTTGATGCAGCGCTTCAGCTTTTCCGCCGTATAAGCCCTGGTCTTGTTATAGATGGGCAGCATCAGATAGGCCAGCACCGCCCCGTAAATAATGGGCATCAGGATGGACACGATTTTTCCCACGGCCTTTGATACAATTTCAAACCGGGACAGGAGAAATCCAAAGGCAACGCTGCAGGCAACCACGGCCAGCGCAGTGGTGCCCCAGTATATATAATTTTTAAATCTTGGGTTTTTCATATATCTCTACTCCTATGTCTAAAGTATTCCGTCATTTCGGCAAGTCATTCACCCATATATCATATCATAAGCTGAAACTAACAGCAATTAGGTTTTAACCTGCAGTGTCTGTTCCGTGATAATTTTCACGAAATCTTAACAGGGAGGACAAAGAGGTATTTTTGTGGTATGATATTCCTATCTTTGAAAAGAGGTGTTGAGACATGTCTTATATTATAAAAATGGCCCTGGACATCAAAGCCCATTTTGAGCCTCCGGCTCCCATGACATCCCCGTTAGAGGCCTACTGCGCCATCGGAACCATTGCCAGGGCAATGAAGCTTGGGATGCCGGAGCGGAAGGCTACGCTCTTTGAGATGCGGGACCAGCTGGATGCGGATATGGGGAACAGCGAACCTGAGGACAGCCGGATAGCCAAAATACATGCTATCCTTAAGGGCTTCATACGGAATGAGGATACCACGGACCAGATGATGGAGTACGTGACATACGGTTATGAAAATGAGAGGTGACGCGAATGGAACATAAGGTGATATTTCATATTGACGAGAATGACAGATGGGGCCTTCTCCTGGGAAATGCGGACAATCTTCTCCGCGCTGCCGCAGATACCCATGTGACGGTGGAGGTTCTGGCCAATGGCCCTACCGTACTGGGTTATGCCCTGAATCCTGCCGCCGCGGATACCGCGGCCGCCATGGCGGCCCTGCACAAAAGCGGCGTTGTCTTTGCCGCCTGCCGCAATGCCATGAAGGCCAATGGCCTGACAGCAGAAGCCATAATGGATTTCGTGGTGCCTGTGCCTGCCGGCGTAGTGGAGTTAATGGAGAGGCAGGAACAGGGGTATTGTTATATTAAGCCGTAAATATTAGGCTGTAAATATTAGGCCGTAAATCCCCGTAAATCCGAAACGCCCTGCGGGACAACGCTACATGGCATTGCTTCGCAGGACGTTTCTTGTTTCACATAGTTTCTCGTTTTACATAGTTCTCGTTTTACATAGTTTCTCACATTCCCAGTATGGAATCCGTATCAGGGCGGATGATGTTCCAGGCGGAAATCAGGGCCTCTTTCAGCTTTTCCTTCCCCGCAAACTCCTTCTGCCTCTTTAAAGCGTACGCAGTCTTTTCTTCCGGCGGCATAACGTAATACTCGCTGTCATCCCGGTATGTATCGCTTAAAAAAATATAGTTTCTCGAAGGCGGCCTCCTGTATGCAATATCGGCTATGGACCACTGTACATGGTATCCCTCGCTGTACACCTCATTGTAATCCACAAAAATAATGATGTCTTCCTTCTTATCGGTCTGGTACTTTAATGCCTCGATTCTCATATTCCCATCCTCCCTTGCAGCCGCGCGGCTCCACCCTTCATCCATTGCCCGTGCAGATGTATTACTTAAAATTTACCATATCACCGGGTATTTTTCAATGCAATTTACAGGGTTGGGCATAAAGTTACAGAAAGATGGATTTTTAACGGTATTACCGCTGTTTCGTCTCCGGATAAAGGGCAGGGAACACGCAGAAAAAGATAAAAAAATAAAACCCCTGCGGACACAAGGGTTTTTCACTCAAGCCACTGGCCGGACTCGAACCGGCGACCCACGCATTACGAATGCGTTGCGCTACCAACTGCGCTACAGTGGCATCCGAACAGCAAATGCCATTCCTTTGATGCAACAAGGCTGCTGCCTAAGTAACAGCCTTGCCGTCATGACCTGACTGGGAATCGAACCCGGGTTTACGCCGTGAGAGGGCGTCGTCTTAGCCGCTTGACCATCAGGCCTAAAGGTAAATCGAGGCGACGTGATTCGAACACGCGGCCTCTGCGTCCCGAACGCAGCGCTCTACCAAACTGAGCCACGCCTCGATAT
>JAJQEA010000221.1 GCA_021201905.1 Clostridia bacterium
CGACAGGAGTCATGCTGGGCGGAGCCTTTTTCTCCTTTGCGGGAACCTTTTATTCCGGCAGCCTGGCCGTGGGCCCTTTTGTGCGGCATGGCGGGCGGGGCCACGGTCAGCGCCATCCATGGGCTGCTGTCCATCAGGCTGGCCCAGGACCAGTCTGTCAGCGGAATCGCCATCAATATATTTATGGCCGGAGTCACCAGCTTTCTCTATAAACTGATGTCAAGCGGCCAGTCCTATCAGCAGATTGAACCCTTTGCAAAGCTTAAGATTCCTTTTCTGGGGGACATCCCTCTCATAGGAAACGCCCTGTTCAACCAGGATGTGCTGACATACGGGGTCTATGTGCTGGTAATCCTTGTCACCCTGTTTTACAGCAGGACGTCAAAGGGAATGGCCTTTGCAGCCATCGGGGAGAATCCCCGGGCTGCGGATTCAGCCGGTATACCCGTGCACCGCTGCCAGTGGGCCGCCGTGCTGTTAAACGGAATGCTGGGAGGGCTGGGAGGCGCCTATCTGGTTCTGGTGCAGGTGGGCAATTTTTCCGAGAATATGACGTCCGGCAGGGGATACATCGCTCTGGCCGCGGTCATACTGGGCCGGTATGTGCCCTTTGGAATGATGGGGGCGGCCTTCATATTCGGCGCTGCCAATGCCTTTCAGATCCGCCTCCAGGCCATCGGAGTGCCCCTGCCCACACAGGCCTTGGCCATGCTGCCCTACATCATAACCCTGGTTGCCCTTCTGGGGGCCATCGGCAAAAACAGCGCGCCTGAGGCATTGGGGAAGCCGTATATAAGGGGAGCCAGGTAGGGGGGACTGTCCCCTGATTCGTTTTAATTTGCCGGTTGCGTTCCAATCTCATGTCGTGTAAACTATGTATTAGGACTTCTGCTTTGTTTGATTCAGTTTTATCCGGCCTGCCATGCCGGGGGAAGTGAGCGGTGAGGTAATGATATGGGATTGACAATCAAGGAGGCTTTGAAGTTTGGAGGATTATTCGGGGCATCAGTAGTAGCGGGAAAGGGCGGGCTTGATACCCCCATTGAAAGTGTCAGCGTCCTGGAGGTGGCAGAGCATAACATTTCCAGGTGGGTTCTGAAAAATCAGCTGTATATCACATCCTTTTATGTGATCTGGGACAATGTAAAACAGCAGAAGGAAGTGATTGAAACACTGATTGACTGTGAGTGCTGCGGTCTGGTGCTCTGCTATGTGGGAACCTGGATTCGCCAGATTGACCTTGGCATCATACAGCTGTGCGATGAAGCGGGTTTTCCGTTGATTCAGGCCAGGACAGACGTGTCCTATATTGAAATCATGAACCCAATCATCACGCTGCTGTATGAGGAGAACACACGGGCCATGGTCACCAATGACTATTCCATGGTCCGCAATGATTTCCTGAATCTGGTGGTGAATGAAGAAAATATAGACATGGTTTTTCAGCAGATGAACCGGCGGCTGAAAAAGAGGGTGTCCTATTACGACACATACGGGAAGGTCATATATTCAGACAGGGATATGGCGGTGATACAGGCCGAGGAGGAATACCTGAAGGATAATTTCAACCATATTTTATTTGAATGCAGCAGGGACGGATACACGGTGCAGGACATACAGAACCAAAAAAACGCCATTGTATTGATCCGTTCCCAGAAAAACCTGTTTGGCCTTTTTGTCATGGATTATGACGGGGATTTTGAGGAGAATATAAAAAACGGCCTGATTAATTCCATGGTGGTGTCGGGGACATTGATTCTGCAGAAACGAAACAAGGTGTCCTATTTCCGGGAAAAGGTAATGGAGGAATATGTGACGGACCTGCTGGTGTGGAATTTTCCGTCCAACGCAAAGGCCCTGGAGAGAGGCCTTGAGCTGGGACTGACCGTACTGGATAAGAACCAGATTATTGTGGTGAATATCAACTCCATCCAGAGCGTGACGGATTCCAAGGTACAGCAGGAAATGCAGCGGTATATCAGGCGCGTTTTGCTGTCTCAGGTGAAGCAGCTTTTGAATCTGTACGACCCCAAGAGCTGGCTGGTGTTTCGCAGCGATACGATTCTGCTTTTCATGAATAACCGGAACAGTTCTGTGAATCTTGAGAATCTGGGGGAAAAGCTGCTTCGTATTTTCGATGGAAAGTTTGACCTGTCTGTCTCCATAGGGGTCAGCAATGCGTTTGCCTCCATGACGGATATTCCAAGCGCCTATACACAGGCGTTCCAGGCAGCCACGGTGGGGAGGGACCACTATGGGGAAAATAAGGTGATTTTTTATGACGCCGTGTATTTTTTCCAGAAGCTGCGCCAGATGGGCAAGCAGCCGGAAATCGTGGAGATGTGCCATAAGCTTTTGGGACCGGTGCTGCGTTACGACGAGGAGCACCAAACCCAGCTGACGGACACCCTCAAGTGCCTTCTGGTAAACAATGAAAATGTGAAAAAGACAGCGGACCAGCTTTTTATCCATAAAAATACGGTTCTTCAGAGGAAGAATAAACTCACGGAGCTATTCGGTTACTCCCCCTTTGATATGCCTTACCGTCTGAATTTTTTAATGATTTTTGATATTATGGAGCATAATTAAGGGAAGTGGTGGCAAAGACAGCCGCCTTATGTGTATCTGCACATAAGACGGCTGTTTTTCTGTTTTCCCACACGCTGACAGATGAGGGAGAAAAGGATATAGTAAAACAGAGAACAAAAACAAAGGAGGAATGAGGAATGCCAAGAGAAAAGATGCAGGAAAATGTCCCGGTACAATCCCAGAATGACAACGCAACCCAAAGGGTGCCGGAGAATGAGAAAAAAAAGGATTCTGCAGTATTGCATTTGTGGCGGCGGGGTATTGTATATGCATGTCCGGCCTGTACACGGGAGCAGCCATGGGATTTGGTATGAACTTTAAGGAGGCAATACTGGCTGTCATTGTGGGAAATGTCATTCTGAGCGTGTACGGCGGCCTGATAGGAGCGGCCGGGGCAAGGGAAGGCGTGTCAACCTCCATGCTGGCAAGGCATACCTTTGGCAGGGAAGGCTCCAAGGTAATCGGAATCCTTCTGGCAGCTGTCATGGCGGGCTGGTACGCTGTGCAGGTGGGATTCTTCGGTTCAACCATGTCAGCCCTGTTTCCCAACGGAGGCATAATCACATCCCAATATGTGGCTGCGTTCTGGGGCGGCATTCTGATGATGGTGACCGCTTACATGGGATACAAGGGCCTGAATATCTTAAGCTATATTGCGGTCCCGTCCATAGCAATCCTTTCCGTTGTGGGTGTCTGCGTGGCTGTTAAGGGGAGCGGCGGCTGGAATGCCATCATGAACCTGGTTCCGTCAAAGCCCATGACCATAAGCGCCAGCATTGTGGCTATCGTTGGTTCCTTTGCGGGAGGCGCGGCCGCGCAGTCTGACATTACCCGGTATGCAAAAGATGGGAAAACCTCCTGGCTTGGAACGGTTTTCGGATATCTCATTGCCAACACCTTTGTCATCCTGGCCGGCTACCTGATCACGGCGGCCACCGGGGAATCAGATCCACCCGTGGCTTTCCTGGCAATGGGACTTGGGGCGGCGGCCCTTCTGATCCTTATACTGGCCCAGTGGACCACCAATGACAACAACCTGTATACTGCCAGTCTGGGTCTGTCCAACTGTCTACCGTTTTCAAAGCATAAAATCGTAGTTGTCACCGGTGTGCTTGCGACCATCGTGGGAGCCATGGGCCTGGCTGATTACTTTACCGCCTGGCTGAATCTACTGGGCGTTGCCCTTCCTCCGGTAGCCGGGGTCATTATATGCGACTACTATCTGCTGAAGGGAATGAAATATGAATATGGTGCCGGAACCGTGTACTGCAAGGTAAACGCATGGGCGTTTATCAGTATGATTGGGGGAATGGTGATAGGGTTTACCGTACATTGGGGCATTGCTTCCATCAATTCTCTGGCAGCCAGCATGGTGCTGCACCTTGTCCTCATGAAGACGTTGGGCAGGGGAAATTCCGGAATCATCGGAGAAGAAACGGAAGTTTAATGATAAGCATTTTTTAATCAAAAAGGAGGAATATGATATGCCGAAATTTATGGATTTGGAACTGGCAAATGCATGCTACAAACTGATGCATGATTTGATTCAGGTAAAAAAGGGAGAGAGTGTTTTGATTACAGTGGATTCCAAGGCGGAATTCCGTGTGGTGGAGGAGATGGCAAAGGCGGCTGAGGTGCTTGGGGCGAAAACTATGGTGGCGTGGCATTCCACACCAAAGGGATACGGCGCATTGACCATGCCTTATCTTCCGGAGCCGTTAATCGCATGTGTGGACAAAACGGATGTCTGGGTGGAGATGAATGACCAGTGGCTCTTATATTCCCCCATCTGGGACAAGGCCGTGACCAACGGACGCACACGCCAGGTTATGTTAGGCGGATTAAGCGTGGAGCGGATTGTGCGCTGTATCGGTGAGGTGGATCTGGAGGTCCAGCAGGCATTCCAAAACAGGCTTGCAGCCATGACAAAGCAGGCGAAGAAAATGCGGATTACCAACGGGGCAGGAACGGATGTAACCTTTGAAAATGATCCAAACCGTCCGGTTGCCAATGAGTGCGATTACAGCTTTGCCGGAGGACACTTCCTGCTGGGGCAGATTGGATGGGCCCCGAAGGAGGAAACCATACACGGCGTAATTGCCTTTGACGGCACCATATCCGGAGGCGGTGAGGTGGAGCTTGGGAAGCTGGCAGAGCCGGTGCGCTATATTGTAAAAGAAGGGCGTATCCAGGAAATCCAGGGCGGTGAGCAGGCGGACATACTCCGGGCCTATTACAAAAAACTGGATGACCCCAACATGTACATTGCCGCCCATGTGTGCTATGGCGTGAATCCCAATGCCAGGCTGGAGGGCTGCACCACAGAGGATGAGCGCGTATGGGGAAGCACCCAGTGGGGATTCGGACATCAGGGATCCTGCTATTCCGGCGGAGCGCCCAGGTCCGCGAAGAGCCATATTGACGGTATCTGCCTGAACTGTACCATTTACATAGACGATGTGATGATTCTGGAAAATGGCAAATATGTAGAGCCGGAGCTTAAGGCGCTGGCTGAAAAGCTGGGAAAATAACATGAAAAAGATAAAGGTATGTGCAGATCCCTTTCCGCCTTACCAGTATGTGGATAAGGACGGAAGTATAAAGGGAAGGGATTACGAGCTTGTGGTAAGCCGCCTGCGTGAAGCAGGGTATGACCCTGAGGTGTGTATCGCGCCATGGGACCGCATATACAGGGAATTCCAGGCCGGGGAACAGGATGTCCTGTTCCAGGCCCAGGATACTCCGGAACGCTTGGAAAAGTTTTACTTTTCAAAGAGACTAAGGTATGCGGTAACCGAGGTTGTAACCATACATCCGGCGCTTCTTGGGTTAAAGGAGTATGCCGGACTTGCCGGCTATAAGGTGGGCGTTATTGCCGGGTTTGCCAATGGCCCGGAAATTGATGGTCTGCCGGATTCCTGCAAGGTGGAATTCCCGGGAACAGCCCAGGTGCTGCGGGCAATCTGTGATAGAGAGGTGGACTGCGGTGTCTGCGACCAGGGGGTGAAGGAATATCTCATGGCGGGACAGCCGGTCCTCTATCCCATTCCCGCCCTGACTTATAAAAGGCCATTGTATGTGATGTTCAACCAGGAAAAACAGAGGGATGATTTTGACGCGGCCGGCCGGGCGCAGGAGGAAGGCTATGATCTTTGACGGACATGGTGATATATGGACGGATGTAACGTGCCGGAGGATAGAACATCAGGAAAGCGACGTGTTCCGCCGCCGTCATTTGAAAAAATTCCGGGAGGGGAATGTAACCGGGGGAATCTTTGTGATATGGATTGATCCTCCTCACGATAAAGATCCGGTGAAGCGCTCCGCGCAGATTGTGGAGAGTATCCGCGCTGAGCAGAGGGAGGCGTCCGATATATTGCAGCCTGTAACCTGCTTCCGGGATTTTGAGACAGGGAAAGCAGCGGGAAAAATCAATGTGGTGACCGGCATGGAAGGACTGAGCCAGATTGGGGAAGACATTAACAGGATTGACTATTTTTACGAGGAGGTGGGGGTCCGGCATGCCATGCTGACCTGGAATGAGCAAAATGCGCTGGCTGCGGGATGGCCACAGGATAAGGAACAGGGGCTGACAAAAGCAGGAGTAAAGGCAGTGAAAAGAATCCGGGAACTGGGTATGGTGATGGATGTGTCCCATCTGAATGACAAGGGGTTCTGGGATGTTATGAGACTTGCCGGAGGCCCTGTAATCGCGTCCCACTCAAATGCCAGATCCATATGCCCGGCCATGCGCAACCTGTCAGACGACATGCTGAAAGAGATTGGGAGGACAGACGGCCTGGTGGGCATGAATAGTCTTCGGGAATTCATTGACGGGAAGTATGAGAACCAGAATGTGGAGCGTCTGGCAGACCATGTGGAGTACATTGCGGATTTAATTGGTATCCGCCACCTGGGCCTGGGATATGATTTTGATGATTATCTGGGCCGGGAGGCACTGGGCTCCTTCAGTTCCAATCTGGATTCGCCAAGCGGCAGGGGCGTTTCCAATGAGGCGGAGGCGGGCAACCTCCTGAGGGTGCTGAAAGAGAGGGGTTATACGGATGATGAGCTGAGCGCGGTGGCCTATGGGAATTTTTTCCGGGTTTTTAAAGCGACGTGGAAATGAGGCAGAGGAAGGCTGGATAATCTTTCCGGAATAATGATTGACAGTCCCCCCGGGCCTGTAGTAAGATAAGAAAAACGGATGTGCGCACGGTACATGGTACCGGTATCTGCGCTGACAGGCCTGTCTGACGGCAGGGGCCTTACAGCAAAGAAACGGCGGCAAATCCCATATCAGGATATGTGATTGACTGACCTGAAGTAGGGCTGAGGGGGAAGGCGGGGACACAGATGTGACAGTATGTTCAGGATACGCCTTTTTGGCGTATCCTTTTTTCATTATGGGGAGGTATCATATGGAGACAAGAATCGCAGTAATCGGCATAATAGTGGAAAATAAGGATTCGGTGGAAAGCGTCAACGAGCTGCTCCACCAATACAGCCAGTACATCATCGGGAGGATGGGGCTTCCCTATGCAAAGAAAAAGGTTAACATTATAAGCGTTGTGGTGGATGCGCCCCAGGACATCATAAGCGCCCTGTCCGGCAAACTGGGCAGGCTTCAGGGCATTAACTCCAAGGCCCTGTACTCCAATATCGGTAGTTGATAAAACTATATAAATCATCTGACGGGGAAGTGTTACCAGAGGCCGCCATGGCCGCGGACCCTGACCCGGCAAGAAAAGGAGAGGAAGAACATGAACTACGACCCAAAATCATCCCATGCAGAGGAATTCATCCACCACGGGGAAATTGAGGAAACCCTTGCCTACGGGGAGGCAAACAGCACAAATAGGGAACTGATTGACGAGATTCTGGCAAAGGCCAGGGAGCGCAGGGGCCTGAGCCACAGGGAGGCCATGGTGCTTTTGGACTGCAGGCTGGAGGACAAGAACCAGGAGATTTATGAGCTGGCGGAACAGATTAAAAAGGATTTCTACGGAAACCGCATTGTGCTGTTTGCGCCCCTGTACCTGTCCAATTACTGTATCAACGGGTGCGTGTACTG
>JAJQEA010000372.1 GCA_021201905.1 Clostridia bacterium
CCCCCCCCCCCCCCCCCCCCCCCCCCCCCCCCCCCCCCCCCCCGCCCCCCCCCCGGCTTGCAGGGCATGAAACCGTAATATGATTCTGTTCTGCGTACCCTGTTTTTTCCCGCAGCAAGACGTCGAGCGCAGGATTACCGGTCTGTATGTTACGGCGAAGGGATGTGGAGGTTATCTGCAGCGTTTGAAAATAGCCTTCGGCTTCCCTGTATTTTTTCTCTCTTATCAATCCGGACAGAATGGAAAGATGGTTGTTTATATCATGTTGAAAGGAACACAACTGTTCATCACGCTTCTGCGCCTCTGCAAGATAAATTCTCTGCTCCCTTAACTGATTATCGAGCAAAGCCTTTTCCTTTTCCCGCTGGGTTAACGCCACAATATGTTCAAATATGTTCAGAACAATAAAAAAAGTAACGGCTGCGCCTGTAATCGCAATCAGCGCCCATATTAAGGGGAGTCCCGAAAAGGGAAAATCAGTATTTGCCAGGTCCATGCTGTCCAGTCCGAATCCAAACCGGACCACCCAGACAATAAATGTACACGGCAGCATCAATATGTACAGGTAGGATGAAATCGTCTGCCCGGCTGAGACTTTGTGCCAGCTGGCCGCATAGCGGAGGGTGAAACAGAACAGCAGCGCCAGCACAACGGACAGGGACAGTTGAATAAGGTTGCCAAGGGCGGATTTCGTAACCTGTTCCACCATCCAGCGCATCAGTACGGCAGAAATCCCCTCCATAAACGTTTTCAGGGAAAATATAATAACAATCGGAGTAAGGACCTCAGACCGTTTACACCGGAAAGCGCGGGACATGAACAGATACATAATCGCTGCATAAAAGACTTCCCGCGGAAACACCGGCAATCCCATGATAAGTACGGCCAGCGTAAATGTGCAGGTAATTCCAATGTAAAGCAGCAGACCGCCCGCGTTACCCCTTCTCTCTCTCATGTTTCCGGCTGCAAACCGGGAGAAAAAATCGTATTCCGCATAGCTGTAAAAGGCGTTTATCAATAACCACCATAGGTAAAACATACCGGCAAAGACATTCACTATAGCAGCTCCTTCCTGACTAAATTCAATAACCTCTGTGCAAACTCCTGCTTCCTTCTTCTGGATATCAGAACCTGACCGCCGCCTGACACAGTGGCCGTATCACCCTGTCTGCCCACAACCTGGTTCATGTTTACGATATAGCTTTTATGGCACCGGAAAAAGCGGCTGTCCAATTGCTTCTCCAATTCCTCCAGCGTGCCTAAGTAATCATACGTCATTGATTTTGTGTGGATATAAAGCCTGTGATCCATGGCCTCACAATATAAAATATCCTTTAAAGATATAACCTCTGTGCAGCTGCCCTTTGTAATAGCAAGTGTTTTACAGTCATTTTTTCCCATACGGCCAAGAGCCCGCTCAAGGGCCTGATGCAGTTTTTCATCAGAAACAGGTTTCAGCAGATAATGGACCGCATCAACATGGAACGCCTGCAGCGCATACTCCTCATAAGATGTAACAAAAATAACCTGGCTTTTACTATTCTCACTGCGCAGCTGTTCTATGACCTCCATACCATTTTTGCCAGGAAGTTTTAAGTCCATTAAAATCAAATCAAACCCCTGACCGCCTGACAATAACGCTTCTCCATTGTCAAACTCAAGGATTTGAATATCCTGGTTATGACTGGAAAAATAATGCTGGACGCTTTTTTGTATCTGGTTTAAAAAATACTGCTCATCATCGCAAATAGCAACCGTAATCATGTTATACCTCCACCCCCAGCCCCATGGCAGCTTGCAGCTGACCGTCATATGGCTTTTTCACCTTACATGCCCCCTATCCGGGCATGGGGTCTCTTACCCTGTATTTCCGACTATTATACCGTCATGGGCCGGAAAACGCAATGCAGTCTTGCAGGAGTATCAGCAGAGTATTAAAAATACAGGCTCTGACCAAGGTTGTCACAAAAAATAATATAAAGCATAAACTGGTATTGAAAATAAATATTGAAAGGAGCGTCCATCCATGGATTTATGCACGAATACAAGCAGAGAATGCTGCTGTTATGACCAGGGACAAGCCTCCCTGTGCCCTCAGGGCCAGGCCAGCTATCCCTCCTGCGGCCAGCCCTGCTGTCCGGAAATGAACCGGTATCCGGTTGCAATGGCACTCGTCCCCTGGCAGCAGTGGCAGCCCACTTATGTTCCGGAACAGGGACTAGCACAGGGAACCATTTTCCCTGACCTGAATCTTCCATTTCACTGCGGGAGGTGTGGCGTATGATGAACTATGATACCAACAATTTGAGGGAAATGATGCTGAAACAGGTATATGAAACCGGATTTGCCGTTGTTGATTCCAACCTTTATCTGGATACCCATCCTTGTGATACGGCGGCAATCAACTATAACAATCAGGCAGCAGAAGCATACCGCTGCGCATTAAGGGAATACGAAGCACAATTTGGTCCTCTGAGGGCCTATGAAAACAGAAATGCACAATATTGGACCTGGGTAAACAATCCATGGCCATGGGAAGGAGGTTGCTGATAAATGTGGATATATGAAAAAAGATTGGAGTTCCCGGTTCATATTAAGGAACCAAATGCAAGGCTGGCAAAGTTCATCATGAGCCAGTATGGAGGCCCTGATGGCGAGATCAGCGCATCCATGCGTTATCTCTCACAGCGTTATACCATGCCGTATAATGAATGTAAGGCCACACTGACAGATATCGGCACAGAAGAACTGGCCCACATGGAAATCATTGCTGCCATCGTCCATCAGCTGACCAAAAACCTGACCGCAGACCAGCTGGTGGAGCAGGGCTTTGGGCCCTACTATATAGACCATGGCACAGGGCTTTGGCCCCAGGCGGCGGCAGGCATACCCTTTAATGCCTGCGAGTTCCAGTCCAAGGGGGATGTGATTACAGACCTTCATGAGGACCTGGCTGCGGAACAGAAAGCCAGAACCACCTATGACAACATTCTGAGAGTTGTAACGGATTATGACGTATGTGAACCCCTTAAGTTTTTGAGGGAACGTGAAGTGGTCCATTACCAGCGATTCGGTGAATGTCTGAGAATCACCCAGGAGAAACTGGACAGCCGTAACTTCTATGCTTTTAATCCGGAATTTGATATACAGCCAGGGCCAATCCAGTAGTGCGGCTATAGCAGAAACGTATACAGCGCAAAACAGAAAAGGTACGTGTGGCGGCGGTGGCAATCAGCAAATCCACCGCCGCCGCTTATGGTCAAAGGATGCACCTTTAAAGAATATCTTTAAAGAACGGTTCTATATTTGACAGACACGCTCTGAAGTATTAGAATTAAGAAAATACAAAGTGTGTTCGCTTCAGACGGACTAATTGGGAGGAATTAAAACATGAAAACCATTGGATTGATTGGCGGAATGAGTTGGGAAAGCACAGTTCCATATTACCAGATTATCAACGAAGAAGTTAAACATAGACTTGGTGGTCTTCATTCGGCCAAAATTATCCTTTACAGCGTAGAATTTGATGAAATAGAAAAATGTCAGTCAAGGGGGAACTGGGAAAAAAGCGGTGATATTCTCGGCAAGGCCGCCCAGAGCTTAGAGGCTGCCGGAGCGGACTTCATTTTGATATGTACCAATACGATGCATAAAGTAGCGCCGCAAATTGCCTCAATGATTCATGTCCCCATCATTCATATCGCAGATGCCACAGCGGATGAACTTCAAAAAAATCAAATTGAGAAAGTCGGATTACTTGGTACAAAATACACGATGACACAGGATTTTTATAAAAAGAAGCTGATTGACAGGGGGATAGACGTTGTTATCCCGGATGACACTGATATTGATGTTATTAACGATATTATTTTCCACGAACTCTGTTTGGGAAAAATAAAGGAAGAGTCGCGTATAAAATTCCAAAACATAATTGAGAGCCTTAAGAAAAAAGGAGCAAATGGTGTTATTCTTGGCTGTACTGAAATTGGGCTTCTCATTCATCAATCGGATTCTTCACTTCCGGTTTACGATACCACCCTTATCCATGCAAAAAAGGCAGCTGAAATAGCGCTGGACAGCTAACAATGTAATTGATAGAGGAGATGCGGAATGCTATATGATTATGACTTATGATTTTATATTGACAGCGAAGCACAATAAGGATTTCCGCTTACAGCTTGATAAAGCCATTACAAGTAAAAAGATTATTTAGTGATTTGACTATAAAAGGAGAATATTATGGATTTAACCAGTCTTCGGTACTTTGTCGCATTAGCCCGGAATCTTCATTTCACCAAAACAGCACAAGAACTATATATTTCCCAGCAAAATCTGAGTCAGCATATAAACAAACTGGAAACTCACTACCGTACTCCATTATTCTACAGAAAACCAAAACTTCAATTAACACCAGCGGGCAAAGCCTTGTATGCCTCATGCATTAAAATCCTCACCGAGGAAGATAATATCTCACGGCAAATGAATGATATTATTCAAAATAATGTGGGCTCCCTTTCCATCGGAGCAAGCCAGTACCGTGGCCAGTACTGGCTTCCGCTCATTCTTCCTGACTATCTAAAACGCTGGCCAAATATAAATGTGCAGGTCACTATGGAGCGTTCGGAAAAGATGGAACAGCTTCTTGTCTCGGGCGACCTGGACTTTTTTGTAGGAATTAAGCACGGCGATGATTCCCTGCTCCGTTTTATTCCGTTAATGAATGACAAAGTATATATGGCTATCACAAGGGAACTGATGGAGCAATATTTTGGCGCAGAAACTGATACGATTATTACAAAATGCGGCAATGGAACCACCCTAAAAGAGTTTAAAGAGATACCATTTATGCGGTTGAAATCCACTTATCGGCTTCGTAAGTTGACTGACCAGTGTTTTCAGGCCGTAGGCTATAAACCACGGCAGATTCTGGAAGTGGAATCTATCGACCTGATGATTTCTCTGTTCCCATATAGTCTGGGCGCCTTTTTTTGCACCGGGATGCGGGTTCCATCGCTCAGAACCGCCCATCCAAACACTTACTTTTTCCCGGTACAGCTGAATGGAAAAAACCTGCTCAATCCGCTCGGCATTGTATATCATAAAGACCGTTTTCTTCCGAGATATGCACAGGATTTCATAGATCGGCTAAAATCTTTCTTTGCATCATTTGAAAATTCATCCTGTTAATTATTAATATAAAGGGAAAACAAATGGCGCCCATATAATATAAGCGGTGGCAAAAACTGCAGCCGTTGGCAGTCCTGCTTTTATATAATCGCTGAAACGATATTTACCTGCTTCCATAATCAGTGCCTGAATTCCAGCCGCCATCGGAGTAGAAATAGAAAGCGTAGCGCCTGCCACTGTGGCAACCATAATGGCTGTGGGATTGATTCCTGTTGTACAGGCCACTGTAGCCGCAATTGGCATGGTCAGATTGATCACAGGTATATTGCCCATAAACTGTGTCATAGCAAAGGGTACAAGCAAAAAAAATAGCAACCAGCACATATTCACTTTGGCTGGAGTTTGTTGCGAAAACCAGTTTTTCTACAATCCAGTCTGCAATTCCGGTTTTAGTCAACGCATTTGCAAAACCGAGACTTCCCGCGAATATACATACAGTATTTAAATCAATTGCTCCAAATGCTTCTTTTCCACTCAACACGCCACTAACAATCATCAGCAATGCACCGATCAGAGGCGCATAGTGTGACGGAATCCCCGCAAGAGAACTGATAATCATTGCAACAATGCTGCCAAAAAAGATTCCAATTCCCATTTTATCCTTAAATACAGAAAGATTGCAGCTCTCATTCAAAATAATCTCTTCCTGATTTTTGTCCTTATTATATTTTTGATTTGAAATAAGCTTATAGCCAAATAATCCAATAAAACTGATTGTCACTATCAATACCGGCAATCTTGCAATAGCTGAATCAAATAAACTCATACGGACAGATGACCCCATCATCTGCAAATATGAATTTCCCTGTTCCATAAAAGCCGCTCCCATTCCAAATGGCATAATTGCGAAACCCATACAAGCTGCGTCCATAACAGGCTTCAGCAAACGTCTTTTCTGAAAATCCCCTTTTTCTGCTAAGTAAGGATACCATTGGAAGCATTGTTGCACCCGCTGCTGTGGCACTGGTCAGCATTGCAAGAAAAGAGGCAATATACATACAAATCCATCTCATTTTCTTCTCACTGCTGCCAATTTTCTGAAGAAGCTTCTGTATCTTTATAATAAAACTTGTTTTCATAAGTCCGGCGCCTAAAATAAAAATAGAAGCAAATAAAAAAACGGTTGTATTTCCAAATCCCGCCCAAGCTTCTGTTGATGACAGTACCCCCGTAATCTCTAATGCAAGACAACAAAAAACCGCTGTCATTCCATAAGGAATTTTTGCCCAGATATAACTAATAAGCATAAAAAATCCTATTAATAATGTAACCTGTATATCCCCCATTTTTCTCCTCCATATTATATTTTAGATTTTTCCTTATACAGAACATGCAGACATTCCGCTTTTTCAAAGCCGAATGTCTGCTCTTTCTTCTCTGTTATTAATAATCATACATCCCCACAGGTTTTCTGTCCGGCTTAACAGTATCAGTATATACTGGAGCTGTTTCATAATCAATATCCGGTATTGGCCAGGTTGGCTCTTTTCCTTCATACATCTCCACAATTCCCATTGCAGCCATGTAAGAAGCCCGCATTGCCGCTTCAACCGTATTGCCTCCAACATGCGGAGTAATCAGCACATTATCCAGAGTGATCAGCGGCATATCCGGAAGAATGGGTTCGTGCACAACAGTATCCAGCGCAGCGCCTGCTATTACATGATTCTTACAAGCCTCATATAAATCCTGTTCATTGACAACCGCGCCTCTTGCTGTATTAATCAGGAATGCTGTGGGCTTCATCATTGAAAGTGTTTCTTTATTAATCATATTTCTTGTAACAGAGGTATTTGGTGTATGTAAAGATACATAATCACTTTCTCTAAAAATACGTTCTATATCTCTGACCACTTCAACCCCCTCCGGGAAATCACATGCTGGCTTATATGGATCATAGCAAAGCACATTCATCTCCATCGCCAGGCAGCGTTTCGCCGTTCGGCTTCCTATATTTCCACATCCAATCAAACCAACTGTCTTTCCGTTCAGTGTAGTCATATATGTCTTCAATTTTGCATCGTAAAAATCTACCGTTAACATATCCCGAAGACGTGTCACATTTCTGCTCATATACAGCATCAGCATAACAGCGGTCTCCGCAACTGATGTGCTGTTCGCAACCGGAGCGTAAAGACATTTCACACCATAATCCGCTGCCGCTTTCAAATCCACAGCATCATATCCGGCCCCATGGCGTACCAAAACCTTCAGATTCGGCGCAGCTGCTTCAAATACAGCCCTGGGCATTTTCGTAATTCGTACAATAATCGCGTCCGGCTTATGCTCCTTCATGTCCGCAATTACATCTTCCGTTTCAAATCCACGGCCGTCAATCAACGTATGTCCATGGCTTTCCAGCAAATCGCGTGCATCTTTTTTTAATTCCTGCGGTAAAAGAATTTTCCAACCCATAATTTCTTCCTCTCATTTCATTATTCTTCATTATTCTTAGCAAATACCCATGAT
>JAJQEA010000379.1 GCA_021201905.1 Clostridia bacterium
GGATGTTTGAGAAAAATAAAGGGACAGGCGTCACGGCTGCCATGGGAAAAAGACAGTACATGTTCCGCCTCTATGAGACAGAGAGCGCCGGCAATATAAGGGGAAAATATCTGGTGGGATATGTGGAGATACCGGACACAAAAGCCCTTCTGTCTTACATGGGAGGACTTCTTGCTGGCATAGCGGGTTTTCTGGCTTTTCTGTCCCTGGTTGCTGCCTGGTTTGTGGCAGGCAGCATATCCGGGCAGCTTAAGGGACTGTGCAGGCAGGCCGGTGCCATAGGCAAAGGGGAATTTGAGCCGTCCCAGATTCATTATCCCATCTCGGAAATAGAGGATTTAAAGAATGCCATGAACGGCATGGCAGCGGAACTGGACCGGACCGAACAGAGACAGCTGGCATTTTTCCAGAATGCATCCCATGAGCTTCGGACCCCCCTTATGTCCATATGCGGCTATGCCCAGGGCATTCAGTGCAATGTGTTCCCGGACCATGCCCAGGCAGCCGCTGTCATTCTGTCTGAAACCATGAGAATGAAAGAACTGGTAGACGGCATACTGACCATATCCAGGCTGGACAGCCATGATACAAGGCTGCAGACAGAGGTCATACGTCTTGGAGAGTTTATAGAGGATCAGATTGAAATTTTAAAGGGAATCGGGATAGCGGAGAATGTGAGTATTGAAGTGAAGAGGCAGCAGGAGGATATAAGGGTCAGCGCGGATCCCTCTCTTCTGGAAAAGGCGTTTCAAAATGTGCTGAACAACTGCGCCAGATATGCACAAAGCAGGGTAATGGTCTCTCTTAAGAGGGAGGAGGACTGGGCTGTTATCTGTGTGGAGGACGATGGACCTGGTCTGGATGAAAATGAAATTCCCCATGTGTTTGAACGGTTTTACAAGGGGAGTAAGGGGAATTTCGGCATAGGGCTTTCCGTTACACGATCTGCCATGGAATACATGGGAGGACGGGTGAATGCCCGCAACAGGCGTCCTCCCTGCCATGGAGCTGAGTTCCAGCTCCTGCTGCCAGGAGAGGAACCAGCCGGCGGAGAGAGGGAGCAGGCGTGATTTTGGGAGGAGGGGACCTGTACGGCGTCCCTATGTCCGTTCTCACCTGCGCACCAGCGGCAGCATGACGGATACGGTGAATACATCGTCGTTGTGGCTGATTTTCATGTCGCCGTTATACTTATGGATGACCGTGGACACATTGGAGAGGCCTATGCCGCAGTACTGTTCCCCAATCTTTATGCTTTCGTACCGGTTGCCTTCCATGCGCAGCTGGCCGTTGTAGGAATTGGAGATGCTGATGATGAGGAATGCCTTTTGGCAGCGGATTTCCGTGTGGATAAACCGGTCGGCACCCTTGCCCATACGGCAGCATGCCTCCAGGGCATTGTCCAGAAGATTGCTCAGGATGATGCACAGGTCCACGTTTTCAACCGGAAGTTCGGGAGGCACCATGATATTGGCTGTCAGGGGAACACTGCAGGCAGCGGCCTGCTGCTGCGCGTTGTTTACCAGGATATTTACCATGCTGTTTCCGCCGGTGAGGGGCACCTTCATGCCGTTGGCGGATTCATAGATCTGCTCAATATATGTAAGGGCCTCCTCATACTGGCCTGCTTTTAAAAACACCACCAGGGAATGGAGGTGTTTTTTTAAATCGTGGCGCAGGGAGGTGATTTCCCTCTGGGAGTCCTCCACCTTCTGATAGTAGGAGGACTGCATGGTCAGGAGCTTGTCCGCAATCATATTTTTCTGGCTCTCCTCGTTGATGATGGCGTAGTCGTCCACCAGATAAAACAGGAACATGGAGGAGCAGAAAAGGATTCCCGATATCTCCAGGTAAAAGTGGGACACGCTGTTCCTCATGTGGAAAATCTGGATGGTGATGAACAGAATCACGGAGGGAACCAGAAAGGAAATGGCATTGTAAAGCGTGTCTTTGTTGCTCTTCCTCATATTTCTGCACAGAATGAATAGCAGGGTGAAGAAGAAAAAAAGGACGCAGGCCGTCATTTGGGCCAGAGGGCTCTGAATCAGGAAGTTGGGCTCGGAGGGAAGGGGCTCGTTGTGCAGGAAACGCACCAGCACGGCGGACAGCAGCTTGCAGGCATAGTTGAGAACAACGAACAGATAAGCATCCAGCACCTTGGTCCTGAGGGAATCCGTGAAGAAAATGCAGCTCACCAGCATTGTGAAGGCGCAGTAAAAGACACACATGCTGAACAGAGGCGCATTAAACCAGTAGGTTACCCACTGGAATATAAAATAGATCAGGATGCCCACCGTGTATTGGGATACGGGGCGCAGGTTCCGGTGAAGGAAGTTGCTGCACAGCCAGTAAAGAATCAGGGTCTCGGCCACGGACAGCACGAAGCTGACCCAGGCATGCTGAATGACGCTCATCATAGGTTTGCCTCCCGGCAGGCTGTGAATTTCATCATAGGTTTGCCTCCATATAGCTTAAGAATTCCTGGTTCACTTCCTTGCGCTTGTGCTTGCTCATGGGAAGCACTTCCTTGTTGTCCATGGTTACGGAATCCTTGAAAATATTATAAATATGGCTTACGTTGACAAGAAAGCTCTTGTGAATACGGATGAAGCCGTCCGGGCGGAGCTGTTCCTCCAGGGAACTGATGGTGCCTGTGAAGGTAAATGTGCCTTCCTTTGCGACCACGCGTATGGTCCTTAAATCCGATTCCAGATAATAGATATGGTCGGTCATAAGCTTGGTGGTGCCACTGATGCTGGGGAAGGAGAAGATGGATGCCTGTTTCTTCTGCTGCCTGTCCAACAACTCCTCCACGGCAGACAGAAAGTCACTGCTCTCCACCGGCTTTACGATATAGCGGAAGGCGCCCACCTTGTAGCCCTCCACCGCGTAATCCACAGTGGCCGTCACAATGAGGATGGGAACCTCGTCGTCCAGCTGGCGGATATGCTTTGCCACCTCGATGCCGCCCATGGTTTCCATGCGCATGTCCAGCACCAGGATGTCGCAGAACCCTTTTTGCTTATAATCCTTAAGCAGGTCCAGGCCGTCTGCATAGGATATGATATCCACAGGCCGTTTTTCTTTTAATTGTTCCAGATGTCCGCACAGCACCATCAGGTCCGCGGGACTGTCATCGCAAAGTACAATTCTGAACATGACCATTCTCCCCCTGAAATTAGTTAAACGCATAACGATTATACAATTCTTTCGGTGGTATTGTAAATAGGGTTTTTGGACGAAAAATACATTTTCGACCAATTATTACACTGAAATTATCGATTGTGCACAAAGTATTGCGTTATTTTTTCCCTTGTGTAAAATGAGGATATGAGTTGAGAAACAAGGTGAAAACAAGATGAAAAACAAGAAAAAGGGGGAAACAGATCTTATGTCTGGACCAAGTGGAAATGATGCAGGCGGAATGAAAAAGACCCTGTCCATATGGAATTTCTTCACCATTGGATTCGGGGCCATCATCGGTACTGGCTGGGTGCTTCTGGTAGGTGACTGGATGGTGATTGGAGGCGGACCCATAGCGGCCATGATAGCATTTGCCATTGGAGCCGTGTTCCTGCTCCCCATTGGAGCCGTGTTCGGGGAGCTGACAGCGGCCATCCCTATCTCCGGAGGAATCATTGAATATGTGGACAGGACCTACGGGCGGAATGTGTCATATATAACGGGATGGTTCCTGGCTCTGGGAAACGGTATCCTCTGTCCCTGGGAGGCAATCGCCATCTCCACATTAGTATCCGATATGTTCGGGGGACTGTTCCCCATTCTCAGGGCGGTCAAGCTCTATACCATCATGGGGGCGGACGTGTACCTGTTCCCCACCGTCATAGCGCTGGGATTCGCGGTCTATGTGATTCTCCTTAACTTCCGGGGAGCCAGCGCGGCCGCAAAGCTGCAGGCGTTCCTGACAAAGGCTCTGCTGGCGGGCATGCTTCTGGCAATGGGAATTTCCTTCGTGAAAGGCGGGCCATCCAACATCCTTCCCTCCTTTACACAGGTGGAAGGACCGTCCACAGTGACCAGCGCCAACAACATGTTTGCGGGCATCATCTCGGTGCTGGTAATGACGCCGTTCTTCTACGCGGGGTTTGATACCATACCCCAGCAGGCCGAGGAAGCGGCGGAGGGCCTGGACTGGAATAAGTTCGGCAAGGTCATCAGTATGGCGCTCCTGGCGGCAGGCGGTTTCTACATGATTTGTATCTATTCCTTCGGCACCATTATACCGTGGACTGATTTTATAAAGAGTACGGTTCCGGCCCTGGCCTGCCTTAAGAACATCAACATGTTTCTCTATGTGGCAATGCTGATAATCGCCACATTAGGCCCTATGGGCCCCATGAACTCCTTCTACGGAGCCACCAGCCGCATCATGCTGGCTATGAGACGTAAAGGACAGCTTCCGGACAGCTTCGCGGTTCTGGATGAAAAAAGCGGGGCGCCCAAGATGGCCAACACGGTGCTGACAGTCCTGACCATTATGGGACCTTTCCTGGGAAAGAACATGCTGGTATCCCTGACCAATGTATCTGCGCTGGCATTCATTTTCTCCTGTACCATGGTAAGCTTTGCCTGTCTTAAGATGCGCTATACGGAGCCAGACCTTCCAAGGCCATACAAGGTTCCCGGCGGAAAAGCAGGCATCTGCATGGCGTGTCTGGCAGGTACCGTCATCATCGGGCTTATGGTGGTTCCTTTCAGTCCCGCGGCCCTTAAGCCGGTGGAGTGGGCCATCGTGGTTGCCTGGCTGGTCATCGGACTGGGCCTTAGCGCTGTCACCAGGGCAAAGGCAAATAATAAGGCGGCTGCCGCTGCAAAATAACGGTTATAAAATCATACATCAACATATATCAAATAAAGGAGGATTTTTCAATGAAGAAGGTAGCGTTTAAAGGCGGTTTACTGATTGACGGAACCGGCGCGGAGCCAGTGGTGAACAGTCTGGTTCTGACAGAGGATGACAAGATTACATATGCCGGCGGGGACAGGGAAATCGGGCCTGACTACGAGGTTGTGGATATTACAGGAAAGACCATTATGCCGGGACTTATTGACTCCCATCTGCATTTTTCAGGAAACCTGACAGACGATGACAGCGACTGGGTGCTGGAGGATGTGGTACAGAAGACAGTGGTGGCGGTACAGCAGGCCCATGAGTGTCTGGAGAACGGCCTTACCACGGTTGGCGAGATTTCCCGTTCCGGCATCCAAATCCGCAACATGGTGGAGGCCGGCGTCATGAAAGGCCCCAGGGTAGTGGCAACCGGACTCGGCTTCTGCCGTACCTGCGGACACGGCGATTCCCACAAGCTTCCCAGCTACTACAACGACGAATCCCATCCATGGGCTGAGCGTGTGGACGGACCATGGGATCTGCGCAAGGCAGTGAGAAGAAGACTCCGCCAGAATCCCGATGCAATCAAAATCTGGTCCACAGGCGGCGGCATCTGGCGCTGGGATCAGAAGTTAGACCAGCATTACACACTGGAAGAGATTCAGGCAGTGGTGGATGAGTGCCGCATGGTAGGCATCCCGGTATGGTCCCACGCAGAGGGCTACGGCGGCGCCCTGGATTCAGCCAGGGCAGGGGTGCATCTCATTATCCACGGTCAGACCTTAAATGATGAGTGCCTGGACATCATGGCGGAGAAAGGTATTTACTTCTGTCCTACCATCCAGTTCTTAAATGAGTGGTTCAAGACGTATGCTCCGCCATACATCCCGGAGGTACATGACCAGTATCCTGGAGATACCGTAGCGGAGAAGGAGCTGAACCGTGTATACGCTAATTTAAAGAAGGCAAAGGCAAAAGGCATCGGCCTTACCATTGGTTCCGACTCCTTCTGCTCCAGCCTTACGCCATACGGAACAACCGCCATCGGAGAGATGTATTCCTTTGTGGAAAAGGCAGGCATCAGCGAGATGGATACCATTGTGGCAGCCACCAAGACAGGCGCCGAGATGCTGAAGGTTGATCATGTGACCGGCTCCCTGACAGAGGGAAAGAGCGCTGACCTGTTAGTCATTAACGGCAACCCGTTAGAGAATATCCGTGCAATCGCTGTTGAGAACATGGACGTAATCATGAAAGAGGGATATTTTGTAAAACGCTGACCGGTACTCCCGGATGAGAGGAAAGGGCTGCTGCTATAACAGGCGGCAGCCCTTTGCGGTTTGGGAAGCCAAGGGGGATGGAAAGAAAATGTACGTATTGCTGTATCTTCTGTGGATTCTTTTAAACGGCAGGGTCACGGCTGAGATTCTGGCAGTGGGAGTCCCGGTGGCTGGTCTGGTATACGGATTCGGGTATCTGGCCCTGGACTGCCGGCTGTCCGTGGACCTGCTTCTGCTGAAACGTCTGGGGCCTATCCTGGTATTCCTGGCCATGGTGGTATGGGAGGTGGTAAAGGCAAATGTGGCTATCATCCGCATTGTGCTGTCCCCCCACATGGAGATCACGCCCTGCCTGGTGCCTGTTAAGACGGACTTAAAGAGCGCCGGAGCCAAGGCGGCCCTGGCCAATGCCATTACCCTGACCCCGGGCACCATCACGGTGGATGTGAAGGATGATGTGCTGTGGGTCCACGCGCTGACCGCTGAGATGGCGGAAGGGCTGAAGGACTGGCATGTGGCAAGACAGCTGGCGCGGATAGAGGAGATAACGTAAAGGAGGAAGGGCTATGGGGGCAAAGATGGGAGCAGCGGCGGAAGGGATGTTTACAGGAATCCTGATTCTGTCCGTGGTCATACTCAGCATCAACATGGTATTCTGTCTTTTGCGGGCCGTGCTGGGACCGCGCTTCTCCGACCGGCTCATTGCCATCAACATGATAGGGACCAAGACCGTGCTCATGATTGCCCTGCTCATAAAGGTATTCCATGAGGACTATCTGGTGGATATCTGTCTTATATACGCCCTTATCAGCTTCCTGTCCTTCGTGGTGCTGACAAGGCTTCTGGGCCGACGGATGATCCGCGAAAATGGGATGGGAGAGAGCGGTACGTCAGAAAAGGAAAAGGTTGAAAAGGAGGCGTTGCTGTGATGGATCTGGTGACAGGAGGAATTTTTATTATACTGGGAGTGTTTGTGCTCTGCGTGGCAACCTTTGGCATATTCCGGTTTGAATATGCGCTGAACCGGATCCATGTGGCGGCCAAATGTGACACCCTGGGAAGCATGCTCATACTGGCGGGCCTTATGATCTCCAACGGCTGGAATATGGAATCAGCGAAAATCGGATTGATTCTTCTGTTTATCTGGATCGGCAACCCGGCCGCCTCTCATATGGTGGCCAGGGCAGAGGCCAGGAGCAATCCGGACCTGGGAAAGGAATGCGGGGTGTCTGAATATGAAGGTGGTTGAGATCATCCTGCTGCTGTTTCTGATGGCCTGCTCCTTAAGCGTATTCCTGTGCAGAAACCTGCTGGTGGCGGCTATTCTGTTTATGGCCAACAGCCTTATTATGAGCATCATATGGGTGATACTTCAGTCCCCGGACCTGGCTGTCACCGAGGCGGCCGTGGGCGCAGGGGTTACGGGAATTCTTCTTTTCATCACACTATATAAGGTCAACGGGTTAAGGGGG
>JAJQEA010000384.1:0-2880 GCA_021201905.1 Clostridia bacterium
CGAACCCACGTATCTAGCTTGGAAGGCTAGTGTTCTACCATTGAACTACACCTGCATATGAACTTAATCTATTTAATTATAATCGGGGTGACAGGATTCGAACCTGCGACCTCCTGGTCCCAAACCAGGCGCTCTAGCCAAGCTGAGCCACACCCCGGCGCCGGCATAATATAACCTGTCATCCAATCCCGTCTCTCGACGCAAGGATTATTATATACTATGCCTTCACAAATGTCAACAAAAATCCTACAGAAAATTCAGTGAAAAATGAGCCTCTCCCTCTTTGTCAATCTCCATGAGCATGAAAGAGGGCTTATGTCCATCCTGGCGGGGATAGGACAGGCTTCCCGGATTCAGCACAATCAAATCCTTATCCCCCTCCTTTTTCTCCACCTCGTAGAAGGGCCTGTGGGTATGCCCGAACATGACAATGTCAAAGCCTCTGGCTCTGGCCTCCTGTTTCAGATACTCTGCCCCCACAGAGACATTATAGTAGTGTCCGTGGGTCAGAAGGGTCTTATACCTTCCAATCATCAGTTCCTTCTCTTTATCCAGACATGAGAAAAAGTCATTGTTTCCCAAAATAATCTCTAAATCGCAGTCTTCATTGACCCAGGTGGCAATGGCATGTTCACTCCCCTCTGCGTCTCCCAAATGAATCAGCATATCCAGAGGTCCGGTGCGCCGGATCACCTCTTTTAGATTCTCATCCCTTCTATGGGTGTCACTGACAATTAATATCCTCATCCTTCGTCCTCTCCATCTCTTACTTAAGCACACCTTCCAGGGCCTCCTTCATGGCCCTTAAGGCCTTGCCCCTGTGGCTGATTTCATTCTTCTGCTCCATGGTGATTTCAGCGGATGTCTTGCCGAACTGAGGCAGATAGAGAATGGGATCATACCCAAAACCGCCATTTCCAGCCGGCTCCCCGGCGATAAGCCCCTCCATCACAGCCTCTGTGTGGAGTACCTGGCCGTCCGGCAGCATGGCCGCGATGTTGCACACAAACCTGGCGCTGCGCTCCTGTCCCCTGGCCTCTTTAAGACGCTCTATAATGCTCCGGTTCTTAACCTCATAGGACGTATCCTCGCCCAGGTACCGGGCAGAGTAGATACCCGGCTCCCCGCCGATATAATCCACCTCCAGGCCAGAGTCATCCGCCAGTACAATATCCCCTGTCAGATTCCACACAGCCCTTGCCTTAATCTCGGCATTCTCCCCAAAGGTGGTGCCGTCCTCCACGATTTCCGGTTCTGCGCCCGCTTCCTTCATGGAAAGTATGGGCAGCCCCAAATCAGCCAGTATCAGGCGTATCTCCCGCATCTTTCCCTCATTGCCCGTTGCAAATATGATTCTGTGTCCCATATCCAAAGCCCTCTGCCTTCTGTTCCTTTATCATTCTCTGTTATTTCTTTGTATATGCCTTCAGGCACAGGTTGCAGGACTGTGTTTCCTCCACATGTTCCCACACCTTTCCGTCATGGCTCAGATACCCTTCGCCGTCTGTCAAGTCCACCTGGGCAATACCGTCCCCTGCGTCGTATTCAATGGCCACCGGATGTACGGTACCGGGCGTTATTATTTTAACTATTATAGCAAATTTTTCGTTGTCCTCCAAGGGGATTTTTTTATCCAGTGGAATTGTGTAATAACCGGCATTGTCCAGTCTGCCCTTTGCCAGCAAAATCCGCTTATCCAGGGCGCGGTCCATTTCCCCGGATCCCGCGTCCGGCAGATTCCGTGCCGCATACAGCTCGTACTCCGTGTTCTTGTCCGTTGCGTAGAAACCTGCTGCTGCCAGATTCTCTCCCTTACCAGCCCTGTAGGCATTGGCAAACCAAGCCTCGTCCTGCCCGTAGCCAATCTGCCCCACCCATCCGCACAGATCGCTCTGGTAGATGTTGTCGTAATTGTCCACCGGCTCCACACCTGTGTATACAATATTATGAACACCGATATTGCTGTCAAAATAGGACACATAAAAATATCCCTGGTCCCCAAAATCCTCTCCCCAGCTGTTGGTACAGATAAACGCGCCGTCCCCTGCCAGGTCCAGGTTGAAATTCTCCCTTGAATAATTATCATCCCATCCAACAATAACCGAGTCATGGTTGGGCTTTTCGTTTCCAATATAACAGTAGGAGTTGGTCTCCCTGTTATAGTACACGGACTGGCTCTGGTAATCCCTCATGGATGTATACAGTGAGCTCTGTACGCCCCCTCTCAGGTACACGGCCCGTTTAATGGCCTCATAATCCTTGGAGGGAAGGACCTGTATCTCCTGCACATGCACACTGGGCGTAAGGCCGTCCGGCGAAAATCCGTCTCCGTATGGGTCCTGGGATTCCAGCACCGGTCCCTGCCAGGCCAGCAGATAGGCCATGGACATGGTATATTCTCCGCCCTCGTCCTGTCCCAGGAGAAAACTGTTGTGCATAGACATATGGTCCACCGCAAAGGTCATGGGCTTTCCAGGAAGCAGGGAGGATTCCAGGGCAGTCAGAGACGCAAAGGCCCAGCAGGTTCCCAGGGATCCCTGGTTTCCAATCTGGGGGGCCCTGCCCGTCTTTCGGTAGTCATAGGCAGAGGGAAGCTTTATATTGGCCATATCCCGCCTGTTCCACTGATACACGCTGCCTGCCCCGTATGTTTCAGGGACCGACGGATTCCGATTTCCGCGGTTATTGCCCATGCGGTTGTCCGCGGCATCCCCTCCGCTCCCCGGCGTACCAGCGCCGCCTGCTACCTCGGTACTTTCTGCCCCGCCAGGATTCTGAGTCCCGTCGGGGTTCTGGTTGCCAGCAGAGTTTCCGGACCCATCAGGAGTGCGGCGCGCGTCTGTTTGGGGGGGGGGGGCGGCTTTAGGGGGTCCAGCGGGT
>JAJQEA010000384.1:2890-7552 GCA_021201905.1 Clostridia bacterium
CCATCAGGATTCTGGCTGCCGTCAGGATTCCGGGTTCCAGCAGCATTCCGGGTTCCAGCGGGATTCCAGCTGCCAGCAGCATTCTGGGTTCCAGCAGGATTCTGGCTGCCGTCAGAGTTTTGGATTCCGTCAGGATTCCAGGTCCCATCAGAGGTCTGGCTGCCGTCAGGATTCTGAGTTCCGACAGGGTTTTGGCTGCCATCAGAATTCTGAGTTCCATCAGGATCCCGGCTACCATCAGGGTCCTGGCTGCCGTCAGGATTCTGTGACCCACCAGTGTTTTGTGTCTCAGCAGGATTCTGCGTCAGGCCGCATCCGGCCGTACCCAGAGACAAGGTAACCGCCAGAAACAGGACCGCTGCTTTTTTCCTTATTCCATTTCTAATTATATCTGATACAGCAACCATGGCCGTCCTCTCAATTTCAACCGTTCTCTTAGCTGCGCCTGGGCGGCTTTGGCCCCATGAACTGATAGAAATAGGTTTTCAGCATGCCGTTGTATATCTTCCTGTTTTTGTCCGCCTTGCGTCCAATGTACTTCTGCGCATCCTCATAGGAAGTAATGAGGTACATGGACCAGGAATCCAGAGCCGCAAAGCGCTCCCCTATCTCCCGGTATAACGCGGGAAGGTTTTCCTTTTCCTCAATTCTCTCACCGTAAGGGGGATTGGATATGATAAAGCCGTATTTCTTGGGATGGCTCAGCGCGCTGACCGGGCGCTGCTGAAAGTGAATCATATGGTCCACTCCGGCCGACTGGGCATTGGTTCTGGCCGCTTTCACGATATCACCGTCCACGTCGTATCCCTGGATATCCACCTGAACATCCTCTTCCACCAGGTCAGCCGCCTCATCCATGGCTTCATACCAGCATTTGCGCTTGATCACGTTCCTCCACTCCTCTGCCAGGAAGGATCGGTTCATGCCCGGCGCCATATTGGCTGCCATCATGGCTGCCTCAATGGGAAATGTACCGCTTCCGCAGAAGGGATCCACCAGAATCCTCTCCCGATTCCAGGGCGTCAAAAGAATCAGGGCAGCCGCAAGCGTCTCTGTGATGGGCGCTTTGCTGGTCAGTGTCCTGTACCCGCGTTTATGCAGGGACTCCCCGCTGGTGTCAATTCCCACTGTCACCATATCTTTATAGAGGAACACTCTCAGCGGATAGCTGGCCCCATTTTCAGGGAACCAGGTAACTCCGTAACGGTTTTTCAGCCGCTCCACCATGGCTTTCTTCATTATAGACTGGATATCCGACGGGCAGAACAGCTTGCTCTTGATGGAAGAAGCCTTTGCCACCCAGAACTTCCCGTCTTCCGGTATAAAATCCTCCCAGGGTATATTCCTGGTGCCCTGAAACAGCTCCTCAAAGGTCTCCGTTTTAAAGCTTCCCGCCTTGAGAAGCACCCTCTCTGCTGTGCGCAGAAACACATTGGCGCGGCAAATGGCCTCGTCATCTCCTATAAACGTGACGCGGCCGTCCTCCACCAGGGATATCTCATATCCCAGGTCCAAAATTTCTTTTTTAAGTACTGCCTCCAGCCCAAAATGGCAGGGGGCAATTAATTCAAATGTTTTCAATGGATTTTCCTCTCAATCAGCCTCTCTTTGTTACAGCTTCCGTTCCTTGACCACTTCACCCTCCAGGGTCCGTATGGAGAACACCCCATCCTCCAGAATGGCATAGGTGTTGGGATTGCCTCCTTTTGGGATGGACACGGAACCTGGGTTTAACACGGTAATGTGCCTGCCCCCTTCGGCCTCAATGGTCTCGGCCTTCAGTATATGGGTGTGACCGTGGACCAGGATGTCTCCGTCCTGCAATGGCGAAAGGTGGTCCTGGTTGTACACATGTCCGTGGGTGGCATAAAAAGCCTTTCCCTCCAATACCAGAAGGCCATAGTCAGCCAGTATGGGGAACTCCAGGACCATCTGGTCCACTTCCGTGTCGCAGTTTCCCCTGATTGCATAAATCTGGTTCTTAAGGGGATTCAACATGGCAATTACCTCCTTGGGAGCATATTCCCTTGGAAGGTCATTGCGGGGACCATGATACAGGATGTCTCCCAGAATCGCAAGCCGTCCGGCTCCCGATTCACTGTATATATCCAGCATCTTCCTGCAATAATATGCAGAACCGTGTATATCAGATGCAAACATTATTTTCATGGGACTGTCTCCTCTAAAATAGAATAATCACGTTTCTATTCTAAAGCCGAAAGCGGCCTCCTGTCAATGTATTTCCCCCTGTAATTCAACATTCCGCCCGCCAGATCCACGGCATGATAACCCATCCTCCACAGGTCCCGGCAGACCACCATGCTTTTAGCCCCCCTGTCGCAGTAAAATACAATGGTTCCGTCTTTGCGGATTTCACCCATCAGGTCCTCCAGCTCATCGTAGGGAATGTTCACGCTTCCCCATATCCTGTCCTGCTCAAACATCCAGGGTTCCCTCAGATCCACCAGCTGCGCAATCTTTCCCTGTTCCATCCATTGGTCAAACTGTCTGTATGATATCATTGGAAATGTCGTCATTTCCCACTCACCTTCCCTTTCTGTCACGTTCTGTCCGGCCAAAAGCCTGTCATTCGTGTCCTACTACCAATATATGCAGGCATTTTCCCAGGGTGAGGACGAGAAAAAGCCCACTCCGCGTTATGCGAAGCAGGCTCCTTCCATCATCTGTACTCAGTACGCCGCAGCTTTTTCGATATTAGTAGTTGTTGTTCTGGCTGCTGTTGCGGCTGCTGTTCTGAGAGCTGTTCTGAGAACTATTCTGGGAATTGTTCTGGGAATTGTTCTGAGAACTGTTCTGAGAACTGTTCCTGGAGCTGTTCTGAGAGCTGTTCTGAGAGCTGTTCTGGCTGTTATTCTGCTGGCTGCAGTTTCTTGAGCTGTTTTCCATGTCGTTGTTGAAGTTATTCTTATTGGACATCTTCAATACCTCCTAAAAACATTCTTTTTTAGTTACAGCCTTAGTATGGCAGAATTGCACCACTTTTATACGATAAAATAAAAAAAGGTTGCTTTTTTCCATAAAATATATTATAAATAATATGAGGTAAAATGGTTTCCCTTAAACCATGACCTCATCCTTATTAATTATTTATACTCCCCTTGAGAAGTCCCCGGATAGCTCCCCTATCCGAGGACAACTCTTTGCATTTTCTTTGCATTTTCCTCCAATTTTTCAATTCCCATCTTGACTTCAAACGTAAAAGGTGGTATATTTAAAGAGTATTTTTTATAAGATTCTGATTTCACATATTTTTGTAAGTCATTATTCCTATGATGATTTACAAAAATATGTGATTTTTATTTTTATCAAAAAATATAATATTATATTATGGAGGTATCTTTCATGAATAAAGGTACAGTAAAATGGTTTAACTCACAGAAGGGCTACGGCTTTATCACAAACGAAGAGAACGGAATGGATATTTTCGTTCATTTTTCCGGAATTGCCTCCAATGGCTTCAAGTCTCTGGAAGAAGGCCAGGCCGTTACATTTGACATCACAAACAGCCCAAGAGGCTTACAGGCAGTAAATGTTTGCGCTGCATAATAGAGATTGACCTGACAGGGACCGTTTTCCAAAAGGAAGCGGTCTCTTTTTTATTCCCGGCCCATTGGCGCCGCCAATTATACCATCCATGCCATTTTGCCCTTTCCTGCCACACATTTATAGTATCATATCCATTAACCTCTAAGCCCGGGGTACAAGCACAAGGGCCCGCCGGATTCGTCCGGCAGGCCCTGCTTATTTATATTGAAAATCCTATCCTAACACATTCACTATCTTCACCGGATTCCTGTAATTCCAGTTGGACACGGTAATGCCTGTCCTCTCCGTTGAAGCATGTACGATCTGTCCGTTGCCAATATACATGGCTACGTGGTTAATACTTCTTCCGCTTCCGTAAAAAATCAAATCCCCTGGCTGCATCTGGTCAGCGCTGATGGCGATTCCCTGCTGGGCTTGTCCGCCGGAAGAACGGTTCATGGATATGCCTGCTGAGTTCTGAAGCACGTATCTGGTAAATCCGGAACAGTCCGTCCCTGTACGCGGGTCGCTGCCGCCGTACTTGTATCTTCCGCCTACAAACTGCATGGCATAATTTACCACCTGCTGGCGCTTATATGTATCTGAAGCTTCAACGGCATCCTGCTGTACCTCTGCCATCTCACTTTCGCCTACCTGCTCCACGGTAGCATTACCGGATACAGGCAAAAATCCTTCGGAGTCATTGACCCGGACCTTCATCCATCCGTTTCCCATATCCTCCAGAACTTCGTATGCGCTCCCTGTCTTGGCTGTCATCAGTACTTCTTCACTGTCTTGGCTTTTGTTAATGTTGACGCTCTCTGCTGTAATGGTGGCAACGTATGTACCTGCTGTGAATCCAGGACCGATTGCAGCCAGGGAAGTAAATGGATTCATAACCATCAGCATCCCGCATACAGCTCCTGCCTTTAAAAGGCTGCCTAACATTTTTCTCATTGAAGAAACTCTCCCATCGTGGTTTTATACTGAATGTAACCGGAGATTTATTTATTACATAATTGTTACATTCATTACAAATGTATTATATCACAATTTTGTGCTACGTCAACAATTTTAGACATATTTAATATTTCCGTCATTATTTTTAACATTTTT
>JAJQEA010000343.1 GCA_021201905.1 Clostridia bacterium
GGGACCTCCCCGAAGCCATGCTCAAACTCATTGGTCATATGGACACCTCCATCAGCGCCTCGCCGGATGTATTGCCGAACTTCTGCGGGTCCGGGTCCACTCCCTGTCCCTGCTCAAAGATTGCCTTCCTGGTTATCTCCAGGAACTTCTCCCTGGCCTCAATCGGGATGCTGATGGTCAGCGCCTCCACGCCACCACCTCCTCCGGTGCCATCAGTCTCCACCTTGATTGCCTTATACTGCTTCAGTTCATTTACAAAGGTCTTTAAATCCTCACCGCCGTAATTGGTCAGTATGAAGATGATTTCCTGTATGTCCTCCAGGTCATTCAGGAAACCGCTGAATACCTTGTCATATGCATCTATCAACGGCTTCACATTGACCAGGTCATCCGTGGGGATGTTGTTGTTGTAGAACGGGATGAATGGGACCTCCCCGAAGCCATGCTCAAACTCATTGGTCATCTGGACACCTCCATCCGGGGAATCGGCCATCCCATATATGTTGTAGGCCTCCAGCCCCGACTCTGAGATGGAACTGCCCTTCTTCCTGTACACATGGCATTTTTCTGCCGTCCAGTATTCCCATACATAGATGACCTTCCCATCCACGGCATCCCTTGTCTTATAATTCCGCAGCACGGCCTCCAGCTGGCGGTCCAGGTCGGCGGAATAAACCGGGATGATCTGCTTCGGGTCTATGGTCCCATACTTCCACTGGTCACCATCATCCTTCCAATAATGCAGCCATGCCACCCTGCAGTTCGAAGCCTTGATACACAGGTCCTTGCATACCTTTGCGTATCTGTCCCCTAGCATGTCCGCAATCTGTTTGTTCACGGTTTTATTACCCACATCAAATAGTGGCGGGGCAGAAAACATATAGGCCGCCTTCTGGTTGACCAACAGCCCATGGAAGTTCCGTGGTATCCGGTTGTCCGCATTCCGCAGCGGGTCATTATCCCGGTTCTTCCTTACGCCATAGAGGATGTCATTCTTATTCTCATAATACCGTTCCGCCACCTTGGATTCCCGTATGAAACGCCGATGTCCAACAGAACAGCTTTTTATCAGTTCCTTCACCACATCGATTGACATAACCTGTGGCATCACACCACCTCCTTTATTTTAAGACCGAGATTCCACCCTTCCTTGCACAGTTCTCAGCAATACCTGTCGTGGCATCCGGGGCATCGTCATGCTTGTTCTGGCCCTCACGCTGGTATTTTATCATCGCATTATGGTACTCAGGCCAACGGTTCTTCCAATCCTCCGGGAAATAGATATGCTGCATCACCCAGGCTGAGTTGGAATATATCCTGGCCTGCTTGTTCTGTGTCTGGGTAAACCACTTTATCGTGGTATAGTTGCTGCCCAGCTCCTGCTCCAGGATACGGCGCACATTCCGGGCGAATCCGCGTCCACCATTGTTGGACTCAATCCTGGCCAGATTGACCCCTCCGGCCTGTAATATCCTGGCCATGGCAGGTTCCGTGACCTCCATGGGCTCTTTAGTATACAGCACATCCAGCACATAAGCCTCATTGGCAAAGGTAACACCGTAGTTGATGCTGCACAAGTAATCCTCGCCGGTATCCGCTGTATCTGTATAGTTGCGGATTTCCTTAAACTGTGGCAGCTCCCCTGAATAGGTTTTGAAACTGGTGTACAGCCTGCCCTTTAGGTCAATTGGTTCCTGCTGATAGTTTGCGGATGCAATATCAATGCCCATGGCCTGTATCTTAGCCTGGTAGGATTGATAGGACAGAACCTCCGGACAGAGCATCTCATGTGTGTCCGGATTCTGGAGCGCTTTCATGCTGATATGCCGCACCTTTGCCCCTGCCTCCCTGAAATGGTCCAGCGCCCGACCTGCCAGGTCATCACTGGCCCACCGGGTCATGATAATGATAATCTTCCCGCCCTCTTCCAGACGGGACAGCATCGTATCCGTGAACCAGGTCCAGTGTTTCTCCTTGGTCAGCTCGTTGTTGGCCTCCTCGGCGTTCTTTATGAGGTCATCAATGATTAATAAAGATGCACCGAAGCCTGTTGCTGTTCCGGTCGGGGATGTGGCCAGGTAATTGTTGTATCCGCCCTCCAGGCTCCATAGGTTCATGGCTCCGTCACCACGCTTGATGGATACCCCAGGGAAGATATCAGAGAACACAATCCGGTTCTCGTCTGCTTTCTCCTCCTGGATGTCGTTGCGGACGTTCTTTGAGAACATAGTGGAAAGCGTCTCGTTGTAGGAACCGGTCATGATTTTCTGTGTCTGGTCGTTGCCCAGCACCCACTCAACCAACAGGCCGGCCGTGCGGCTTTTTCCGTGCCTGGGAGGTTCGTTAACAATCATTACCTCATCGTCAGACTGTATGAAGTTCTGAAACTCGTTGCAGAGGTCAACCAGGTACTTCCTGTCCTCTTTGTAGAAGTCAGGAGCTTTTAAATTGCAATAAAAAAAGAACTCGCGCCGCGCAAGCTCTATCTTCGCCCCCCTGATTATGGTTTCTCTATCCACCATGAATCAGCTTCTTCAGTTCCTCGGTGGTCAGGCCGGCGTAAGGGTTTGTGGTATCAATCTGGCCGGACAGTTCCATTTTGTCCTTGAACATGCCCAGATGGCGGCCAATCAATTCCAGGGCCTTAAGCTTATCGGAGAGTTTATATTTCTTGATATATCCAACAAACTCCTTATCTTCTCCAGTCCCCTCATAAACATCCATGACTTCCAGGCCGGCAATGCACGCCGCCGTCTCATCATCTAAACCGGTAATATCCAACGGCTTTCCGCTATTATCAAACAGCTTCCTGATGTCAAAGAATCCTAATTTTGCCAGCTCCTGCAGCACCCTGTCCTGGGTTATCTCGGTACGCTGGGCACGTTCCTCCATACGTTCCTGAATGTAGCTTTCAACCTCAGCATTTCTAAGCAGCCTGCCACCATTTGTGGCTGCGACAGTATCCTTCTTTACCCGTGGATATGCTACCTTGTAAGCCCTGGTGGCATTAAGGTCAATTAGGTATTCATCTGCAAATATCTTCTGTTTTGGCATTAATGCCATCTGGCTCACCTTCTTTCATGCAATAAAATAGCACCTGCAAGTATTAGCAGATGCAAAAAATCTTATAAAACATCCATATTTCGCTTGACTAGCACGTAAATTCGTGCTATGATTATATTATCAAAGGAAAGGAGGAACGCAAATGAATGAATCGGTCAGTGAGATAATCAAAGACCTCTCAGAAGCACTACTCGCAATTGTCACCGCCATCTGCCTGATAGTAAAGACGAAACGAGATAGTAAATCCAAAAGGTCTAAGAAAAAGCGAAAGTAAGGTTTGGGGCTTCGGCCCCTCCCTTCTTCACATATAGTATACCACATTCATTTGCTGAAATAAACATGAAACTTTACCGTACAATATTGATAGTACTCACTGTACTTTTCCTCTATGAAGGGTTCAATGGTGAATTTGCCGTACCAACCCTGTTTGATTGGATTAAATGGGCGGCATGGCTTTTCTGCTCTATCACCTATGTCATATGCTCCAGGAGGAACAAACGATGCGATTAAAGGAAATACGAACTAAAAAAGGGTTATCTGTCCCAAAACTTGTCGAACTGTCCGGTGTACCCCGCCGTACCATCCAGGACTTGGAAGCCCGGGGAGACGGCAGGGTATCGACGGCAATCAAACTGGCGGATGCCCTGGGCGTCACACTGGATGAACTCTGTAGGGATGAGGCGGCCGATTAGGCTGCCTTTTTTTGTTTGTTTTGGGGATAGGAAAGAGTCGCCTGGACGTGAACTTGTTGTATATTAGCCTTAGCATACTAATAAATTTAAATTGCATCAATCATATCTGCATTTTTCTTTAGTTCCTTATTTATTTGATTTGCAACATTCTTCAGTGAATTAAGGGCAGTAATAATTGAATAATCCCCTTCCGTGATTCCTCCAAAATATCCTACTTGGATTCTTAAATTATCCAGTTTCTCCATCAATTCCGTATCTGCGTAAATATATGCTTTATTAACACATGCCATTGACTTGGCATACTTCTCCATGTCTGTATTGTCGCCCAGAAAATCACCTACAATCTCAAGTAACTGTTCATAAGCCACTGTTTGATTTTTATAATACGAATTGTATTTATGTATTTTTATTTTATAATTCAATTCTAATTCTAGGCGCTCTTTTTCTGCAGATACTTCCTGAGCATATTTATCTCTCTCAAATTCTCGTTCTCTCATTCTTTCTCTGCCTTGAAACCAATTATTAATCACAGCTACAATTATTGGAGAAATCAAAGCAATAATTGCAATCAAAACCATTATATTGATACTTGCATCTGTTTTTATTCCAATAGCATTTGATGCCGTTGATAGTGTCGAATTCAACATATCTTCCTCCCTATATCTTTTCTTCCATCATACACCAAATTCCGTTAAAATAAAAGCCCCCACCGCGTTGGCAGGGACTAATCCAAAGGAGAAAATCTGTCTATGTATCTGGAAAACATCATGGGGGATAAAACCAGATACCTCGCCGCTTGCGTACCCTGCGGCATTGTCCCGTTAATGTACAGGTCTGTCTTATGAGGGATTACACAAAACCGGCTAGTCAGTTGCCAGGCTGTAACACCTGGCAGCCGTTATTTGTGGGGAGGGGAAATAGCTTTTTACACCACTTCCAGTCTATACTATAACATTTTCCAAACGAACAGTGCGAACAAAACGAACAAACTTTACTTTTCTTCCATAAATCGTTGAAATTCCATTCTTACACCGTCTGCAGTAGCTTTCCTCCCCATTCGATTGGCCACTTCCCCCCAAGACAATTTTTCAAAAATGGCATATCTTATAATCCGCTGCATCCGCATTGGTATTGTAAGCATCCACGCTTCAACTTTTAGCTTTAGCGCCTGCGCGTTGGCCTTTTGTTGTTCCAGCAATCGCTCCTCTACCCCCAGGTTCCTTGGGTCCTGCACCACTGAATATGGGATACCCTCGATATGGAAATTCTGTGATGTGTATGGAAACCCGTGCATGGAACCTTTGACCACGCTCTGGACTATGGTCTTACGCTGTCTCTTAATCCTGTGGATTTCCTCCTCTGTTTCTTTGATTATCGCACAGGCATCTATGTATTGGCTTAAAATATCCTTGTCCATCGGCATCACCTCCTCCTGCATCCAGCCACGGACACGCCCAACACCCATACCGTATCCCGCCCTTATTGTTGCGCTGCCCGTCACACCCGCGGCGCCCGTTGTCTATGTAGCACTGTCTCATGGTACCGCATCACTCTTTTCGTCCCGGCGCCATGCAGCTCCGGTATAGCCCCGTGACGTAGAGCCACCCACCACAGGAGCATCTGGCCTCCTTAATGGGATAGCGCTTCCTGCATTTTAAGCATATCTTATGTACCTCAACCGGTCTTACTGTTTCCATGCTTCTCTCCTTCCTCATCGGCGGCCTGCGCAGTTCCGGGTTTGGGCACAGGCTGGTATATGCATAAGCCGGCATCTTAACAGGCCATGTATCCGGTGGTGGTTCCCGGATGGCCAAGGATACCGATGCCGCCACTGCCGATGCCCGCAGGACCTTGTTGACCTTGACCTGCTTACTGTCTGCTTTCTTTCTCAATCAGGTACCTCCCTTTCTTTCACAAATTTCAGTTTAGGCAACTAAATCTCTGTGCCACCTATTTTTAAGTTCTGCAGGTATCTTCTGCCCTCGTTTCCGTTCTCCTGTCCAATATATTCCACCTGCCACGCCATCATATATAAAATTGCTTGCTCGTAGACTGGTACCCGGTTCAGATTGCAGTGTATATGTAATCACTTTTCTATATCCCATAGCCTTAGCAACTTTGCAACAGGCCCCATATAACATACTGCAAGCATTATATGTTCCATCAGTACAGCACCGATTAATCTCGCATGTCATTCCATCATCAAGATAACGGCTCACTGGCCTGCCGCAAATTGCCACGCCTACAAGCTGGTTATCTTTCCAACATGCCAAACAAAATCTACACCCTTGTATATCTGGGTTGTGTCTGTGATGCAAGGCATTAAATTCTTTTGCCGCTCTAAATGTAATTGGTCTTATATCCATCTCCAAAAGGTCCCGCATATGCTCTCCCGGCCGGGGAACGGCTCCTTTCTTATTCACTCAAATCCTAATTTCGGTATTTGAATAATCTTTTATGGCATTCTGAGCAATACGCAAATTTTCCTGTATCTGTATAGGTTAACGGCTCATGCAACTCCCCATTTTCCCCTTCTTCGCCATCAAAGCGATAATGATATTCGAGATTTCCGTGTGCATATTGTTTAATGTAAAATTCTTCATTTCCACAATGAGGGCACTCTTTAATTGGTGGATTCTCCAATGAATAGACTGTCTTTAAATCAACTTTTTTCATTATTTCCCCTTCCTCCGGCTCAACCGGAAAATGCTAACTTTGACTTAAATAGTCATTGTTAAATCCCGTATTCCCAAATACTTCTTTTCCATCAACTGAAATACTATCTACTGCATATCCTCTATCGTTGACTTCGCCCATAACATCAAGAGCAAGCGTCTTTACATCAATAGCCGTATTATCTTTTCCCAGCCCTATTACAATTACCATCTGTTTCATATCGTCATCCTTTAAATCTTAATATTGCTTATGTCCGTCTCTGCACTGATGACCCACCTCTTGGCATGGGTACTATCTCCCGAAATTCAGTGCATTCAGCAGTAATTTTTATAAACTCACTTTTTTCCAACTTCAATGTTTCTACCTGTTCTAAGGCTTTTTTCATGTGGTCTTTATGACCGCAAATAGCATAGTGCATACAATTTTCACAGGTCATATTAACTTTTTCAATCTTCTTTACAAACATAGCTTTCCTTTCTCCGGTCATCCCGGAAATTTTAATTTTTTAAATGTGTTTCCGCCTCTTCACGGGTTGCATATATTTTGTCAAGGCCACAATAGGCGAGCATCTGGAAATTAAACCTTCTCGGCTCAACTTGCAATAGGGGATGATGTACTGTCTCCCTATGAACAATCTCCCCTAGATGGTCATACCCGTTATGTATGGTGTGTTCTGTATTGTAGCCGTTATCAACCACGATATAAACAGTCTGCCCTAATTCAAATGGTATCCACATACTTCTCCTTTCACTAAATTCTAATTTTCCTGCTTATCACAATATTCTGTACCAAGTAACGCACAATCGTCACATCCCTTATAACAAGAGCAGTCCTCACATCTAGTAACAACAGGGATACAATACTCCTCATATTCCTCGCTGTTAGCAATAGGACAAGTACCATCAACACATGCTAAACCTACATAAGCCTTACATCTCATAAAATAACCTCCAAATGCTAATTCTCATCCTTTCTTCTGAATCTCCTTCAGCTTCTCAATCAGCCGTGACCGGTTCGTCTCACAATCCCGGAAGAACTTCCCTTGCTGCAGCAGATAGTACTCATGCCGGCCGTAACCATCATGGTATTGGGCCTCATAGCTTC
>JAJQEA010000423.1 GCA_021201905.1 Clostridia bacterium
ATGGGGTTGGTGTGTTCATTTTGTGAAATATCAATGTTGAGCTTTAGTTCACCTGCTCTATAGCTGATAATATCTGGTCTATGGTGGCTTGGCGGTCGCCGGTGTATTCGATGGAGATTTCCATGAGTTTGCCGTCTATCTGGCGGAAATAGGTGTCCTCATGCTCTGTGGTGCCGTCGCTGTTTTGACCGGAGGTCTTTACATATTTGTATTCATAGCCGCCCATGTTTACTGTGCCTGTGCTGTCAACGGCGTAATCGTAGTAGCCCGCATATTCGATGAGCCACTCCAGGTAACGGTCCAGCTGCTGGGTGGAATCGGTGTAGTCTACGGTGAGCAGATAGCCGGTTCCGCCATTGTACCAGTAGTACATGTTCTCGCCGGCCTCTAAGGGATAGCTGTAATAGCTTCCGTCGCCCAGCATCAGTTCCGCCGTCTCAGGAAACTTCATGAACAGGTTGGCCCAGCGGTTGCTGTAGGTCTTTCCTGATATGGTGCCTGTCTCATAGGCCGCGGCCGGACGCTGGCTTCCTTCTACCATATAGCCTTGGGCGTCAAAGGTGTATTGGCTGCCGTCTATGGTCTTGGTCAGATTAGTTACCATGTGGCCGAACTCATCCACGTATTTCCATCTTCCGTTTTCTTCAATCCAGGCTTTGTACATGATTTGGCCGTTGCCGTCCAGACGGTATGTAAGGCCGTTCTCGTCCAGTGCCCATTCGTTGGTCCCGCAGGTGCCGTCACCGTGGAGATACTGCCAGCCTCCTGCTTCCGTATAGTTCCAGCCGCCTCCTGCGTACGGGCGCATCTGGCTCAAGAGCAGGGCCGCCGTTCCTGCCTGGTCACCGGAATAAATCTGGACCAGCATGTAGCAGCTTCCGCCGATCTCCCTCATGTAGACATCCAGGAACATGCTGTTGGCCAGCTTAGCCATGTAGGCGTCGTACTCCTGCCTCTCCTCCGTGGTCATTTCGTAACTTCCTATCCAGGCAGACATATACTGTGCCATCAGGGCTCCGTAATTGATCTTGACAGAGTAATAACCGGCCCCTGCTATACCGGCTGTCCCCATGGATACATAGGAACCATAGGACGCGTCCTGCCCCAGCAGCTGCAGCATCTCCTGCATGACCCCCTCCAGGCTCTCACCCTCCAGGTCTGCCACAATGCCGGCCGTGGCAAGGAAACTCTCATTCTCCTCGTCAATGGCAGCGGCGATGAAATCAAGCTTCACCCCGTCATCTTCCATATAGGACAGATAGTCTAACCCCAGGTTTCCTCCATATCTTCCCACCTCATAACCGGCTGGGAATGTGGCCTCAAATCCGGCCATACTGCTTCTCACCGTGCTTCCCTCAATGGAACTGAGCCCAGTGGGGAGCGCCCATGCTGTCATTGCGCCTGCGGCTGCCAGTACTGTGCTCAGCAGCGCTGCCATAAAACGTTTACCTCTCATACAACCCCTCTCCTTCCTTCATACTATAAGATATTTCCAGTATAACTGATTTAGAATGCCCGTGCAACACAAAAAGGGACTGGTTTCAAAAGTTCCCTCTTGAAACCAGTCCCGCGTGTTTCTGTGACAGTTTTATGGCGATTTATGGGTATCGCAGGATTATTCCGCTTTTTCGGATTCTGTTTTTTCGCCGGCCATGATCATCATGATTTCATTGCTGCGGCTTACAAATGCCGTCATGCGCTCCGGAGCCAGAGGACCGTGGCTTAAGCTTGCCAGGTCATACAGCTGTTCGTAGATTTTTGCTGTGTTGGCATCTTCCTTATGTCCCAGTACATACTGCACAAGAGGATGGTTCGCGTTGAGCACCAGTGTCTCACCTGTTCCTCCGAACATGCCCATATCCATGCCGCCCATGCTGTACATCTTCATCATATCCTGCATACGGCGGGTGTCCTCGGATACGGTGATCATGGAAGCCACGCCCGCGTTCTTCATCTTTTCAACCTTGATGTCCAGCTTGTCATTGTTCAGGGCTTTTTTGAAGCATTCCGTCAGCTCCTCGGATGTTTTCTTGAACTCCTCGTCGTCTTCCTTTACTTCTTCCTTGAACGCGGCGTTCAGGTCCGTATCAATGCGCAGGAACTTGAGGCCTTCCTTTTTCTGCTCCACATGTGAGATAAACGGGCTGTCTATGGCAGCCGGCATGATAACCGCGTCGATTCCCTCTTCCTTGAACATGTTGATGTACTGGCTCTGTTCCTTTTCATTGGTCACATAGAAAATGTTATTCTCATGCTTTTCCTTGTTCTCATCCAGGCAGTCCTGAAGGGTCAGGTATTTGCCTTCCAGGTTCTTGTACAGGATGAAGTCTCCCATCTTCTCAGCAAACTTCTCATCCTTGATATAGCCGAACTTGATGAAGGGCGCAATGTCGTCCCAGTATTTCTCATAATTTTCCCTGTCTGTCTTGCACATGCCGGACAGCTTGTCTGCCACCTTCTTCGTGATGTAGTCAGATATCTTCTTCACGAAGCCGTCATTCTGCAGGGCGCTTCTGGACACGTTGAGAGGCAGATCCGGGCAGTCGATGACACCCTTTAAGAGCATCAGGAACTCAGGAATCACTTCCTTGATGTTGTCCGCAATGAACACCTGGCTGTTGTACAGCTTGATGGTTCCCTCCAGACTGTCGTACTCCATGTTGATTTTCGGGAAGTACAGGATGCCCTTCAAATTAAACGGATAATCCATGTTCAGGTGTATCCAGAACAGAGGCTCCTTGTAATCCCTGAACACCTTGCGGTAGAAGCTCTTATAATCCTCCTCGCTGCACTCATTGGGATGCTTGTTCCACAGAGGATTGGTGTCGTTTAAGGCCACCGGACGCTTGTTGATTTTATATTTTTCCCTGGAAGGCTCGATTTCCACGACTTCCTTGGTACCATCCTCATTTTCCTTTTCCTCGGTTTTGGCCGGCTCAATGACGGTCTCCACCACTGTATCCTTGTCGGTGAGCTCGTCCTTCTCAATGGTCTCATACTGGGGCTCTGCTGTCTCATTGTCCAGGAAAATGTTCACAGGCATGAATGCACAGTACTTCTCAATGACTTCCCTTGCCCTGTACTCGTTGCAGAACTCGGTGCTGTCCTCGTTCAGATATAAGGTGATGGTGGTGCCCACCTCAGCCTTATCCCCTTCCTCCATCTCAAAGTCAATGCCGCCCTCTGATTCCCAGCGGACCGGCTTGGCATCCTTCTGGTAGGACAGGGAATCAATGGATACCTTGTCGGCAACCATGAACGCAGAGTAAAAGCCCAGTCCGAAATGGCCGATAATCTGGTCCTCATTGGCTTTGTCCTTGTACTTCTCCATGAAATCCTGGACGCCGGAGAATGCAATCTGGTTAATGTACTTGTCAATCTCCTCCTCGGTCATGCCAAGTCCGTTGTCTGTGATCTTGATGGTCTTGTCATTGGGGTTCACGGACACCTGGATTTTGTACTCCAAATCCTCTGGTCTTTCATACTCGCCCATGAGTTCCAGCTTCTTAAGCTTGGTAATAGCATCACTGCCGTTGCTGATAAGCTCCCTGTAGAAAATGTCATGGTCAGAGTACAGCCATTTCTTGATTACCGGGAAAATATTCTCGCTTGTAATTGATAAACTGCCTTTCTTTGCCATCTTTCATCCGCCTCTTTCTTATATAATAATTAGTTCTTCATGTTTTGCAATGTTTACTCACAAACTACATTTTAGTACGAGACGAATAAAATGTCAATAAAAAATTAGCACTCATTTTTGTTGAGTGCTAATAAGTTTAGTTATGCTTTCATCTTGTATCACTGAATTGCATAAGCGCTATCTTTACAGCAAATCTATAAAGTTCTTCCATCTGTTGATTGCCAAGCCCAGTGTTTCCCTTACTCAATTTTCCTTGCGCAGCCATCAACAAATCATACATACCCAAGTAACACCATTCCCACAAGCAGGATTTAAAATTATATTCTATCATCATTGGCGTTATATCTTTTCGTATTAGGGTACATAGCCTTCGTGAAATACCCACTCGTTCTAACAGCTCATAAGTTTTCTCTTTCTCATTTGTCCCTAACTCAGTATCGAGAAATTCTTCCAAAATGAGAAACCAGTTATCCTGCATCTGTATCTTTTCTATGTGGTTCCTCAAACAGAAGGAAAGCAACTCCGCCTCATATCTACGGCCAACAAAAAAATATTTCTCTGATTCGTCAGCAATGCTGGTGGATTAAAACCAGAGATACAGGCATAAACTTTACCTGCATGAAGTATTGTTTTATCCTTAAATTCAGAGTATGGATAATCAGAACTGTCGTACACGATACAGTTGTCACTTATTATCATCGTTTCCATTCTCTTTCACATCCAACTATCTTTTTGCAAAGTCCTGCTGCTTTAGCGTATACAAGGTACCTTTTCCACTTTATCAAACACCCATTATTTGGATGTTCTATGTGTACATTATTTTCCATCTATTAACCTTTTCACCTCTGAAAAGTCAATCTCAAAATCCTTATAAATATTCACCTCAACCTTATCTGTAAAGTGATAAATAATTGGTGCTGCGTCATGCTCCATATCATAGACGGTTATACTTTCACGCATCGTATCCACTATCCAGTATTCACGTACCCCTGCCATTCTATAAATTGACAGCTTAGTGTAGTAATCCATGCGTTTACTGGTCGGTGAGACAATTTCTATTATCCAGTCAGGCCCACCATGGCAACCTTTATCATCCAATTTATCCTTATCACAAATAACTGAAATATCCGGTTCAAGATATTTATTTATATTGTCACCTTCCGATTCTGGATATACTGAAAATGGAGCTGGAAATACCTCACATTTTCCATCTCTGCTACGGATATACAAATTGATCTCTGTATTCAAATAATTAAGCACTCTTTGGTGGGTGGTACTCGGTGGCGCCATATAATAAATCTGTCCGTCAATCAGCTCCGCACGTTCCCCGTCTGGCAGAGCATATATATCATCTATTGTATAGGTTTTCTGTTTTGGTAATGGCATCGGATCACCTCCTGGCTATTATTTCCTTTTTCTAACAGACTCTATTAAATTCCTTTTTCTATAGTCCATCTAACTTTAGTATAACCCATCCACCAATATTTTTCCAGTATCAAGTGGTAATCACCATTTCTAATGCCTGCCCACCTACCACCAAATCCTTCTCCATTTTTAGATTTAGTTGGCAAATGAAACTACCCTTTCAAATTTTATACTCTATTGTATCTCTGTAACACACCAGAACAAGGACATTTTTTTAATGGGTATGATGACTTTCCCCATCTCAAATCCAATTGCCGAACATAGACGTTTAAATAGATTAATGCACTAAAATAAGCCCGTGAATATGCGATGTATCTGCATGATCATGGACTTATTTAGATGTTCAAATTTTTAGGCGGGTTGTGTTGTTTTTGGAAGATTTTAAAATTCAAAAGCAACGTATTTACAAGGTTTTAACGACTTATGACCACTTATAAATGGAGAGCAAAGCTCACTTTGTTTGAGTGCTAATAACTTAATCCATAATTCCTCTTTATGGAAGAAAATCCCTGATTTTCTTGCTTTTGGATGGATTGCGAAGCTTTCTGAGAGCAGCTGTCTCAATCTGGCGGATGCGCTCTCTTGTCACGTTAAACCGTTTCCCCACTTCCTCCAGGGTCAGGGGATGTCCGGTCTCCAGGCCAAAACGCAGTATGATGACCTCACGCTCCCTGGGATTCAACCCCTGAAGCATGCTGTCAATTTACTCCCGCAAAAGAAAGCTCTCCGTCTTGTCCTCTGTGGAAGCATTTGCATCGTCCGCCACAAAATCACCCAGATTGGATCCCTCCTCGTCACCTACCGGGGTTTCCAGGGATACGGTATCTCCCGATGCCTGAATCAGCTCTGCCACCCGTTTCTCGGACATGTTCACCTCCTCAGCCACTTCCTCCATGGACGGCTCCCGTCCCAGTTTCACGGACAGGCTGCGCTGGGCACGGCGGATTTTGTTCACCGCCTCCACCATGTGGACCGGAAGGCGGATGGTCCTGGACTGGTCTGCCAGGGACCTGGTGATAGACTGCTTCACCCGCCATGTTGCATAGGTGCTGAGACGGTAACCTTTGGCATAGTCAAACTTCTCCACTGCCTTCATAAGACCCAGATTCCCCTCCTGAACCAGGTCCAGAAAACTCATTCCCCTGCCGGTATATCGCTTGGCAATGCTTACTACCAGACGCAGGTTGGCCTCCACCAGCTTGCGGCCCGCTTCCACATCGCCTTCTGACTTGCGTCTTGCCAGGTCTGATTCTTCCTCCGGTGTAAGCAGTGGAATGGATCCGATTTCTTTTAAGTATTCACGGATTGGATCGGCTGTGGACACGCCTTCCAGAAGCCGCTCCTGGCCATATCCGTCGTAATCCTCTTCTTCCTCCTCTTCGCCTCCGGAACCTATGCTGCCCCCGTCCAGCATCTCATCCGGGTCCAGGCGGTCTCTCCCCCAGCGGAAATCCTCCTTCACCAGGGACGGCTGTTCCAGCTCGGCATCATCGTCTAAAAGAAAGTCTCCCTCCGGCAAATCTTCTTCCAGTTCCTCAGGAGCCTGTATGTGGACACCTTTGCGCTCCAGCTTCAGATAGACATCCTCCATCTCCTCCGGTGTCATCTGAACATCCCGGAAATGGTCCAGCACCTGGGTCATCTCCAGACGTCCTTCCTTGGAGGCCGCCTCACTGACCAGCTGCTCCAGTCTCTTGGACAATTCCATTTTATCCATATGTTATCCTCCCCCTTCTCCTGGGACATACTAAATATAGGTACTGTATTGCGTAAATCCCTCTTTGAACAGCGGGGCTTACGCAGCACAGTACCGTTATTGGGTCTGCGGGTACATTAGGTACATATTATTTCATGGGAACGCATGAACTTTGCCACCGCCTTGTCCCACTCATTTTCCAGGGCCTTGTCCATGGTAAAAAAGTTCAGCGATGTTCCCGTCACACAATATAATGCTCCGTCTTCGTAACGGATATTCAGATAAAGTCCCTGTATCTGCTCACCGCTTATACCGCTTCCGGAAGCGGAGGCGAATTTTTCTGTGTCCGAAGGAGGAAGCAGCAGGACAATATGGAAGCTCCCCGGCAGCTTTTTTCCTTTAATCAGCGAAAAGCATACGGGGCGGAGCACCTTCCAGGAGGAAAAGGATTCAATCCGGTTCACCTCCAGCTCCTCGTCTGTATAATATCCCTGCCGGATGTGTCCGTCGATGGTAAAATTGTTATAGGTGACAATGTTCACTTCCTTGACCAGAAAGCTGTCAAAATCTTCCTTCAGGAACAGTTTGGATGTAAATGTTTTCACATCCTCTACTTTTAATGCAATCATATTGTTCTCCTGCCCTGGGTTACACCTCAGGTTTCCAAATTCTTACTCAATTATACAGTTTTTGACTATTGACGTCAAATAGAAACTGTGGGGATTTTTTTGGCTTTTTTGGGTGGTGATGGC
>JAJQEA010000351.1 GCA_021201905.1 Clostridia bacterium
CTATAATATAATCGTACTTTGTCCTTAAATCACTAAATCTTGTTTTTTCCTTTATCCTCATCTTTTTCCTCTCCTCATACCAGTCTGATGGAACGTACAGTTATTTTCCTAATATCTCTTCAACCTAATCGATTACAAAATCATCTAATCGAGGAATAGTTGTCGAAGTCTCCCATTTTATTTTAGGAGTTAAAAGGCTATGTTCAGTAAGCATTATATTAAATAAGCATGGCTGATTGTCCTGAATCCACTCTTGATAATTATCAAGTTCATGATAAGAATTAAGTGTTGCAGCTTTAATACCATAAGCCTCTGAGATTTTCCTGAAATCCGGCACTGTATACCCACTTTCTGCAGTAGTATTTGCATACCGATCCTTATGGTTGGTGTGCTGGGTTTCACTTATCTTCCCCAATACCCTGTTATTAAGAATAAATATTTTAATAGGAAGATTTTCACGTCTTACTGTCTCCAGCTCTTGAATATTCATCTGGAATCCGCCGTCTCCAGTAATACAAAACGTAACATTTTTATTCATTGATATTGATGCCCCGATGCTATATGGCAATCCACATCCCATAGTTCCATAACCACCACTAATATGGATTCGCCCATTTTGTCCTTTTAAAACCAGAGATTGGGCGCACCAACACTGATGTTGGCCAACATCTACTGATACTACAGGATTTTCAGGCAACATAGAAGCTATCTTTTCAACTGTCATGTTTCCTTCCTGCTTATCATACTTATCAAGAATTTTTTTTGCATCTAAGCATTGCTGTTTCCATGAAGAATAGTCCCGGATATTCTCATTCAGAATCATATGCATAAAATTTCGTGCATCCGTTTGGTACTTCTTTTCCTTTTCTTTAATATTCCTGCTTAGCTCATATTCGTCTATGTCTACTCTGACTAAATCTGCTTTTGGCGCGAAATTTTCTATGTAACGGCCAACCTGCCGTATTCCCAAACGTGCACCAACAGAAACCACAAGATCACATTCATTCAAAATCATATTAGCCACTCTATTACCATGAGTCCCAATAAAACCAATGTGAAGATTGTCTTGTGCTAAATCGACGCCATTCATCGTTGTCAAAATTGGTATACTGGTTTTAAGAGCAAATTCATGAACTAAGCCTGCTGCACCGGCTGTCCTGACCCCATTACCAACTAACAATATCGGTTTGTTGTATGTTAAGCGGAAAATCAATGATAACGCCTCCCTTCCGGCCAAGCATAGCCATATTGTATGCCCTGCTGATAATATCATCAAAGCCCTCGCTGCTATTTGCCGTAACAGAGTATTTTGTGACATTACGCGTCATTGACACAATATCCAATTCCTGAAATCCATTCTGCCTTATTCCGGAAAATCCCTTCATTTCATTTGTAGGAACGTTACCACAAATCCCCATAACCGGAATTCCATCAAACCAAGCATCTACAAGTCCTCCAAGAGCATTTACAGCCCCTGGGCCTGATGTGGTAAAATATACACCAATCTTTCCGCTTGTTCTTGCATACCCATTGGCAGCTAGTGCACATCCTTGTTCATGATAACAAATATGAACATTAATTACGTCCCTGCGAAAATATAAGGCATCCATAAATGGAACTATATACCCGCCCGCATAACCAAATATATCGGTTACGCCACGCTTGACTAAAAAATCGACCAGATACTCTGAACAATTCAATTTTTGTTCCTCCAGTAATTAAAAGTTTCCTAATTTAGCATGGGTTACGGCCTGCTGGGCTTTCCGTACCATCCGGCAGGTTGCGTTGGTCCATTTATTGTTTCATCAATTCTTCCATATTCTTTAGACGTACTACGATATGAGCGCCTGTTTCATACTCTTTACGAACTGCCTTAACAACTACTTTTGCAAAACCGGAGGGTTCAAGCAAAGTGGTTTGATCTTCTTCGGGATAAAGGCTCCTTCTCATTTTTGTCCTAGTTCTTCCCGGTGATATCACTACAGCGTATAACCCATCTTCAGCCCAACACCTTGTAGCCATAACAACCGCAGCTTTTGCAGCACAGTATTCACTCCAGGTTGCATGAGTTTCGATAGCGGCTGCCGAGCCAATATTTACAATAGCAAGGTTAGGATTGAATTTTAATGCAATTTCCGTACAGTAAAAGACCCCTGCCAAATTAATATCTATGTGTTTCTTTGTGTTAAGTAAATTACCTTTTTTTATGGAATGCGGAACTACATATCCGGCATTGTTAATCAGAACATCCGGTTTGAATTTTTCCATCGCTTTTTCAATACTGTCCCAATCAGTTACATCCATTTCAGTTCGAGAAGGCACGTAAACATCATATCCCTCATTTTCCAACTGTTCTTTTATTGCCTGGGCAATGTCACCGTTTCCCCCCGTAATTAACACTTTGTTTTTCATTGATTGTTCATGCCCCCTCTGCCTTTTGTTGCGATTGAAATATTGACTCAATTATATCTAAGTCACCAGGATACGTGACCTTATAAAGGTTGTTCTTTGTTTCAATTAAATATGGTTTAATTCTATAATATTCAAACATTATTCTTGTCTCATCCGTCATATCTGTGAATCTGCCGCTTTGATACGCCTCAAGCAACATGTGATAGTCAAATGCCTGAGGTGTTAATAAATCATATAATTCATCCCTGTTAATATATCTCCCGTCCCTATAAATAACTGTATTTACTAAAGGTCTTACGAAAGATACAGAGGGATGTCCATCTCTTAGCAGTTCAAGAATCTGCTCCTTTGTAACCATTGGGCGTGCTGCCTCAACAATCACAACTCTTTCCGTATCGTCAGGAAGGAATTTTAATCCATTTAAGACGGATTTGGTTCTAGTGTTTCCACCCGGAATATCCTTTCCCACAGCTACTATATAGTTCTCACCTACGACGTCTAATGCAGTTTCATATGCATATCTCCATAGCGGTTTGCCGTGAAACAGAACATCCTGTTTTATTCCCTTATATCTTTTTCCCTTTCCTGCCGCTAATAAAATTGCTCCATTAACCATATCCTACCTCAAGACTTAACTCCAATCACAACCAAAGCACATACAGGTTGTATATACAGCACAATTATTTTTAACTCCCCTTCATCTACTGCCTTCTCATATATGCCTCTATCCGGTCCGCAATCCTGGAACTGGCTTTTCCGTCAAATGTCAGTTCTACCTTTTCCTCAAACGTCTTCATCCTTGACAGATAGTCCTCCATGTCAAATTTCAAAATCCGGCTTTCCAGTTCCTCATTATTCTGCGCAACGGGATACGGCAGTATGACATCCATACCCGGAGTCATCTGTCGGTTATTTCTGATAATGGCATCGGAATCCGTTGTCATGTTCCAAAGCATACTCCCTCTGTCATTCACATACTGCCCGATATCATCTGCATAAAGGAAAACCGGCATATGAGCAAAGCTGGCATCCATGGCTGCGCTGGAATAATCCGTAATAAACGCATCCATTCCTGCCAGTATCTCGTACATATCATCTTCTCTGCTTACATCAATCATCTTTCCCTCAAGCCGACTGTCATGGTAGTCTTCTGCCCTGGCTGCCAGCTGCGGGTGAACCCGAAGGCACAGATACCAGCTGCCGCCGAATCGCTGCTCCAGATTTTTCAGCATTCTCATAAAGTCCAGTGTCCATAGTTCCGAAAAGATAACTCTTCTGCCATTTACAGAGCCCTCCCGGAATGTTGGCGCAAACATAATAATCCTGGCATCTAAGGCAAGCCCATGCTTTTTACGGAAACGTTCTTTGTATGAAGTACGGTCACCATATAACACATCGCATCTTGGAGCCCCGTCCCACAGAAAATCACCTGAGTATACCATTCCCTTCGGAAACATTTCAGCGCACCATTTGGAATCAATTACAACACCGTCAATCATATCCGAATCATTCCTGCTCACAAGGTAGGCCATTTTTGAAAATTTATCGCCGCGCCAAAGACCAATACTTTTAAATCCAATCGTTCCATGCCATGTATTCACATAATATTGTTTTTTTCGTTTGCATGTGCCATATGGCTTCCGGTAGTTATCAATCCATATCCGGGAAGTTGATAGCCAGAACGCCCTGCTCCACAGCGTATTGGGGACTTTCTTTATGTAGGGCGGAAACTCCTTGGACCGATCATTTACAAACCATATGAATTCGTAATCCGGATTCCGCTGATGCAATTCTTCTGCAATGTATTTAGGATTACATCCAAATCCTCCTTTTCCTTCAAACGTACATATGGAAATCCGGTTGTTTTGAATCGGAAATATCCTGCATGCCACAAAACAAAGCCTGTTTCCTGCAGCTTTTAGTTTCCGCCAGACTATGTACAAATTCTCCCGGCTTATTTTAATCATCCTTTTTCTCCATTCACATCCATTGTGATAATCCGCCATTCCTTATGTAGCCCGTTCATCTATCTCATTCCAAATACACTTCCGGCTCATTCAAAATCAGATCCGTAATCCCCATTTTCTCCAGACATTCCAAATCCAGCCTGGTCCCGGTAGATTTCTCCGGATACAGATGCCCAGACATCCAGGCCCGCACCGTATACCCCCGCAGCTGCTCTGCCGGCAAATCCATGGCCCTCCAGAATGGATGCAGGGCTGTTGCCCCGCACCCGCCCTTTAACTTATACATACAGTCGGAAATCTGCGTATCCAGTATCCCCAGTTCCGCCTCCGAATCAAGATACGCAATCTTCTCCAGGGACCGCGCGCAAAAGGTGGAGTATACAACCGCGCCCTCCAGTCCCCTGTCGTGGACCATATCTATAATCTTTTCCTCCATACCCTCATATGGAAGGACGCTGTTCTTCAGTTCGATATTAAGCCGCAGTCCAGACATCATTCCTGGCGTTGAACCGGTCTCTGTCCCGGACTGGGTTTCTGTTCCTGACCTGATTACTGCCTTCATTCTTTCCTCCAGCAGATTAAAGACCTCCTCCATGGCAGGAATCTTCTGGTGGGGATAGCTCCCGGCATCTATCTTCAAACGCTTTAATTCAGCCAATGTATACTCCCGGACATATCCGGTTCCGTCTGTGGTACGATCCACCCTCTCATCGTGGATGACCACAATCTGTCCGTCTTTTGTAAGCTGAATATCCAGCTCGATTCCCGCTAGCCCCTGTAACTGCGCCGCCTTCTCAAAGGCAAGCAGTGTATTCTCTGGGAAATTCTGGCTGCAGCCTCTGTGTGCCCATAGTTTCATTCTCTGCTCTCCAATTGTATACGTCTCTCTGTTTCCATAAATCTACCCATGATATCTGCCAGGACAATGGAATCCTCCGGCGTCAGTCCAACATTGCAGGAATCACAGAGTCCCCTGAAATCAATAGAATCCCTGGTTTCCCACACTTTTTTCCCGCGCGCGCGCTGTTTTCCACTTCATTCACCCTGTCCACAAATGCACGGATCTCATATCGCAGTCCATCCCCCAGAAAGGGTTCTGAATATTTCTCCACCTCCAGCGGATTTTCATAATGCACTTTTATATCCGTTGTTTTCCACCAGGGCGCTTCTGCCGTGGCGTATCCTTGGGTACCGGATATCATCAGCCTACCTTCTGCTTTTACCCCCAGGCCGCAGATTGCGGTCGCCAGGGCGCCGGGATACCGGAAGGAAGCCTTTGTGAACACGTCCAGTCCGTTCTCTCCTTTTATGGACTCGAACCGCACGTCTTCAAACCCATTGCCCAATAAGCTGATAATCGGCAGCAGACAATAGCTTCCCAGCTCCGTAAAGCTACCTCCATACATCCTGTCGCTCAGTTCCCTGCTGTCTCCTGATTCCAGCTTTGTAAAACACGCCTCCACATAACGTATGGTACCTATGGAGCCGCTTCTGGCTATTTCCAGCATCTTCTTGAACCCGGGACAGTATGCCGTCTTTATCCCTTCAAATAGGACGAGATTCTGTCTTTCTGCATATGCAAACAGCTCTTTTGCATGTTCCCCTTTAAGAGCAAGGGGCTTTTCACATAATACATGTTTGCCGTAATCCAGCGCCGCCTTGATGTAGGCAGCATGTGTTTCATGGGGGGGGAAGCCACATATACAAGATCGACCCGCTGAAAGAAATCCGTTAAATCCCCACATGCCTCAAGTCCCCATCTGGCGGCAAACCGTACGGCACTTTCCAGGTGAGGATTATACACGGCCTGCACTTGAATTCCGTCTGCAAGGTCTGCCTCAGGCATGAAACGGTTGACAATCCTTCCTGTGCCAATCACGCCTGCTCTCTGTATGCCCTTGCTTTGTTCCCTTTGCATGGATACACCGCCTTCCCTTTAAAACACCTACCGCCAGTTCAGCCCTGTCCACCCAATTCTTCTGCTCCGACCCTTCCGGCAAAATATCTCCCAATCCCCGCAATCGTCCGAAGTACTTCCTCCTTCACGCTTTCCGGAAAGCTGTTCATGGAAGGAAATGTCTCAAAATTCAGTACCCCGTCATACCCAGTCTCCCGAAGCCCCGCAAGCAGGCCCTCCCAGTCAAATCCGTCCCCTGCCTTCCTTCCGAATGTGTAGGGAATCTGATGCAGGTCCTCTATTCCGTCATTTTCGTGAAGATGCAGGATCTTAATCCTGTGCCCCAGCCGCAGGACCGTTTCATAGGGCGGCCGTTTCACCAGGTTTAAATGACCTGTGTCCAGGCAGAACCCAAACCGTTCCTCACCCGCTTCCTCGTTCAGGCTGTCAATATACCGCACAGCCTCCTCCGGCGCGGAGCATACCCCCTCTACCAGCCTGCCGCCCATGGATTCATACAGATTCTCCAGGCAGATGGTCACATTATGTTCCCTGGCCGGTTGAATCAGATTCTTAAAAAACGCCATGTTCTGCCTTCTCTCTTCCCGGCAGGTCTGTCTGTACTGCATCTTGAAGGGATGGATGACCACGTAGGGAATCCCCAGAAATCCCGCGACTGCCAGGCATTTGGGAATCACTGTTTCTATCATGATCCGGTTCTGCTCCTCCCTCCCCAGCACCCATACCGGGTACGGGGCGTGCATCTGGGACCAGGATAGGCCATATCGTCCGGCCCCTTCCTGATAGGAGTTAAAATATTGCCGCAATTCATCCATACTCTGTTCAAAAAAGCGGTTCATCTCCCCCTGGTAAAGCTCTGAATTTTTCAGGAACACATCCAGGTTCAGGTCAACGCAGTCAAATCCGGCTTTCTTAATCCGTTCAAATCCATTTTCCAAATCCAATAACTCACTGTCCAGGATTCCTTTGGACTGCACTCCTATCTTCAACATACGCTTGCTCCCTGTTTATCAACCAGATTCTGATATCTGAAAAAATATTTATCATCATATCTGTGCCATCTTACTCCCATGGCATCCAGCTGTTTTTCAATACTTACATGATACATGTTGCAGATCAGGACAAATGGAGGATGCTCCTTGTCTTCCAGAAGCGCGGACGGAGGCCGTATGCCGATG
>JAJQEA010000135.1 GCA_021201905.1 Clostridia bacterium
TTGGACTTTTTTAATTTACATAAAAATTTAACAAAGGCAGGACATAAGGAAACCTAAATTGAGGTGTAGTTTTTTAACTGGCAAATCTGATTGATGATATCGAAAAGGCAGGCCATGTATAGATATTTAAAATTGAGTTAAGCTTTGATACAAGTTAATGCACCTTGAGGGGCTGTGATATATGCCTTTCAGGTGCATTTTTAACATTCAGATAAAAATATGTTCCTTTTCAATATGCTTCTGAAGCACAATTAAACTAGTCTTAGGAGAAAGAAATTCCTGAGTAGTCAACATGGATTTCTGTTGTTGTGGTAAAGCGGCATGTATAAAAAGTTTGCGATATTCTTTTGGTGTGATGCCATATTGTTTTAGGAATCCTTTATTAAAGTATTTTATATCTGAAAAGCCGCAAGACATGGAGATATCTAAAAGGTTCTGGTTACTTAAAAGGAGCAGTTGTCTGGCCTTTTCGCAACGAATACGCAACAAATATTCCTGGAATGGCATCCCAAACGAATCTGAAAAAAAGTGGGATAAATAGCTGAGGGAGAGAGCCTCTTGTCTGGCTATATCTGACAATAGTAATTTCTGTTCATAATGGGCATCGATATAGTCTGTAATCTTTCGTATCCGTAGAGCATTATTTTTATTAATATTTTTTTCTTTTTCATCAATAAATTTATGAGGATACAATTTTAAAATTGCTTCAAACAGATAATTAATAGAACCTGCGCAATGCAATTCATAGTACGAATCCTGTCTGAAAAAGTCATATGCAATACGAATAAAATTATTAGTTATATCGTTTGAAGTCGTCTTAAAATCAAGATCAGGTGTTATCAAGAAATTCAGACTTTCAATTTGCGGATAATAAACATTAAAAAAACTGGATGAAATCTGAAGAGCCAGAAGGAGTGCTGGAGTAGAGGCCTTCAACTCATGACTCTGAAACGGATTAATAATCCAGAGGCTGCCTTTTTGAAAACAAAATTGTCTATTGTGGGAGAACAGGTTAATTTCGCCATCCAGCAAAAGACATATTTCAAAATCCTTGTGAATATGCGGTGTGCGATAGAGCATATTCACAAGAAAAAAGTTATATGCAAAGGATGTGTGCCTGATAAATTCGAATTCTGTTGGATTTGTCATAATAATCACCTCAATTTTATTGTATAGGGGACTATCATTTTTGTAAAGAAAAAAGCAAATTAATCATGTTTTATATCTCAAACTTATATGAGATATAAAGACGAGAAACTGCTATTATACATATGCAGGACATATTTATAAATATGATACTAGAAACCAGAATTAATAGAAAAAGGAGGAGTAACGTGAAACAAACATTAGGTGTAGGCATTAGTGCAGGCATAATAGCTGCACTATTGGTAGAAGTGGGTGAAGCAAAATTTGGGGTTTTGTCATGGGTCTGTTTTGTGGCAATGCTTTCATATTATACTACGGAATGTGGCAAAACAGGATTTATAAAATCAACTTGTTGCAACATAAGTGGGCTGATATGGGGATATTTAATTATCTTAATATCCGGGATTTTACCAATTGCTTATTCAATGGGAATAACAGTAGTCGTAATTGTTATTTTGATGTGCATGCAATCCTGCATAAGCTGGCTGAGTTTTATACCTGGGACTTTTGCCGGAGCGGCATGCTATTTCGGGACAGGCTTTGACTTTAAAGCGGTTATAATTGCACTTCTTGTTGGAAATGTTGCGGCATGGGTTTCCCAAGTGTTAGGAGGAAAACTTGGAAACATTTTGGAAGGAAATAAAAAGAAAAGCGTGGTTACAGACTAGGAAACCGCTGAGTATATAGTGAAGGAGGAGTGGTAATGAATACTTTGAAATATGGAATGGTCGGAGGCGGCCCAGGAGCATTTATCGGAGACGCTCACCGTAAGGCAATCAATATTGATAATTCTGCAAAATTGGTTGCAGGATGTTTTTCAAGAGATTCAAAAAAAAACAATGGAACAGGGGGAAACTCTTGGCATTGAACCAAGTCGCTGCTATGAAAACTATAAGGAAATGGCAGAATAGGAAGGCCTAAGAGAAGACGGCATAGACTTTGTGGTAGTTGTCACACCCAATGCAACTCATTATGAAGTGTGTAAGGCTTTTCTTGAGGCGGGAATTAATGTAGCCTGTGATAAACCACTGGTAACTGACAGCAGACAAGCTGAAGAATTAAAGGCACTGGCCAAGGAAAAGAAATTACTATTCATGGTTACATATACTTATATGGGTCATGTGACAGCCAAATATATCCGCGATTTGATTAAGAACGGAGAAATTGGAATGGTTAGAACTATTATGGCAGAGTATCCACAGGGCTGGCTTTATAATGAAAATGAGTGGGGCGGTAAGCAGGGCGAGTGGAGGTGCGATCCGAAGCAGTCAGGAAATGTGAATTGTCTCGGGGACCTTGGAACGCATGTGGAAAATGCTGTTGCTACCATGACTGGACTCAAGATTAAACGTGTTCTTGCTAAGATGGATGTAGTAGTTCCGGGGAGAGCTCTGGACGACAATGATCAAATTTTGGTGGAATATGAAGGTGGGGCAACGGGTATTAATTGGACTTCCCAATTTGCAATCGGGTGTGATAACAGCCTTCGGATCAGAATTTATGGGTCTAAGGGAACAATCCTTTGGTTTCAGGAAGAACCCGAGGAACTTGTTTTAATTCATGAGGATGGTATTTCACAGAAAATCAAGCGTGGTTATGGCGCTGTAACTCCTGAGGTTGCCAAATATGGAAGGCTTCCGGCAGGTCACACCGAAGGATGGATTGAAGCTATGGGAAATCTGTATGACAGTTTTACAGAATGTGTGAGAGCAAAGAAAGAAGGAACATTTACTGAGGAACTGATAGATTATCCCACAATCGATGATGGAGTTCAGGGCCTTAAATATGTAGAAGCATGTCTGGAAAGCAATAGAAATGGAAATGTATGGGTAGAGATTTAAATTAAAAGGAGGATTTTAAATATGGCAAGACCGGTAACTATTTTTACAGGACAATGGGCAGATCTTTCTATGGAAGAGATGTGTGAAACCGCAAGCAGGATGGGATATGAAGGGTTAGAGATTGCTTCATGGGGGCAGATTGATTTGGAAAAGGCAGCAACTGATGAAACCTATGTAAAAGAATTAAAAATAATGTTAGAAAAGTACAATTTAGGATGCTGGGCAATTAGTGCACATCTGCCGGGGCAATGCGTATGTGATGCAGAACAGTGGGCATATGACCCGAGATTAAACGGATTTGCACCAGCAGAACTGGCAGGTAAGCCGGGTGAGATACAGGCCTGGGGAATTCAGCAGATGAAGTATGCGGCTCAAGCCGCAAAGAATATGGGTGTAGGAGTTGTTACATGTTTTATGGGTTCTCCAATCTGGAAAATGTGGTATTCGTTTCCACAGACGTCAGAAGAGCAGGTAGAAGAGGCATACCAGACTGTAAAAAAGCTTTGGTCTCCGATCATGGATGTATATGATGAATATGGCGTGAAACTTGCATTAGAAGTACATCCCACAGAAATCGCATATGATTACTGGAGTACAAAGAGACTGCTGGAAACGTTTGAGTACAGGCCTACATTGGGAATTAATTTTGATCCCAGCCATTTGATTTGGCAGGGAGTTGACCCGGCTGTATTTTTATATGACTTTATGGACCGCGTTTATCATGTACATATTAAAGACGCAAAATTAAATCTGAATGGAAGAAATGGTATTCTTGGGTCCCATATTACCTTTGGCGATCAGAGAAGGGGATGGAACTTTGTCTCCCCTGGTCATGGCGATGTTGATTTTGACAATATTATCCGTGTTCTGAATCAGGCCGGCTACGAAGGGCCGCTTTCTATTGAATGGGAAGACAGCGGTATGGAGCGGGTATTTGGAGGAACAGAGGCGTGTGAATTTACAAAGAAGATTAACTTTTCGCCATCAGATGTAGCGTTTGATGAAGCGATTAAGAATAATTAATGAGGGAGAGATAAAAAATGAGCAAATTTAAATTTTCAGTAGGGCCGTGGAATGTACATTCAGGAGCAGATTCTTATGGACCGGCAACCAGAGCAGAAATCCCGTCAGAGGAGAAATATAAAAAGTTTGCGGAAATGGGATTTTCAGCAATTCAGTTCCATGATGATGATGCAGTACCTAATATTAATGATTATACCGAAGAAGAGATTAAAGAAAAAGCCAGGGAATTAAAGAAAACTTTGGATAAATATAATTTGAAAGCTGAGTTTGTTGCTCCGAGATTATGGATGGATTCCCATACGATTGATGGTGGATTTATGAGCACCAGTGAAAAGGACAGAGAGTACGCTATGTGGAGAGCATATCGTTCCATTGATATTGCGAACGAACTGGGAACGGATATGGTGGTACTGTGGCTGGCAAGGGAAGGAACTCTCTGCGCAGAGAGCAAATCACCTGTCTGGGCAACAAAAATGCTAATTGATGCAATCAATAAAATGCTGGAATATGACTCAAAAATTCGTATTTGTATTGAGCCAAAGCCGAATGAGCCTATTGACAGAAGTATTTGTGGTACTATGGGTCATGTAATGGCGGTTTCTGCGGCAACAATCGATCCTTCTCGTGTAGGAGGAAACCTGGAAAGTGCACATGCAACTTTGGCTGGCCTGGATCCGGCACACGAAATCGGTTTTGCTCTTGCTATGGGTAAACTGATGACTGTTCATTTAAATGACCAGAATGGTATTAAATATGATCAGGATAAGTCATTTGGCGTAGAAAATCTGCGGGTTGCATTTAATCAGGTGAAAGTTTTGAAGGAAAATGGCTATGGTGACCATGGTGAATATGTAGGACTTGATGTAAAAGCAATGAGGACCACAACCGATAAGGATAGCTACAGGCATCTGGAAAACAGTCTGAAGATTTTTAAAGCGCTGGAAGAAAAAGTTGACAAGTTTGATTATGATTTCCAGAAAAAATGTGTGGAAAACCGAGATTTTGAAAGCCTGGAAATGTACGTTATGAATTTGTTGATGGGTATCGAATAAACAATTAAATGAAAGGATATAAAAAGTGAAAAAAAGAGTAATCGTAGCAGGACATATCTGTTTAGACATTACGCCGGTGTTTCAAAGAGTAAACGCAGATGGGATAGAGAAACTTTTGGTACCTGGACGATTAATCGAAATGCAGGAAGCTGACGTACATACAGGGGGAGCTGTTGCCAATACAGGATTAGGCATGAAGTTATTGGGAGCAGAGGTTACCCTGATGGGGAAAATTGGTAATGATGCATTTGGAAAAATGATACTGGATATTTTGAAAGAACATCAGGCACAGGAGGGCATGCTGGTTGCTGAAGGAGAAAGTACATCTTATTCAGTAGTGCTGGCTATTCCTGGTGTGGACCGTATATTTCTTCATAATCCGGGAGCAAATAATACATTTGTATCGAAGGATATTCCTGAAAAAGCAATGGAGGATGCTGCTTTGTTTCATTTTGGCTATCCTCCATTGATGAAAAAAATGTACGATAACGAAGGCGAAGAACTTGTAAAGATTCTTCAGAAGGCAAAAGCATCCGGGGCAGCAACATCTATGGATATGGCGGCTGTGGATGAGAAATCAGAAGCAGGAAGAGTCCCATGGAAAAAAATTCTGGAGAAATGCCTTCCGTATTTGGATTTTTTTGTACCAAGTGTAGAGGAATTGTGTTATATGTTGGACCCACAGAGGCTGGCGGAATGGAAAGAACGTGCTGGGAACAGAGATATAACGGAGATTCTTGACGTAGATAAAGATGTAAAACCTTTGGCAGACCAGTGTATGGCGATGGGAACAAAAATTTTGTTAATTAAGTGTGGAGCACCCGGACTGTATTATCGCTCGGCAGGGCGGGACGTTCTGAAAAATATTAGTGGACGCTTAGAACTAGATGTATCTAAATGGATGAATAGGGAAGGGTTTGAGAGAAGTTATGTTCCGGACGCGGTTTTATCGGGTATGGGAGCGGGAGATACCAGTATAGCTGCCTTTTTAACTGCAATGCTGGATGGTTATAGCATGGAAGAGTGTCTGCGTTTGGCAACGGCAACAGGAGCGTGCTGCGTTTCTGCATATGATGCATTAAGCGGATTAAAGAGCTTTGCGCAATTGCAGGAGAGAATTAAAAACGGATGGCAAAAACAGTAGATTCGTTATGCTTTAGCAAAGGAGAGATAAGAAATGCTGGTAAATATGAATGAGGTGTTACTACCCGCAAAAAAGAATAAATATGCAGCGGGCCTGTTTAATTCGGTGAATCTTGAAATGGCACGTGGTATTATTGAAGCTGCAGAAATTTTACGCTCCCCGGTGATTATGCGAACAGCAGACGTCTAATAACCAGATGGACCATTGGAGGAATTGTCTTATTTTCTTATCCCAATGGCAAAGAAAGCAAATGTTCCAATAGTAATTCATTTGGACCATGGTTTAAAAAAAGAAACCTGCTTAAAGGCCCTTGAATTAGGTTTTACCTCGATAATGTATGATTGTTCTACAGACAGTTACGAAGTTAATATAGAAAAGGTAAAGGAAATGGCAGAGATAGCCCATTCATATGGAGCTACTATCGAAGGGGAACTTGGACATGTAGGAGATAATGAAGATTCTGTTGAGGGTAGTTCCCGGTTAAATGATCCGGCCAGGTTTTACACAGACCCATTAATGGCAAAGGATTTTGTTGAGAAAACAGGGGTAGATGCATTGGCAATTGCGGTTGGTACCGCACACGGAGCATACAAATTGCCTCCGAAACTGGATTTTGAACGAATAAGGATGATTGCTAATATGATTTCAATTCCCCTGGTACTTCACGGAGGTTCCGGTCTGTCTGACAGTGATTTTAAACATGCGATTGAAGAAGGAATTAGTAAAGTAAATATTTTTACGGATATTAATGTGGCGGCGGCAGAAGAAGAAAAGAAATTGTTAATTGAGGGGAAAAAGAGAGGATTAACAGACCTGATTCCAGCCGCAGTAAAGGCTGTTAAGGTAGAAACAATTAATAAGATGAAGCTATTTTCCAGCATTGATAGAATCTAAGGATAATGGCTTGTAATATGGCATACCCCCACAGACTACCGTAAAACTTCAAATAATCATCGAAAAAACATCCCTGACCCGTTGAAAATATCTCACTCGGTTAGAGATGTTTTTTATTCTATCAAGTTAATCTGCCTGTTCTTTCTCACTCCAAACAGCTATAATCAATCACCCGGTTTGCCAGGAACACAGTGGACACCTTATCCACGGTCCGCCACCTGAAGGAAATAGGGGTAAGTGTGTATTTCGAGAAGGAACGCCTGAATACCCTGACGGAGGAGAGCGAGGGAATCCTGACCGTATACGGTG
>JAJQEA010000340.1 GCA_021201905.1 Clostridia bacterium
CAATGCCATTATATTTACATTTGTGGATGCCGCCAATGTCAAAATAACCGGATAAATAGAGGCGATATATGCTGCATTGGACACGAAGAAGTACTTTGTAACAAAACTTATTAACAGCAGAATCACTAATACAGCCATTCCATTCACAGCTGAGAGATCCAGATAATTTTGTATCTGACCAGACAGCCAGGAATAAAATCCTCCTTCATTAATTGCGCCGGATATACTGAAAAATGCACCGTACCATATGTACATGTTCCATGCACCCTTTTCCGCCATCAAGTCATTCCAATCCATGACCCCAAGCAGCAGCTCCAATGCCAGAAAAGCAAATGCAACCACATACATACTGATTCCAATTTTTCCCCCAAGCATCCATCCCAGAATCGCCATGATAAATAATGCCAGCAAAATTTTCTCGTCTTTTTTCATTGCGCCCATTTCCTGCATTTTACTGACAACAAAGGGTTTAATATCTCCCAAATCTTTCATCTGGGGCGGATAGAGCTTATACACAACCAGCGGGCACAGTAACAAAACAATCAGCCCCGGCACCAATGCCGCCTTAAACCACAGCATCCATGTCAATTCCACTCCGGCAATGTCTTTAATGGTTGACGCAATCACTGCATTCGATGCCATTCCTGTCAGAAATAATACTGCTGTGGACATGGCAACCACATGTTCCAGCAGCTCCAGATACCCACCCAGCTTTTGCGGATCCTTGTCCGGATAAGAACCCAGTGACTCTGACACACCCCGGAAAATAGGAAATACAATTGCAGAACGGGAAGTATTTGATCCGGTAGCTGGACTCAGTATTAAATCACAAAGCATCATGACATATCCAAGACCCAGAGAGGATCTTCCGAATTTGGTTCCGCCGAATTTGGAAAGCAATATGTATGCAAGACGTTTTCCTAATCCGGTTTTCTTAAACGCCCCGCATGCAAGAAGCACTGCAAGCAAAAACCAAACTCCCTGGGCAGCATATCCGCTGTACAAAACAGCTGGTTTTTCAACAAAGCAGGCCCCGAGTCCCAATACAATAAGGCTGATTACCGGCTCTGAAAAAGGTTTCAAAATCAATCCGCACAACAGGGACAGACACAAACCGAACAGATGCCATGTCTCTGTCTCCAAGCCTGCGGGAGCAGAAATAAGCCATGTCAGGAGCGGAAACAAAATTACCGGTATCATTTTTACCAGACGATTTTTCATCTGTTTCTCCTCCTCTTTTAGCAGTTATAAACATCATCTATAATCTCTACATTTTTCTTTTCCATCAAATCTTCTACCCACTGGCGGTTCACAGTCCCTTTTGCGGAATTCTCCGCTTTCTGTTTATCTGCCGCTGAGAGTGCCCTGGCTTTTTCAAGAATCTCTGCCGCATCCTGTCTCGGAATAACGATTACGCCATCTTTATCGCCCAGAATAATATCTCCGGGATTTACAGTAATGCTGCCGCACGCAATCGGAACATTTACCTCGCCAGGACCTTCTTTATAAGGGCCGGCCGGATTCGTTCCAGTTGCATAAATCGGCAGATGCCCTTTTGAAATCACATCAATATCCCGAATCGGCCCATCAATCACAATTCCGGCAATTTTTTTGAAACCCTGCATGTAATTATACATGATTTCTCCCATAATCGCCCGGCTCCGCTCGCCCTCGTTGGAAACAGCAATCACATCGCCCGGCATGGACATATTCATTGCCTTATGAAGCATCATATTGTCACCAGGCCTTGCCTTCACCGTTAAAGCCACACCACACATAATTGCTTCAGACGGGTTTGACATAAGCCTGATACTGGGATTCATGCCGCATAACCGTCCCATACAATCTGCTACATTTGCTGCCGGTAATTTGCTGAATTCTTCTACTAAATATTTATCCGGTAAATTTCTCTTTAAAAAAACACGATTTCCAACTGCCATTTCCTTCTCCTCCTTTATCAATGCGTTTCCAGGCAAAGTGTTGTTCCTGCCTGAACGAAGTGGATATCCGCATCCATCATATCCGCATAATATAAAATCATTCCTTCAATTGATCTGGGAATCACCTTTGACTGCCCGGAATGAGCAACCACCAGCCCTGTAACCTCATTGGGAAGCCCATATTTTTGTGTATAATATCCGCTTAAAAACCCATGCTGGTAAATCTTACCCACACTGCTCTTCCTGCTCGTTCCGCTCCCCTGGTCACCCATCTCCATTTCTTCAAGCTTACATACATCATGCAAAACCGCAGCAAGGATTAAAATATTAGTATCAATCTCATAACCATATTTCTCAACGGTATTTCGTGCAATCATAAGCGCATTCGCTGTAACACTTTCCGTATGCTTCACCAGTGCCACCCCAGGAGCACGGGTTGCAAACTGCGCGTCCGCTATATTTTCCCATGAGCTGTTTTCAAATGCTTCCACCCAGATTTCAGCTGCTATTTTTGCATATTCCTGATTTTTTATCTCTGATAATTGGGGAAAATATGATCTAACCATCTCTTCTGTCATTTTGGTCATATTGAACCTCCTTCTGTTTAATTTAAAATATTCAGCATGCTTTTTATTTTCTGATATCATTATATATTCTTTTTTAACAACAGTAAAACAAGGTTATATTTATTTTTTACAACAAATCGTTGTAAAGAATATGGATTTATGGTGATTTTTTACTCCCGGCTTTATCTGCGTCCTCCATACCTTCGGACGGGTTTTGAGACAGAATCCTCACATTCGTGGTTTTGAGTTTAGAAATATCCCTGGAATCGGTGCTTCGATATTGGCTGGGATTCTTCCAGAGACTGTTGGCATCACGGCTATGACCTATATGCTCGTCGCTTCAGACTCTGCAGGCGTTCCCATATCACTTCTTTTATTGACCTGAATGAAAAACGCGTGTCCAAACTGCCCACCATCTTTACCACCTTCCCGTTTTGACCTCTTACATAATTGCAAATTTCTTTATCAGTCTCATCCTCTCATTTGACCAGCAGCTCCTGATTGCGGCTTTGTCATCCTGTGCAAGGCTCAGAATTCCGACTCTAGCACTGCCAGTATAAAAATATAGGTTTTGACCTCCTCTGTAAAGAACAACAGGGCAGACGCTCCGGCCAGCATGGACCAGTCAGAGGCACAGATTTTCCTTCTCCTGCCCGTACTCCTGTAACAGCCCAGATAGATTGACAAAATGAAAAAAAAATTATATTTACCATCAGAAATACAACTGCAAAGATAATCACTACTTTGTAATAAAAAATGTTTTAAAATTCAGTATATCAAAGTAATAGTCCCTGAACGCAGGAAGAAACACCCCCTATTATAATGATCGCAAAAATACCTGCCAGTCCGGAATTCATCCCTCTCCATTTTGTATATAAACTTTTAATATTTGCAATACTGGTTTTCTTACTACTATCTATGACTACTCCCTTTCAGGTAATCCCAGAAACAGCCATGGCTGATACCATGGCTGCCTCCGAGACTCCTTATTTTTTACATCTTTAAATCCTGATTTAACCGTTTTTGGCACATTTAGGTATTTGCCTCCTCCAACATTCGCATCAGCTCCAGCGCGCTGCGAAAAGCAATGTAATGCGTTCCTGTATAACTGCACCGAAGCCGCCCCTGCATAGAGGAATTCTGCCTGAACAACACATGGACCAGAATGACCTCCTTCGCAGCTGTTACATGGGGGAACAGCTTCTCTGCCACTTCCTCTTTTTGCAGGAACCGCGGTTCTGTCGTTGCCATAGGGGCACCCACCATGTCACACACCCCATCAGGGGCCAGTATCAGCCCGTGGATTCCTCTAAAGCTTCATTCTCATCCACCATATATCCATCCGGGGTCATTTCATTTACATATAATGTACCCTTCGTCCTTCCGCTCTTCAGTATAAATGACCATTGACTGCCATCCGTGTCAATACGTTCCCATTACCCCTCTGTACCAACGGTGTATGTTCTGTAATCGTTAAAGGTATTTCCCGGTCCAAGACTTCTGCCCCCCGTAGTTGGTGCCGAGAGCCGGCACCGTCACACGTGAAGGCGGGCTGAAGGTATCCGGGTCCAGATGATCCGGAAGGATTGCGTCTATATCCGGGTTAGCGCTCTGGTTAAGCTTATAGACATAGTAGCCTGTACATGGATTTAATCCGGTAAACCCAGCGTTTTTTAACTGGCTTCCCAGTTTGGTTCCAACCACCCTATCATCCATATCAGTCAATGCGTATCTGCGGTTTTCATTGGCGCCTGATACGCTCACTTTCCCGCTTCCATCGCTGTCTACGGTACCCCAGGTATCCGGCATTGCCAATATGTTGTCATCACTGATTCCAATGAGGATAAACCTTGCCGTATAGGTCTGGTCTGCATTGATTGTCCTGCTCCCCTCAATGGTACCGTGGGGACCGGAGACAAATTTCAGATCAAACCATTCTCCTTCTGTTTCTTCAAAATTCGCGAGCAGTTTAATGGAAGCATTTATTGCAGTACCATCTGCCAGCTTTGGTCCTGTTTTATTACTTCCGTTGGATGTAGCCTTGTACCAGCCGTCAAAACTGTAGTGAGGTGGAGGAGTTGGCATGAGCCCTTCTGTCCATTGTAGAATTCTACTTTTGCCCAATATGTCTCGTCCGTCAGTTCTTCGGTGTAGGTGATAGTTACAGTTCCACCCTGAAGATTTGAGAGCAGGTTCAATTTCTTAGTCTCCTGGTCCAGGGATACGTCTGACAGACTGTCTTCCCATACTATATTAGGAGGATAAACGTAACCGGACATTTTATCCACATCAACTTCCACCGGTACTCCCGGCTGCACGGTCCGCGTCTCCTCTTCACGCAGTATATTGCCGCGGTTATCCATGCGTTTCACACGACGTGTGGTTACAAAGCTGGGATCCAGCTCATATTGACAGGTAAATGTTATGGCCTGGTTCGTCATCTTTCCCGTAAAATGATAGTCGGTAGTATTGAGGCTCACCCCTGCATCCTCAGCGGATATAACACCCATATCCATGTACCATACTGTAATCAGGAATTACTTCACGTATACATATTTGCTGTTTAGACATACAGTGTCATTCCATTAAAAATCCTGTAAAGGCTGGCAGTCTTTATAGGATTTCCATATTCCATATTTTATTTTCTAAAGCTACTTCCAAAATTAAATTTTGCACTGCCTATCCATTTATTTTTCATTGTCCTCCCCTCTTTTTCTGCCACGGAAGCCATACAGGCCAAGCATAAGCCCTGACATCAGACATACCCACTGTGCCATTGAATTCTGCCCTGTCTTGGGAAGATGCGCCAACGGAACTTCTCCCGGTTCAATGGTAATTCCTTCAGGAAGAGGCGCTAAGGGAACTGCTTCCGGTTCAATGGTGACACCCGGTCCGTTGGTATCCGGTGTCGCACGATGGCCGCCCGGGGTGGTACCTCCTCCGCCTCCACCACTGGTGCCTCCGCCGGATGGGGGAGTTGGCGGGGTTGGAGGGGTTGGTGGAGTCGGAGGCGTGGTGTTTTCTGGTACTAAAGTAATTGCAGCATAGTATCCACAATTGTAACCCTGATATGCATTTCCCATTCTGGGATGGAAAAACATTCCCAGAGTAAAGTCACAGCTTTCTCCGCTTGACAATCCATCGCCGAGTGTATCTGCGAAACTTGCATCCGCGCTCTGCCATTCGCTGGTATCATGATCCATAAACAGTGCAAGGGGTGTATCATATCCTGTTCTCTCACCAAATGTCACACCAAATAATTCCTTATAAAAAGTGTCATATAAAAGACCTCCAAGCTCTGGTTCCACCTCATAAAGCCGCGCTTTAAGTTTACTTTTTGATGTGAAAATATCAGCGAAGTCAAAGTAGGGATAAGAACCATCATACTTAGCTGCCACTTCATCAATTGTACCGCTTAAATCAAATGTGCCGTTATTACCCACACTTTCCATTGATAAATTGCCAAATACAGTACTTAAATCATCTGTGTGATAGTAATTCTTATAATAATCCGTTAAAGGATAATCGCCATCATAACCTTTTTCATATAAGACATCGTAAATAGTCAGCATGTCATCAAAACTTATTTTTGTTTTGCCAAACAGTTCTTTAATTGCGTTATTTTGAACCCGGTATGCTCCATAAGTACGGTCAATTATCTGTCCGTCAAATCCTTTGATCGTCACATCCTGTCCTGAAAAGGATGTATCAACATTTGATTCGGGCGTTTGAACCGATAGGCTGTTTGCCTCATATATATACTTTATTTTGGAATTATTTGTCAGGTTCAAATCTAAATTAAATTTATACGTTGGCATGACTCCATCGTCCGCGCCAAATTTGCGCATTGCTTCCATAAAAGCATCACTCAACACAAATGTAAGCGGTCCCTCTGCATCTTCTGCGATTACAGCATCTACGGTAAGATCATACCCACCCTGCACTTGATTCAAAGTACTATTTGTTGTATCAATTACTATATATTCTGAATTATTTCTATACTCAAATGTACTTGTAGATGATAAATATGATGTAGGCACATATCTATGTCCGAATTCGTTGCCATCCGGATATGCTATTGCAAATACCGAAAAATGGCTGGTTTCAAATGCAACGGTCCCCTCTCCTTCATTTACATCACATTTTATATCATTAACTTTTAGATCATTTTCCTGATCCTCAAGGTGAAACACGTTAATTTTATCTGATTCTACAGATCGCTCATTTGAAACTGATTCTGGAATATCCAGGCCGGAAAATGAAACCTTTACATTACATCCCGGTTGAACCGGCTGTCCGTTTTCATCCTCCAGGGTTATGTCAAATACCCTTACTTCAATCGACCCATAACCATCCGCTGCACATTTTCCTTTAATAACAGAGCTGGTATCTTCATCATCAATAGCAATTGCAGATAACGATTTTATCGAAGCGTCAAATTCACCATCCAATGGCTCCACTGAAATTGTAATTCCGTCAATCTCTGCCATAAATGCTGCTGTATTAGAAACCGTTTCCTCTGTTTCGAGAAGTTCAACCTCAATATCCAGATTCTCCTCAATATCCGTTACTACATATGTTGCCATACCGGCCAGCCCGCTGTCTTCCTCCGTATCCTCTTCCGCTTCAGCAGCCAGCTCGTATCCATTGGCTGTTACAATCTGAATCACATAACCATCCACAGGTTTAACCGTGAAAGATAACTCCTCGCCTTCCTGTATTAAGGTTTCACCCTCAACCTCAGCTGCACCCTCGGGATTTACCGTATATGTGATTGTAAATTCCTTCTCTTTTTCCTCTTTGTCTGCCAGGTCTCCAGCTGCCGCCCCGCCACCTGCTACGCCACCTGTTTCTCCATTGACGTTTTCTTCTCCTTCGACTCCAGGAT
>JAJQEA010000076.1 GCA_021201905.1 Clostridia bacterium
AGATCTCCCAGCACATTGATTTCCCCAAATGGGTCCGTGTGTCCAAAGAGGTGGTCCATATAATGGTGTTCGCTCTCAAACGGACACCCGGCCTGAATCATTGCCTGCTTATTTAACGGAGCAAAGCAGAACCCGTCAATCCTGCCGGCCTGGTAAAGCTCAATGGCTGTTTTCAACATATTCAGGCAGGCGCGCCCGCTTTCAATGCTGATGTTCGCAAACGGAACCTGCTCCGGGTCCACGTCCCTCTGGTCCAGGACAGGCATACCCTTGGTCCAGTCCGCTTCCTCCACCTCGTTTATGACCTGGACCGGAATTTCCAGACCGCATATCCTGGCGCCTCTCTCAAATACCCTGGCATCTCCTATTACTACCGGACGGCAGTACTCATCATAAAATCTGGAAGCTGCCAGCTTGACAATGATTTCCGGCCCTACGCCGGCCGCATCTCCTAATAAGATTCCTAAAATTGGTTTGCTGCTCATAAAAAAATCATCCTTCCTTCTATTTTGGTTTTTAGTTCTGCTCTTGTCTTATGCCTGTATTAAAAGCAAAAAGTGTGCCAAACTTTTCAGGAAGAACGATTTTTTATATTTTACTTCCGGGAATCCTTTATTTACGTTATGCATTTTGCATATACCGCTGTCATTTATGCCCATTTGTATTCATACTTTTCACGGCATAAATGTTTCATTATCTTTAACACGTTTTATTTTTGTTTCATAATGTCTTTTTGTTTCACAATGTTTCTCCGTTCCAAACCGTACCTTGTGACTGGCATTCCTTATCCTCCGCCTACCCCTCAATTCCGTATTTTTTCATCTTCCTCCACAGAGTACTCTTATCAATTCCCAGATACGCGGCTGTCCTGCCTCTGTGATAGCCGCACAGCTCAAGGGCATCCTCCACCGCCTGCCTCTGGGCATCCTCCAGGCGGAGTCCGTGGCGGTCCGCGGCGGATGCCGGCACATGACTCCCGGGCGCCGGAAAACATGCTCTGCCAAAACCGCCATCTGCATGGGGGCTGTCTGCTGTTTCCCCTTGGTCCCACTCTCCCGGAAGGGCCTGGAGTACGTCCTCTGCCCCTGCCCTTGTTTTCTCGCAGAGAATGCAGATTCGCTCACAGAAATTGCGCATTTCCCTCACATTGCCCGGCCAGCCGTAGCGCATCAGAAGTTCCCTGCCCTCCTGTGATATTGCCTCCAGCCTGCTTCCTGTGCGCTCATGTTCAAAAAGTACCATCCGGTCCGCCAGATACAGGATGTCCTGCTTCCTTTTTCTGAGGGGCGGAAGGTTGAGTTCCAGCTCATCCAGACGATACAGCAAATCCTCCCTGAAGTTCCCCCGGGCCACCTCCTTCTTCAAATCCCTGTTGGTGGCGCAGATAACGCGCACATCAATGGGAATCACCGTATCATTTCCCAGCCGGATGATTTCCCTCTCCTGAATGACCCTCAGAAGGCGGCTCTGCAGCTTTGGCGAGATGTCGCCTATCTCGTCCAGAAAAATAGTCCCCCTGTGGGCAATCTCGAAGAATCCCATTTTCCCGCCCTTGGACGCTCCGGTAAAGGCCCCCTCCGCATAGCCAAAAAGCTCGCTCTCCAGCAGATTCTCCGGCAAGGCCGCGCAGTTAATCGCCACAAAGGGTCCCTTCCTTCTGCGGCTGGAGTTATGAATGCTCTGGGCAAACAATTCCTTTCCCGTCCCTGTCTCCCCATGTATCAGTATGTTGGAATCCGAATAGCTGTACTTCACAGCCTGGCTGATAACTGCCTCCATGCAGCTGTCCCTGTAAAGTATATGGGAAAAATCGTACTTGGCCGTAAAGCCGTCCGAATGCATCCGCTTGCGCAGTTTCCCCTCCTCCGCCTGTATCTGCTCCGTTCCCTGGAAGGTGAGCACGCAGCCGAACTCCTCCGAGTCACCGGCCACCGACACACAATTGACCAGCACCTGTTTTCCTCCGAACCTGCACACCTCTGACAGGATTTTCTGTTTGTCCCTGATAACACTGTCAAAATCAATATCCGGAAAAAAGTCACTTATATGCTCTCCTGCCAGCGAAGTCTTCCTGTCCTTCATATATGTATGGCAGCATGTATTGGTAAGGGTTATGATTCCCTTCCTGTTGACGGAAATGATCCCCTGGAAGGAGTAGTTCATGATATTTGCTATCTCATCCCTTTTCTGTCTCTCATACCGGGTGAGATGGGCCACTGCTATGGCCTCTGAAATGGCATGGTTTACCGCCTCGATTCCTGAATGGATCATGGCGGCCGGCACCCCCCAGGCGCTCCGCAATCTGGACCGTGGAGTATCCCCCCACAACGGCCTGGTTTCCGTCCTTCAGGGCCTGGTGCACCGCCATCTCCAGCTTGGTCTCATCGTCCTCCGCATAGCAGCCCAGCCCCAGATTCGGATACAGGTGGCACATCTGCTCCGCCCCATATACCATATTGAAAGCGCCCACCATGGCAATCCTTTCAATATTCCCCTTCTGCATACATTCATTGACCGCCTTCATCACGTCGTATCCCGTGGATTTAAGCTCCGCGCACGGAATGTTCCTGCGCTTTAAGGTATGGGCCGTAAATCCCCTGGCTATGACCACGTCCGCCTCCACCTGCTCCAGTATATTATTGTAATAATCCTGAATCACCTCATACCGGATGGCTTCCGACTCAGGCCGTTCCCTGAATACCTGCTCAATGACAGGCAGAATGTCCGGATATGGTGCAAAAAATACAATTTTAATCACGCTCACCCACCTCCCATTGTCCATATTATCCCATATATTGTATTTTCGCAATCATTAAATTGCATTTAATTGCTAAGTTGCAATTTATGCGCAATTTTATATATTCCAACTTTTTATCAGTTCCTCCTTTTTTATTGTGCAAATAGCACACATTCTCCCCTGCGTTTTTAGTTGTTTTAAATAAAATTCTATTCTGTTTTCCCCGCAAATACTTTTTTGGCACAACAATTGCTTTTTTAATCAGTCAGCAGCATTGCAATGGTATGTAAAAACAACCAGAGGCTGAACGCAGCTCATATGGCCAGTGAGCATGGCAGCCCACGTAAAGGAGAAGAGATTTATGAGGATATTAGCGACAATGAAGCGTTTTCCGGCAGGAGTGATGGTGATTCCCCTGCTCCTTGGATGTGCAATGAATACCTTTTTCCCCAATGCCCTCACCATCGGAGGTTTTACGTCAGGCCTGTTTAAGAACGGGGTCCCTACCCTGATTGGCCTGTTTCTGTTCTGCAGCGGCGCCACCATCGATGTAAAGATGGCCGGCAGCACGGTATGGAAAGGCGTTGTCCTCACCGCCCTTAAGTTCTTTATCGGCTTTGGTCTGGGACTTCTGCTCAATGCGCTGTTTGGCGAAGCAGGCTTCCTGGGTCTGGCGCCTCTGGCCGTCATCGGAGCCGTAACCAATTCCAACGGCGTCATCTATGCCACCCTGGCAGGCGAATTTGGCGATGAGACAGACGTGGGAGCCACCTCCATTCTCGCCCTCAACGACGGTCCTTTTTTTACCATGATTGCATTGGGCGCCTCTGGCATGAGCAACTTCCCCATTACGGACATCATTGCCAGCATCATCCCCATGGTTATCGGTTTCATCATCGGCAATCTGGACCACGAATGGAGAAAAATTCTGGCCACAGGCATGATTCTCCTTCCCCCCTTTAACGGCTTTGCCCTGGGCGCGGGTATGAACTTCAACAATATTCTCAGAGCAGGTGTTTCAGGAATTCTGCTGGGCCTCCTCACCGTGCTGGCCACCGGCCTTCTCACCTTCTTCCTCTACAGCGCTCTCCGCAAAAAGGCGGATCCCATGGGCGCTGCCATCGGCACCACGGCCGGGGTGGCCACCACCACGCCCACAGCCGTAACCATGGCCGATCCATCCTTCCAGCCACAGGTGGAAACCGCCACCGCCCAGACAGCCGCCGCCGTGGTAATCACAGCCGTGCTTTGCCCGCTGCTGGTATCCTGGCTGGCCAAGGTATCACGTAAGTGGAACGAGGCTCACGGCATAGCCACAGGCACCCCCGCCCCTGAGCAGGAGAACTGCGAAGCCCAGCCCGCGGCAACTGCTGATTTTGACACGCCCTAATCCGGTAATAAAACAGATGATATTGACAGACGGAGGAAACAGACAGACATGAACCGAACCATATTAAATGCAGGAATGATTTTATGCGGGGAGCAGCTTACTCCCATGAAGAATGGCTCCCTTATCATTGAGGACGGAATCATCCGGGAAATCCTGCCTCAGGAGGCCAGGGATGCATTATCCATAGACGATGCAGAAGAAATCAGCCTTCCCCACATGACCCTGATGCCGGGCATGATAGAGTGCCACAACCACCTGTGCATTGACGCCACCCTTCCGGAACACCTGGAGCTGCTGGCCTGGAGCAACGAATGCCAGCTGACCCTGCTGGCGTTAAAAGGACTCAAGGAAGACCTGATGAGCGGTGTAACCACAGCCCGGTGCATGGGGGATAAGTACTACATAGACGTGACCATGAAGAAGCTGATTGAGGGCGGAAAGGTTAAAGGCCCCCGCCTCCTGGCAGCGGGCATCGGCATGAAGGGAAGCCACGGAGCGGGCCACATCGGAATGCCCCACTGCGGAACCGAAGAAATCCGCCGCACCTGCCGCGAGAACCTGAAAAAAGGCGTGGACCTGCTGAAGCTTTTCATAACCCCCGGCGTTCCGGATCCCCTCAGCACCTTTGTGCCCAGCTTTCTCAGCCTGGAGGAAATCTCCGTTGCCGTCAGCGAAGGCGCGCGCCTGGGCATCCCCACTGCCGCCCACTGTATCGGCGGCCAGGGCCTGAAAGACTGCATTGACGGCGGGGTGGATGTGATTGAGCACATGTACATGGCCACGGAACAGGATGTGGAGCGTCTGGCTTCATCCCACTGTGTGGTGGACCTGACCTCCGGTATTTTCTTAGACCCCAGCCGGGAGGAATTTCTCTCACCCGCCAACGCCCTGAAGGTAAGGCAGAACCGCAGCCGGGTCCGGGAAAATGTGTCCCGCATCATCAAGGCCCGCCTCCCCTTTGTCCTGGGAACAGACGCATATCACGGCCTTCTGTACCGGGAGGTAGGATATGCCGTGGAGCTGGGCGCCGATCCTGTAACCGCCATCCAGGGGGTCACCTCCCACGCGGCCAAAGTCTGCCGCCTGGAGGGCAGAATCGGAAAGCTGGAAAACGGCCTGGAGGCAGATATTATTGCCGTAAAGGGGAACCCCCTGGAGGATGTATCCCGCCTTTCACAGGTAGGACTGGTGATGAAAGGCGGCGTGATTTACAGGCAACCTCAGGAGCACCCGGATATGCAGAAGGTATAGCTTCAGAAGTATAGCTTCAGAAGTATAGTTTCAGAAGCGCAGTTTCAAGCGACATGGACTGTCGCCAAAACTGCGCTTTCTTTCGCAACGCATTTCACTGTAAGGCGGGATAAAAAGAGCCGCTGCCCGGATATGCGGCTCACACAGTCCCCTTATAGCGTTTCAAATACTCCCCGGCCCTGTCCCGGCTCAGAGAGAACATCCGCACCAGTTTATCCAATATCTGCCCTTCTGTTTTCCCTTCCTCCAGATTATCCAGGACAAAAGCCCTTATACCTTCCTCAAGCCCGGCCTCCCTTCCCTCTTCCCTTCCCTCTGCCTTGGCATCCTGAAGCTGATACATCCGTTCTTCCCATTCCTGCATATATCTCACTCCAATCTCTTCACTGACTTTGACCCGGCTGACCCGCCTGTGCAGTTCCTTAATCCGCAGACTGCTGCTTTTGGCCGCCTCTGCTTCAGAGGTACGCTCTATGTAACGAAGCAGCTCTATCAGCTCTTCGCTTATTCCCTCCGGCACAGTTCCACGGGTATTGAGAAATATCCGGTCCGCCCCGTCTTCCAGAAAAAGGCCGCTTTCCTCCTGACACTCCATCCGGAATGTGTATCTGTACCTTCCACATCCCCACAAGTCAAAAGGCATGATGGTAATGAGGCAGGAGGGCTGCATGCGGTTAAAATCAATTTCACCTGGCGCCAGCAGGGAGCTGTCAATCAACGCCTGATAAAACCGGCTTCTCTTAATCAGGTTCCCGGTATTCTTTTTCTGTACTTCCGCATTGTAAACGCGGCTTTCCTCGTCCACGGAATACACGTCCAGCCGGATGGAACGCAGCCAGGGCACTGTCCGCATTTCCCGCTCTGCCTGGGGCTGCTCCGCCAGATGAATCTCCTCACCAAGTATGATGGAGAGGACCAGTTCCATGGTCCCGCGGTCCTCCATAACACATGCAAATAAAAAACGGTCCAGCAGGGTCAGGTCTGCCAGAGGTTTCATGACAGGCCTGCCGGGGTCATTCATTTTCTTCATCCCATTCTCCTTTTATTATACAAAAGCTTTGCCTCCGTTGCAAGAATATACACGAATCACAATCCCGGATCACATCTCCATAGAACCACCGCCTGACATTTTAAAATTATTCAGCCATACAACACAGGAATACAGGGGGAAAACTCCCTTAAGATTATCTGGGACAGAACGTCCTTAAGATTTATATATGTAAAATAGCACTTACCGCCAGTCAAGTCAATAGCATGAGCATAAATAATATTAACATAAATAAAAACGCTGCCCGAAATGAATCCATATGATAATGAATCCATCTCAGGCAGCAGCCTTAAGCCTCACCTGCTTCAGCCTATTTCTTCCCCAGGCTCATACCGGCCTTCAGCATCCTGAACGTCCGGTCCGCGGCACTGATGTACAGTTCTTCCGCCCGCTCCAGGGCCTCCTCTATATCCATGGCGCCGTTTATCGTGGTCATAATACTGTCAATGCCGTAATCAAAAATCGTCTCGGCCTTGTCTCCTATGCCTCCCACGATGGCAGCCACCGGTATGCCTCTCTCCCTGCAGCGCTTTCCGATTCCGCTTGGCACCTTTCCAAAGGCAGACTGCCAGTCCATTCTGCCCTCTCCGGTAATCACCAGGTCCACCCCCTCCAAGAGACTGTCAAAATGAACCAAATCCAGCACCGTGTCAATACCGGACTTGAGATTGGCCTTCAGGAACACGCAGAATGCCGCCCCTAATCCACCGGCAGCGCCTGCTCCGGGAATCTTATCCACATCCACGCCCAGCTTTTCCTTCAGCAGGGCCGCATACCGAACCATTCCGCCCTCCAGCACATCCAGGATTTCCGGCGTACCGCCCTTCTGCTTTCCAAATGTATAGGTAGCTCCGTCCGGCCCCGTAAGAGGATTGGTCACATCGCACATCACAGTGAAGCTGGCCTGGGCCACAGCCGGATGCATCCGGCTCACATCAATGTCAGCCACTCT
>JAJQEA010000258.1 GCA_021201905.1 Clostridia bacterium
GACTGGGAAGGTCCCGGGATGCGGACTGCATCGCTGTATACGGGCTTAAGGAAATGGCGTCGCCGCCCAGGCTGCTGGGCGGAACATACGGCTTCCCCTCGGACCAGGACGGATGCGTCATCAGCAGCGGCCTGTCCATGGAACTGTTCGGAGGTCTGGAGGTTGTGGGAAACTATATCTGGTGCGGGCAGAGGCCCTACAGGATACGGGGAGTCACGGATGATTCTTCCCATGTTATACTTCTGCCTGCCAGGGAGAAAGACGCCATGAGATATATGATGTTTACATACCCAAGGGAGGAGGAAAATGGTGCGGAAGAAGGAATGTCCCATGGGATGGAAACAGGAAAAGCAGCGGCAGTAAATTTTCTATACAGAAATGGGATCAAGTCCGGGAAGGTCCTGGTGGACGGAGCGTATTTTTCCTCAGCAGCCGGCCTTGGGGCGTGCCTGCCGCTGTGGATAACTTCTGTATGGATACTTGCCGCGCTTCCGGAAGGCAGGAGGGGGAAAGGCGGAGGACAAAGGAGAGCAGCAAGAAGAATATAAAGGAGCGTATCAAGACGATCACTCTTGCTGCTGTTTTTTTCATGGCGGGATTACTCCTGGCATGGAAGCTGGAGCTTGGGATACCTGGGGATTTGATTCCCAGCAGATGGTCTGACTTTGAATTCTGGGCCAGAAAAATAGGGGAACTGCGTTCTGGTATGGCGGGCATAGGGGAGGCGGGAACCGTCTGGTGGCTGGCGCAGATAAAGGGCAGGCTGTCAGTGTGCCTGCTCTGTTCTTTGATAGGCGCGGCGGGAGGAGCATTGGTAAAATACACAGGGCGTTCCGGAGAGTAAAACAGGTTCTCTCCGGGACGCCCTTGTGCCTGTGCAGACTTGTTTTCAGATGTCTCTGTGCATATTAATTCCGTTTTCCGCTGCTGTCCACATAATAGCCGTCCGGCGTTGTCTGGTTGGCATACATGGCGCCGCTGCCGTCCAGATAGTACCAGCGTCCGCCGAGATACTGCCATCCGGTGAGCATGACGCCGTCGCCGTTCATATAGTACCAGCGCCCGTTGACAGCCTGCCAGCCCCGGGTCATGGCTCCGTTTGTGCCCAGATAATACCACGAGCCGTTGATGAACTGCCATCCGTTCAGCATGTAACCGTCCCGGTTGAAATAATACCATGTGTTACTGATTTTTTCCCAGGTATTAGAGGGGTAACCCCCATCATAATACCGGTACCACCAGCCATAATGGTTCTGGATCCAGGAGCCGTTGCCATTGCTTGAAACCTGGCGCTCCGTAACTGTATTCTCGTCGGAATACTCAGACCAGTCACTGGCCCGTTCCGCATATTTGGCGATGGACCGCACCCGATAGGTGTAATCACCGGCGCGGGTGATTTCGTTCCGGAAGTCATAAGAGGTGCCGGAAGCAGTGACAGTGGTCACAAGACTCTTATTGCGGTACAGGCGGACTTCATAATGCTTCACATCCTCCTCCGCCTTTTCTCATCTGGCGCGGAATCCGCTCCAGTCCAGCACCTGTATTTTACCGGGTTTTCCGTCAGCCTGGCTGAGATAGCACTCCAGGTTCAGGGTGCTGCCGCTGTCGGATATCTTGACTTTGATAAAATCCGCGCCGCGCCCGCTGAGCTTGAAATGGCTGGAAGTAGTATAGGAGAAACGGTATCCGTCCGCTGCCTCCAGCACCACCTTGACCCTGGGCCTGTCTCCCAGGCTCCATACCTCCACATCGTTGGTATACTCAGTGCTTTTTACGGTAAACTCCCTGCTGCTGGTCTTGGCAGTCACGGTCCCCGGCGCCTCGCCTGCTTTTGGCACTGGGTCGCATGTGAAGGATAATTTTACCGTGTCAATTTTTTCGGTAGCCGCAAATGCCGTAATTCCCATGAAAACAGTGAATATCATGAGAAGGAACAGGCAGCGCAGGACGGGCCGGACGCAGGCCTTTGTGTTGCGGATATTCCAATCTCTGGTCATCATATTCTTTCCCTCCTCAAACACTTCTCCCCGGAACCCTGAGGCTGTTTGGGCCGCAGTGGTTCCTGTTATGGTTTTATTATATTCTATGAGGTGCCGGAGTTCAATTTCAAACCTATTACATATCTTTACAATTTTCTTCCAAAGCATTCCAGGCAAACAAGGCATCTCACACATTCAGGCGCGGAAAATCCTCATCCTCCAGTCCGGATCCGGCATGCTCCACCACGGCGGCAGATATACGGTTGGCTGTGCGGATGGCTTTGTCCATGGGATAGCCTTTCATGCGGCATGCAATCACTGCGCCCAGGTGGCTGTCCCCGGCCCCGGTGGTATCAACCTGCCGGGCCGGACAGCCGGGGATCAGGGCATGTTTCCCGGAAGGCTCCATATGGAACGCGCCATGGGCCCCCAGGGTGATGATGACATGATTGCGGGTAAGGGCTGTAAGGCGGACGGCAGCTTCCCGCAGGTTGTCTGGGGTCCTGCCTTCCGGGCCTGGATTCTCCGCCCTTTTATCCCCCGCCTTTTTATCCTCCGGGCTATCTGTGAGTCCTGTATATCCCAGGGCTTCGTCCCCGTTGAGGTGCAGGATGGGAGACAGTGAAAACATGCGTTCCAAATTTCTCTGGGGTATAAAGCTGATTCTGGGCCCAGGCGCAAAATATACCGTGTATTCCGGGTGTTCCTCCAGATAGTCCAGTATGACGCTTCCCGTATCCTCCTCCAGCTCCAGTCCGCACACATAGACACATTCCACGGACGAGGACTTTACCAGGCTGAACCACTGGCCTTCAAAACGGTATTCTGCGCCGTGAAGGGCCGCAAAGGTCCGTTCACCAGATTGTTCCACAAAACAGTAGCAGCAGCCATTATCTGCCGCAGGCGCGGGGATGAGAATGGGAATCTGTTTCCTTTTCAGGTGCTCCCTCACATAGTTCCCGTAAACCCCTGTCCCCACCGGAGAAAACAGGGTGTATGGGACACCGGACTGGCGGAGGATTTCCGACACATTATAGGCGCATCCTCCCAGGGACATGGACTGGCTCTCCACAATCACATCTTCGCCGGTAACGGGCAGGCGGGGCAGCCTGACCGTCACGTCCACCACGGTGGAGCCGATGATTAATGCCTGTTTCAATTTTATTTCCTCCCATGAATCGTATTTTTAAATAGTGGAGCGTAAGCAGCGATATTTATAACTAAGGATATACCATTTGGGCAGAGGATGCAATCTGCCATTTGGGCGGAAGCTGCAATCCAACGGAAAATGTAAGGGAAACGAAAGGGAAATTAATTTGATTAAGGGGCCTGTATTATATACAATATTAGTAAGAAAAGGGAGATGAGAGCAGTATGGACAAGTTAAAAAACCGATGCATGCATCCGTCCACATGTTTGTTTTATTTTTTATGACAGCCGGAGTTTTAATTGTGGCATCCGGCAGTCTGATGCAGCACTATTTTGCGCTGAAGCATCCTGTGTTTATTCCCATGCACATGGAGTTTGAGATGTATTGGGACGGAGGCTGGGATGGAGGTATGGACGGGGGTATGAATGAAGGTATGAATGAAGGTCTGGATGGGGATATGAGCGGAGATATGAACGAAGATACAGGGAGCCCTGTTGCTGGGGACAGATATGTGTGGAAGGAATTCCCCATATACTATATTCAGGACAGAGAGGATGGCTCCAAAGTGGCGGAAATTACCTTTCCACAGTTGAATGGAGCAGGGGAGTACTGGCTGACCGGATACGACGGGGCAGGCGGTCTGTTTCAGTCCTATTCAGGCTCCATGCAGGATGGCCGGTATCAGTTTAAATCGTTGTTTGTCAAAATGATGCTGCCGGCCGGAAGCCTTGGAGCCAGGGGAACCACCCTTAGTACTATGAAAGTCAGATACGGAGACGGTTCCGAGGAGGACGTGGACATAGGCCAAATCGTCCTTACCCTGGATAAAACCATGGAATATGTTACTGTTGCAGGAGGCTCGTCCAGTTCCGACGGAACCGCCATGACACGCTATCTTGTGCAGAAGGACTGCCGTCTGGAGGGCTTTGAGGTCCAAAATCCGGAACCGGTGAAACGGGAATTCAAGGTTACAGTGGACGGAATGGATATATGGGAGTGGGATCCTGTTACGCTGACAAAAGGGGATACCTTCCTGGTGGAATCTGCATGGCACGGAACCGGAGATATAAGGGAGCAGTTTGAACCCTATGCCGCCCTGATTCAGTGGAAATGCTCTGACGGTTCAGGGGGCGAGTCCTGGTTTACCACGAACCTGGACCGGCAAAACAGTGTAGACACAGACCGCTTTAAGCAGACCTACTAATATCTGAAGGAGAGGGGGATTAAACCGTGAATGAGGCCGTGAAATGGATGATGGCGGGAATGCTTCTCCTGTCATTCCATATTAATTTTGTGGGGATTCCCATATTTCCTGGAATTGTGGGCTGCCTTGTATTTTGCAGCGGCTCCAGGAGGCTGAAAAGAGAGAGAGACGGGGAAACATTTGAATGGAGCCGTAAGATGGAGCTGGCAGGCAGACTGTGGCTTGGCATTACTGTTCTGGACCTTATTCTGGCAGTGTTCATGAAACAGCGCATAGGGATATCCATGCAGGCCGCGGCAGTCCTTATACTGGCAGAGACAGCCTGCGGGTGCAGTACGCTAAATTATTACGGGGAGCTCGGCAGGCGGTATACGAAAGACTGCAATAAGGGTCCTTCCTCCCTTGGATATCTCATCTGGATGACAGTAGGCCTGGCATTCTATGAATACTCGGTTGTACTGGGAAGCAGCGGGTGGAATACCGCGGGAGCTGTGTGCGTGATAATTGGGCGCATCATGCTGGTGAAGGAGCTGGCGGTGTGGGCGCCTGGGGAGAAAATAGAATTATGACCTCTCCCCTGATGGATGGCTGCCGCTGTACTTTTTTGTAAAATAATGATGGAGAAGAATTAATTTGAACCTGTCGTTGTCTTTGTGGAACGGATTGAGATTGAGCTGCTTCTTCAGCTGGTTCAACCGGAACACCATGGTGTTTCTGTGTATGAACAGAGCTTCGGCCGCCATGGAAATATCCATATTGCAAGCAACCAGGGCGCCTATGGTCTCCTGGGCCATGGGGGCGGCTTTCATATAGTTCAATTCATGTTTGAAAAAGTGTTCAAAAAAGTGTTCCGGAATTTCATATACAAGGTGCTCTGCCAAAAAGTCATCTATAAAATAGATTCGTTTCTCCTTGCGCGGCCGGTTCTGTGCGTACCGGAAAACAGCCTGGGCAGAAATGAAGCTGTCGCAGTAATGCCCGATATCCGATACAGTGAGCCCCATACCGATACCGCAGGAGACGAAGTAATTTTTATTGATATACGCATAAATATTTTCGAGAAGCTTTATATCTTTGTCGGACTCCGGCCCCATTACATGACAGAGGATAAGTTCGTTGTTTCCAAACGCGCCGATGATGTCCTGGCTGCCCGACGAGGCCGTAAAATTGTGTATGGTCTGCAAAATGGAGCGGGTGGAAGATTGTTTTGAAGCCGAATTCTGCTGGTCCTGCTCTATGCGGAATACGCACACAGCCCTGGGAAGAGACATATCAAAGCCAAGCTCCGCGGCCAGCAGGGCGGTGTACGTATCTTCTTCCGCGGTGGAAGGATGAAACAGGTGGTCCAAAAGCAGCATGGTATCGCTTTGCCGTACGGACTGCACGGACTGGTTGGGCCGTGACAGGAATAACTGTATGACGGAGTCAGCCATTTTGGCAGCTGTCAGGACGTCCTCAATATCCGCAGCGGGAATATAGAGGAACAGCTGATTGGACAGCGGAAGGGGGAAGGACAGTTTGTAAAAAGTTCCTCCTGTTGGGGCGTGAACCGTAAGGATTTCTTTAAAACCGCTGTATTGTTCCTTTGGGGGAATAGGGCAGCGGTTTTCGCATGCCATTACCACGCTGCCGGTTTGATCGATAATCACGATATGGGCGGTTGGAAATATGCTTTTAAAGGATTTATAAAGATGGGAGAGCTCTGTGTTTTGCATTATACTGCGTTTTCTCCTTTTCTATCTCTTTCAGCAAATCCTGATGGGGAAAGGAGGCATACAGATTCCGGGAATAGGATTTCCAGAGCTTTGCCTCGCCGGCAGAGACTTCTATGATATGCATGCCTTTTTCTGTTACCAGAATATTTTTGCAATGTTGGTTAATCACATACTGCTGTTCCGTAAAAATCCAGTCCGTGGTCTCACGGGCCGCAGCAGCAATGATATCTTGCTGGGAAGGGCTCAATCTCTCCCAGGCGGATTTTGACATATACAGCGCCTCTGTGCTCAGATAGTATTTTAACCGCGTGATGAAGTCCTGCTCTTCATAAAACTTCATCCCAAGTGTGTTGCTGTAAGGATTTTCCTGGCAGTCGATGATACCGGAGTGCAGGGCGTCTTTTACGTTACCGTAATTCATCTTGATGGGTACAGCCCCCATATTATGGTAATATTCATCCAGGGATTCGGTAAACATGACATGCACCTTTTTCCCTGCCATATCCTGGGGAAGACGGATGGGCTCCTTGCTGGTCAGGTACCGCCAACCCATGGTCCATATATTTAAACATTTAACACCGATTGAATCCAGGGAATGTTCCACGTCTTTAATGATTATGGTATTAAGTATGTGCTTTGCTTCGGCGCTGGACTGGAATAAAAAAGGAAATTCCAGTACACGGGAGCGGTTGTTGGTGAACTTGTTCATGACTCCGGTGGCAGCAACCACAAGGTCGATGGAGCCGGAACGGAGTATCTCAAACAGATGCGCGTTGTTGCCGGAGGTGGAGAGGGTGTGAATATTTATATTGATGGTGCCTCCGAAGTTTTTGTTTACCAAATCAGCCATTTTCTGCATGCCCTGGTGGAGTACGGAATTAGGCTGGATCACAATACCGGCCTGTAAGGTGATTTTCTGGTTCTGGTACAGGGAAAAGGCCCGGAGTACCATGCGGTCATGGTCATTTTCCAGCGGGTTAAGCTTTGTCCGGGATTTTATTTTTGCAAAACGCTGCAGCAGCGTATTTCTGTGAAGCCCCAGGACTTTGGCTGCCTGGGACAGGTTCAGGTTTTCCCTGGAAAGAGCCAGGGCAGTCTCCATGAGGGCGGGAGATTGGCCCAGGTCCCGGGCCAGGCTCTGGAAACGGTTATTCCAGTAGCTTCTGGGAATCAGGCTTACGGCGTATTCAAACATAAAATCATGTATATTGAGAGAGGG
>JAJQEA010000336.1 GCA_021201905.1 Clostridia bacterium
TCTAATCTGAATTTGCAGTTCTTCCAATCGCTCAGAAATATGATCCATATCCTCCAAAACATCGGATAAATCACCCAGTTCATCGTCGGTCAATGCCGGGAGTGAATTTGTCAAAATACTGTAAATAGACGACGGACGAAATTCTTTGGACAGTTTCTGACTTCTTATCTCCAGATGAAGTTTCAATAAATCCTTATAGGTATCATCATTTTCTTTAAATCCAAATATATTTTTCCGTACAAGTTCACGATAAGAAGCCTGTTCCTGGACCACAGTTCCGCTAGCCCCAATCGCTTCAGTCAGTGCTTTCCTCGTCAATGGTACCTTTTTCTTCGTTTCCAGCCAGTTAGGATAATCATATAGGTAGATATCCTGATTGATACGCCTGCCATCATCCAGCAAAAAGCCCCAAAATACCATTTGCGCTGCACCCCTTCTGGCACGCAAAGCAATTCCAATCGTTTTATATATTTGCTTTTCTTCATGGTAAAACTCAATCCAGAGATAACCAGTCCGGTCCATATGGCCAGTCTCACTATCACCCAGAAGATAATATTCCATACGCCGGTCTCTTGAACCAAAAGAATCCAGCCTCTCCGGGCATTTGTCTCCATCAAGAACAAGAGGGATAAAACTTTGCATCGTAACTGATTTTCCTGATCCATTTGCCCCTCTAAATAACAATCTTCCCTGTTCTAATTCAAATACCTCTTCATCATAAAGCCAGAAATTCAGAATCCCCATTCGATTCATCTGCCATCGTTTCATATTCTACTCCTCAATCTCTACTTCTCTATATTGAATATGATATCGTCCTCCAACCGGATACAATAAAAAGAACATATCATCCTGCCACCGGCCAAACTCCCACTGTTCCAAATGCTCACACACGGTTTCCGCCAACAGCGGCGACTTCATCCCCCGATATTCTTTGGTCCAGCGATCTCCATTTTCATACTGCAGTTCAAGCAATACCTGTTCAATTCTGCTTCTTGTCAGACGGATGATACCCGATGATACAGTTTCCTTATTCACTTCACCCAGTTCGTATGACATTCTTATTTTTCCGCAAAAAAGCAGAGCAAGGTCCGATATAGCAGATAATGTCGGAAACAGTTCCGTATCCCCCACCAATTCGGAAGAGAAGAACAGAATTCCTTCTTTGTATTTGGTCCCACTCCAGCCAAACATCTTATCAACTTGTGCGATTAAGTGATTCTTTTGACCATGAAAATAGAATAAATCCTGCTCCCATGAATTCATCCCCACAAAAGGTTCCAGCAGATACTTTCGATACAACAACTGCCTTTTCCTTTTATCCTCTTCCTCTGGTAAATCGCATAATTCATCCATGGATTGATATGATGATAATTCTTTATTAAGGGTCCTCATAACATAGCTGGTGCAGGGTGCACACTCATACAATACGTCATGGGTCTCTGCATCTGCTGCCCAATCCGACTCCTGACCGTCAATACTCTGCAAAACATTCAGACTCTTAAGTTTTTTCAATGCCCTCGCCATCGATAACCGATGAAAATAATTTTTCCAGTCAACACTTAACCCCTGTTCATTCATAAATTCCTTTATCTCTTTGACCATATCGGTTAATATAAATTGATCTCCAGCAGATTTGTCTTCTAAATACCATAAGCCGTATGTAAAAAGTGCATAATCTATGGGTTCCTTAAATCCCTCAAATCCCATCCAACTCCTAGCCTCAGCTGGCACCTTTTCCAGTTTGATCAGTCTTCTGTTCATAATAACTGAGTACCCGGGATAACCGGCAAACCAATCCCGAATCTCAATATACTGTTCTCTGGCCCAATAATACAGCTGTGGATCTTTATCCCGCTCAATCCACGGACGATTTAGTAACGCATTCATGCATATCCTTCGCCGCTCTTCCATATCGCCCGGATCAGCAAATCCTGGCTTCTCCATTCCATTAGCCATTTAAATCACCAGCCATTCCATTTAATAAATTCTGCCATGCTTCCGGATTCTCTATTTCAAACGTGAACGAATAATCCAAAAGCGTCAATGTCCCATCTTCACAGGTTAACATTGTATCCGCTTTTTCTTCTGGTATAAACAGTGTAACCTTGATCCCCTCCGGAGTATAAAATGCCTGTTCTTCTGAAGAAACGCACCTGCCAATCCACCCCAGCAGTTGAATTCTTGCAGCTACCGATAAGCATCCAAGCTCTGAAATTTTAACACGCCTCTTTTCAGTCATTTCGATCAAAAAGGCCAGTTCATGTCTTTGATACTCGACAATCTGCTTTTTTAATTCAGCCTTTTTTAAGCTATTATCAACAACCGTTTCACTCTCTCCGCTTCCTTTTCCACTACGCTTTCGGCTCCTGCTCCTGATTACGCGCTCAATCGCAATTTCATCCCACATTGAAATATCCTGGCTGTCAGAATCACGATTATCCTCTCCCTGCAAATGACGGGTCGGAAACAGTCCAAACACGTAGGCCGCCAGTTTATGGGCCTCATTTACATCCTCCAGGTGATAAAACCATTTCCCCAGAAAATCCAAATCGTGGCGCCTGCTGACAATAGAACGTTGTTTTTCCTGAATGCGCAGCGTACTTCTCACGATTTTCTTAATTGCATCTTTCGATGCCTGTTCCAAAAGAAACAGCTCGCTTTGTGTATTTTCATCTCCGCTGAACCAACGGCATAATTGCTTCCATCTGCGTTCCAAATTTTGCTGGTATTCCTCTTTCGTAAAAAACTCCTCTACCTTTGGAATTAACCATTCGCCCTCTAATACACAAGTGAAAAAACGAGTTTGTATCTCCCGGTTAATTAACTTTAGAATCCCCTCTATCCGGTACGATCTGCGCTGTAAAGCCTGAACAAAATCCTGAAGATACATTGTAAAAGAATCTTTATACAGTAAAAATGCAGATGTCATCATCAAATCTTCTGCTTCTCCGGTATGCAGACTGGCAATATAATCCATTGAGGTCTGATTTAATTTTTGAAATGATTCATATAGTGAGTTCCAAACTTCCAAAGCAGTTTTCGGTTCATAGTTCCCTTTTTTTTCATAAATATCAGAAATACTATCAGCTATTTTGTCTAACAGGGTAGGCTCCAACGATCCCCCATACCCCTTTACGCTTTCCAGATGCTCAAGGAAACGTTCCAGTTCAATGGAATATGGCGTAATCAGGTACTGATATTTCTTTCGCAAATATTCCTCAACAGTTCTCGCCCGCGTACCGTCATGCCGATATGTAAGATTTTTCCATGATACTAATTGATCCAAATCCAACTGACACTGCTCCTGCGTATAATTCTTCAAAACGTTCCATTCCATTACCCCTGCATAAATTTGTTCAGGGCTAAGCCAATAACTTAAACGCTCATATTGTAAATAGAGATAACGCATAATCGCCCTGTAACGCGTTACATTATCTGCATTTATATATCTTAGCTCCGATATGTTTCCCAGAGACTTTAAATTAGGTTTTTCCTTCATAACAACCCTCTTGCCTGATTTGTCATATTTCCACAAAATTAAGCTTCCGATTTAACTTTATTCATCATTATTAGACATAATATCATAGTTTTATGCATAATCCAAATTTCGGATTGACAAAAAATCATTTTTCACGATAAAATATGAATACTAAAAATCATGGAGTTGATGGATCATGAAAATAAAAACAGCTGATGAAGGTTATCTGACCAACTTATTGAAACTGTTCTCCCTTGCCCCGACACCTCTGAACAGCGAGAGCATCCACCTCTTAGCATAAAGCCTAAGTAGTGCATTAAACCTCTGTATCAAATATATAGACAAAGAGCCTATAACAAAATCGCCTTTCCCTGCTCCCGTCTGTCCAAAATGCAGTTCAACGAACATATTTGTCCATAAAAAAGCGAAGCCCTCCCTCTATTGTTTCGAGTGTCACAAAACATATCCCAAATCCGACACTTTACGAAATTGCCCAAGCTGTGCATCTGAACACATATTAATAGAGGTTGCTGCTTCAAAAACACGTTACAAATGCAAAAACTGCAATGCAACTTTCGCAGAGGGGATAGGAATCCCTACTGACTTTAACAAATTCATTCACTTCAGCCATTTGATATACAACACAGAACTTTCTTATAACGAAATTATCAGTCAATTAAATATTTCCAGCGACACCTACTATCGTTGGAAGAAACGATTGACCGTCTATTTTCCAAATACGCGAGCTTATTTATATAGTAAAAGGCATAAAAAGTAGGTTTATTTCGTTCCAGACCTATGTTTTAAAATGTAAGGCTTTAACTTAGGCTTTTTATGTCTTAATATGAAAATAAAAAAATATATAAATTTTTTTATCATAAAAAATCGTGATATAAATTATAAAGAATTTGAATCATAATTATTGATCCAGACCATACAATTTCTCTTATAATATAAATGTTAATGCTAAATTCAATTGACTAGAAATAGATACTCCTGTGTACCTCTGGATTGCTCTTTATACTGTCATTAGCACAGTACAAAAGAAAGGATTGCATAGTTCGTTCCAACGGAACGCCTATTTCGCTTTAGCGGTTTAAGGCGCTCAGTTGAAACGGTCTGTGATAGCAACGGCGCTGCTACTGGTTTATAGGTTTCAGATTCCTCATGTTTTTACCGTTCATTTCAAGACGGTAAGCGCTGTTTAGAAGACGGGTAAGGCAGGCATCTGCATAGGTGTGTTCCTGGAACAGGTCATACCATGACTTTACCGGGAACTGCGAAATAACCATGGTTGATTTATGGGGATCCCTGCTCTCAAGCACCTCAAACAGGTTCCTGCATTTGTTGAGGTCAAGCTGCATCAGTCCAAAATCATCGATTGCTAAAAGGTCATAGGAGGCCACCTGAGCAAAATACTCCCGGTAAGTACCGAGTGTCTCCGCCTTGTTCAATTCATCAATCATGTGGCTGGCACGTATATATCTGACAGCCTTGAACTGCCGGAGGGCGCAGATACAGAGCGCGTTTGCTATGTAGCTCTTACCAGATCCGGTCTGTCCGGTGATCATCAGATTCCGCCCCTGTTCAATCCAGCTGCACTTTGCCAGTTCCTCAATCATGCGGCCATTCAACTGACGCTCCGGATCATAGATTGTGTCATCCAGATCGGCGGATGGATATTTTAAAGAGGCTTTCTTGATAAAACGGTTCAGCTTTTTTGTGTACCTCAGTTCCCATTCTGCATCAACCAGTCTACTGACTTTTTCACGGAATGGGAGCAGATCGGCATTGGGATCTGAAAACAGGTTTTCCAGCTCCTGTGCCATGCCTGAAAAACGCATATTTTTCAGCTTGCTGCAGATTTCGTAATCCTCCATGGAAAGGTTTATCTGATCGCCCATTACTGATAGATCTCCTTTCCTCTGAGATTTTTATGTTCAGGAAGGGACGGACCGGAAGTACCAGATCCCTGTGCATCTGTCAGGCTGAGCAAGGCCTTCTTGAAATAAGAATACCGGCATGCGTTCCCTTCCACGCAGAGTTTTGCGGCTTCCTCTACAAGAAGCTTTGACTGGTTTGTACACATATGCAGGATACCATTGCAGCTGTTGTATGCCTGTTCTTCGTGCCTGGGCGCGATCAGGACCGTATCAATAAGCTTTGAAAGATATGGTCCATAGCTGGCCGCCCAGCGGCGGTAATACGCCCCGTCCTTTGAGTTAACGTCCTTGTAGTACCGGTGCTCTGGCTTCATATGTTCCGGCTTTGTAATGTATTTTGGAAAGTCCTTATAAGATCTGCGGTGGATACAGATGAGCTTATTGTTCTTGTCACAGATACGGATCTCTGGGATCTCTGCCATGGTGGCTTTCAGGATTGCCGGCTGCCCGTAATACGTGTATAATACAGAATAATAGTGGTCATCAAACAGCAGATGATAATGGTTCGGTACACATGCAAAATACTTGTATTCACACAGGGCAAAGGAACCACTGGCCAGTGGTTTCATCTGCGGCTTGTCGTATCGGAGGAAAGCATTCATCCGGGAGAAGGACTGTGCTTTCAGCTTTCTGTTGTTGATCTCCGCTATTTTTTCTTTTACATCGCGGTTGATATCTTCAAGACTGAAATACGTTTTATCTTTCAGATACTCCAGCAGATGGGTCTCCAGATACTGAACGTGTTTTTCTACCGTTGCTTTTCCAGTCGGCTTACGTGGCGGTGGCGGAAGCACAATCACGTCATAAAAGCTCTCCAGATCCTGATAAGCACTGTTGAGGCTCAATTCGTCCTTTGTGTGCCTTGTGACCGCGGCCCGGAGATTATCCGGTACGAGATATTTAGGGAGTGCACCATAGGCTTCCAGTGCGTGCACCGTGCCAGCAATGAAACTGGGCAGTTTCTCATCCTCAAAAGCCTCCGCATAGATCAGGCTGCTGACACCAACCGTTGTAACAAAAAAGTGGACTTTTTTAATCTCACCTGTAATGCTGTCAATGAGAAGTTCTGGCTGGTCACCTACCCAGTCGATATAAACCTTCTCTCCGGGAATCCACTCAACAGCCATCCGCAGTTTATCAGAGCCGTGATTCTTTTCAACATATACGTTGTAATAGTGACAGAATTGTTGGGACTGATATACGGATGGATGCTCCAGTTTGTATTTCAGCCACATGAAATACAGATTGGCTTTGCTCCCCTCCCGCACGATACGGTCGTGGATAGCATCATAGTCCGGCATGACGGAATCTTCTTTCCTACGGATGTTTTCCGGCGGATAGAAGGCTGTTTCCACATCTTCCGGAGCCATTTGGCGTAATGTGGTGAGTTCTTTGCCGAGCTCACTAAAGCGGGACATAATAAGTTTCACCGTGCTGTGGCCGACATGATACCGGCTGCAGCAGTCATTATACGATATGCCCCGCTGGCGCATATCGATAATACCAAGGATTGTAGTACAGTTTTGCATGATAAAATGCTCCTTTCTTGTATTTTCACTACAAGAAAGATTTTAGCATAAAACACATGCTCAGACCGATGAAGCAAAGCAGTCAGACCGTTTAGGCGAAACCAACAGACCGTTTAAAGCGAAATCGACAGACCGTTGGTGTGAAATTTGCAAAAGGATCCCAAAGTACCTCATTGTAAGATATGTCCTCTGGGATCATGGTAATTAAACGGTAAGTGATTCATAGCCGGTACCCGGCAAAAAGAAAACCGCCCAAACGGATGGT
>JAJQEA010000194.1 GCA_021201905.1 Clostridia bacterium
GGATTGCACACCCAATCCGGCCGCCCCCCCCCCCCCCTCCTCCCTCGGCCCGCACTCAGGAGCTCCATAAAATCCTTCGGATTGGCCTCCTCTATGCCATTTACATAGAAAAACTCACCTAATCCGTTAAAGTATAAGTCTTTCCACCAATCCACCTGCTCCCGGCTCAGGCATCCGGCTTCCACTGTCACGGCGGGAGGGCAGGCAATCTTCCAGTAGCTTACCAGCTCCACCATACCCAGAGAGAATATCATATCCTGCATGAGCCTGTCCTTTGACCAGCAGCAGTCCACGCCCTCTGCCTTTGGAAATGTCCAGGTGGGCGCGAAGGAGGAAAGCCCTTCCGTCTCAAACCGATATGTAATCTTCATCCGGCAGTCATCTTCCTCTATGTCATATCCTCTGTAAACGAACCGGGGATATTTCTCCCTAAGGCCCAGATATTGTTCCATCCCTTACTCCTCTTCTCTCCACAACATAAACCCGCTGTATGCAAGGCGCATACAACGGATTCCCTTTTTCTATGGCTATTATAGTCAATAACCCTTGATATTGCAATGTTTTTTTTGCGATTCCCGGACTCATCTCACGGCTCCGGCCAGCACCACGCTGGCTGCCACCCCTGCCGCCGTGGCAATCAGGCCGCCGGCCAGGGTGTACCTGGCCCTGGTAATGCCCACGCTGCCAAAATATACACTGAGGCAATAGAGCACAGTCTCCGTACTGCTCATCAGCACAGACGCAATGAGGCCCAGGGATGAGTCTGTTCCGTATTCCTTAAATATATCCAGGACCAGACCAGTAGCAGCTGAATTGGATACCAGGCGTACCAAAACTACAGGTACAATCTGAGAGGGTATGTGAAGAATGGCCGCCGGCATCTTTAGCAGCCCGCCCAGAAAATCCAGGAAACCGGATGCTCTCAGCACTCCTACTGACACCATGAGGCCCACCAGGGTGGGCAATATTCCCGCCACTGTCTTCATTCCGTCCTTTGCCCCGTCTATGAAATCATCCAGCACCGGACGGCCTGACAGCAGGCCAAAGCCTACAATATAAAAAATCATCAGAGGTACCATTGCCTCTGACAGGAAAATCAAAAATTTCATGATTTGTTTCCAGGCCAGCATATTTATTACATCTTATTCCGTTGGTTTATGTTTCATGACGGGAAAAGAGACGGACTTCCCGTCTCCCTCATACAACAGGACTGCCGTCCACAACGCAACGGCAGTCCTGTCATTTCTTCATACCGGTAATGCCCCTATTGCCCTACATCATACTTCCTTTTTCCTGTGGCTGAAGGCAATATATAGTCCTGTCACCAGTGAGGAAATCATGGCTATCAGATAATAGCTGCGCGGGCCTTCCCCTGTCTTTGGCAGCGGAGCCAGCGGAACATCCTCGTCTAAAATTGTCATAAGGTCTGAATCGTCCGGCCATTGCGCCACGGGCACCTGATCCGGTTCTATACTTACGGTTGTTCCCGGTCCGCCCGAAGGATCATATCTGTTTGAACCTCCTCCGGACCCGCCAGTTCCGCCCGAACCGCCGGAGCCTCCCCCCAGGCGTTTCCGTACCACCTCCGGGTGTTTCCGTACTGCCTCCGGACGGCGGGCCAGCAGGCTCGTGATTATCATACAAAACATCTGTCTGTTGTCCCGAAGAAACAGATACTGACACCGTATCGCCTTCCTTGCCGTTTACCCGCACTTCATAGCTGAAATTGTCTCCGTTAATGGGAGTGCCCTCTGAATCCGCTACTTCCGTGACCGTATACTCTCCTACAGGAAGAGGAATCACCACGCTGTTTTCAGTACCATCCGGTGTATAATACAGGTGGATAACCTGCGGGATTCCTTCCCAGGATTCACCCTTTTCATTATAGTACCTGCTTCCGTTCCGGACTGTAAAATAAAACTCTTCCGCACCTTGCTGGGAGACATCCCCTCCGGTCACCTCCTTTGTTATCTTCAGGCTTCCCTGGTTCTTAACATTTTCAAAGGTGAATGGGATCCCTGTGTTTTCCACAATCAGTACTCCAGCCGGTATGTTTTCAGCCCCCTTATCGCCGGGTATAATGAAATATCTTCCGTCTGCCTTTTGATACTCCTCCGGCACAGTTGTTTCATCCAGATAATAGAGCTGTCCTTTCACAAGACCCTGTATCAGGGCGCTGTATGACGTTCCCTGCTCTCCCTTCTCCGGTTTATAAGTGCCAACTGGTTCCAAATCGCCGTCTACCTGGTCCGCTTTATACAGCGTAAATTCGGCGCCATCCAAAGGCTGGCCTGACTGGTCTACCTTATAGATCCTGATCGAAAAATCACCCGTTCCGGTTGCATACGGCTTTACAATCTTGACATTCTCCTCCACCGTATCCTTGATTGACTCAGAGGAGCTGTAAAAGAGCTGCGCTGTATTCCTGGTGTTGATTGTGGTATTCACGGCTCCATTGAGCATAACCCTGTATTCAATCCTGATTGGCGTCTCATCCGGCAAATTGGAAATCTCAAACGTTCTTTCACCGATATGGATTACGGCCTCCTGAATCAAAGCCCCTGTTTTGTCATTGATGACCTTAAAGCTGTCCGGAAGATACATCATCTTGTCATTTCCCAGGGTATCCTTCACAGTCAGGGTAGTACTGCTTATGTCAGCCCCCGGCTTATTCACCAGTATGGTGTATACGACGGACGGAGCAGTGGAGCCACTGTATTCCATTCCCTTTTCCAGGAAGCCCTTATTGATGCTTGTTTTGGCCGAAACCTGGTAAAGTGCTGTATCATCAATGAACATCTGCGCTTTATTTTCAAAATCTTTGATGGTAAGGCTTGTTATTTTTGTAGTCACATTCAGGTTGACATGTTTATCCATGTCATACCCGGAAAAGTTTTCCGCAACTTTATTGAGGTGGATGGTCACTTTCTGGACGTCGCCATCCATTACCACCGTATAATCTCCATTTTGCTCGCTCAGGGTATAGTTCATGTTCTTGAACTTTATGCTTTCCAGGACCATCCCCTGGGGAATGGTTTCCACAATATCAACCTTCTCGAATTTACTCAGCTTCTGAGGAGCGCTCCCGTTACCGTAACCCTTATTAATTTCCAGGGTCCATACCACCTTGCCGTTTTTATTATCGGTCTGGGCCACACTCTTGGACAGGTAATCATCAATATAATATGGCTGCGTAGACCACCTGGTCCATGTTGAACCCTGAATGGTCAGTTTTGCCGTATTCTTGAATCGCAGATTGTCTGCCGCCACCCTGCTGAAATCAGCAAACGCACTGGCTTCCACGCGGGAATCATACTCTATGGTGACAGGTCCTTTCACTGCCTGGTTGAATGTCACGGTAAACCCGCGTTTTCCAAGGGTATTGTCAAGAGCCAGCTCATAGACCCCCTCAGCCGGACTTATCTCCTTTCCATTTCCATCCTTAAGTACAAAACTGCTTTTGAGTGTATCCAGGCTGCCAAAAGTATGCTTATTCAGATACTTATTCACTTCCCCAGCATTCCATTGGAGGACTGTCAGTTCATCACTATATACGGCGTCTTTAGGTATCACCGCAGTTTCTGAATCTGTAACCCCGTTTGAATAAGGCGTAAGGACGGACTGCCAGCGGATGGTGCCAAATTCCTCTCCCCATCCAATGACACCAGGTATGTTCTGGTTCGTCGGCTCCTGACTGTTTTCTTTCATATCACTGCTGAGGTTCTTTTTAGCCAGTGTATAAGTATTATAGAGAAAGCCTATCTGAGTACCTCCTCCTACACCCGGATAGCCGCTTCCCTCCGGTGCAATCATCTGGATTTCATTGTTCAGGTTACTGCCCTTGGGCTCATTGACTGTAGTATAATATTTAAAGTCATAGAAATAATTACCCGGTTCAGGTATCTTCCACTCCCAGGTTTTCGCTTTCTGGGATCCGGATTCTTTATCTGTTTCTATTGTCCAGGCGTTTATTTCTTGGCCGCCGTTGCCACTTTTATCATAAGCAGTCACTGATACCTGTCCCAAATACTCCTGTCCATCCTGTCCGGAACTGTTGAGATCCAGTGTATCTTTTACCGTCCATCCGGTAAGGTTAAGCAAATTAGGGTTCACGTATACATGATATTCTATGAAAACCGGTATTACTTTCCCGCCTTCGTCTATCTGCTCATTATAGTGTGTAATACCGCTTTTGGTGACAATGGAGACCGTATGGCTAAAGGATGAATCCGCGCTCCCGGAAGCCCCTTCGGTGCTTGTGACGGTAACCTTATTGCTGAAGCTGAGATTCAGGGATGCGCTTACGTTCGTGCCATCTTTATCAGCCTCCTTGGTTTTTCCCCATGCTCCCGGTTCGATGTTCATCCAGTAGTTAAGCACCACTTTCTCACCGGTTTTCATGCTGGCAGGATTGCCGCTCGCATCCAGCAGCTTAATAAACATCTTTGTTCCATTTCCACCTTCAGGCGTTTCAAACTCGGCCTTTGCTATGGCGCTCTCTTGGGATACCGATTCCAACGTGATGCCGGTTTTCGTATCAAACGATATAACATCCTTCTTATTATCGTTGAACTTATCCGAAATCTGTATACCAGTCAGGTCCATGGTGTTATCTTTTCCAGCCTCGATTGTCACATGGAAGCGCACTGCCTCAGGTATGCCCATTGGTGAATAGCGTACATCCCCGCTCTTTTCCTGGTCAGAATCAGCCCATTTGTTGTTATTATGGCTTTTCTTCACAGAAACGGAATGTTTCTGCACAACAGGAACCTTGTCAAATACTAGTGTCTTATCAAGCTCTCCCTGATGGATTACAATTTCTGTCTTATCTTTATTTTCACCGGTAAAATCCACGCTTCCTCTTACTCCGGCTGTTCCTTTAAACTTCTGCCCCACCTGTGACTGGGTAATACTTATCTTGATGGTGCCGTCTTTTGCAATACTGGCGTTTCCGATGATTCCGCCTGACGCGTCCTTTACCTCAAAGCCCGCCGCATCGTACAGTATATTGACAGGAAACTTGTATACAAAGCAGTCACCCGCCTTCACAATATAGTCCTTCAGATTTGGATCCGCGCCATTTTCCATTGCATAGGATATTTCAAACCATGTCCTTATATCCCTCGGAAGCGGTTTTCCATCTGCAAGCGTAATCCTGGTCACACCATTTTCGTCCGTTGTCTCCAGGATATCCAACTCCTGGTTATTCTTATCGCATACGGTAAGAATGGGATATCCGGCATCCATCAGCCCCTCTTTCTCAATATCAAATTCCCTGGCAGCATCCCCGGTTTCTCCAAAAAATACCGGTGAGAATGTGGTAAAATGGCTGGTAACACAGCTCAGCTCATCGATTGCCTGACCTGCCGGAATCTCCCTATGGCTGTCCTGCATAATCTCCACTGATTCATCCTGGTCCTTAACCCACAGAACCTGGGCCGCTTCGGACTGCTGGCTCAGCTTCTCCATAAGACTTCCTGAAAAGCTCACCTTTACCTGACCGTTTCGGTTCCATTCCTCACTGTCCAGCTTCTCATTCCCCTGCCAAAGATTAATGTCGTATGCAGGCGCCGCTATGATTGCCTGGCCCTGCTCCCCGACCTTCTCCTTGATGACATCCTCTACCTGGTTTGTGACGATTTCTACTGTGGCATACATCCCCCACGGAAGGACGCCCGAATCGGCTGATATGGTGATGTCCATTCCATCGCTCATTTGAAATGTCTTAAAAAACTCCGGCGGCTCCCCCAACTCTGCCATGGTAATTTCTATCTTCTGGTCCTCCTCAATATTCTCAAGGACGTACCATGTGATACCATTTTCCACGCTCTCTGACTCCAGCTCACTGCCATTTGCCGCTGCTGACTCCACCATGTATCCTTCTTCTGCTTTGACTCCGAAGGTTATGCTTTCCCCCTCAGCCACACTGCGTGGGCCCTTCTGCACGGTTCCTTCTGACTCAGGCGAAATCTCATATGTTATCTTATAGCCTTCCACATCTTCCAGCACCTTCAATTTGCCGAGTGTGGTGATATAGGCTTTCGCCGTACTGCATCCGCCTATTCCCACCAAATCCCCATAACCTATGCTGGGCGTGGTGTCCTCCTGGTGTTCCGGTTCAGATGGAGTAGCCGTCATCTCCTCTGATGAGGATGGCGTCTCCGCCGGTGTTTCCGGTACAGTGGTTTCAGGCACCGTTGTCTCAGGCATGGTTGTCTCAGGCATCGAAGCATCCGGCATAGTAGTATCCGGCATCGAAGCATCCGGTGCAGACGTATCCGGCATGTTATCCCCAGAAGTACTATCCTGGGGAGAGCTCTCCTGGGAAGAACTCTCCTGGGCAGCGCCATCCTCGCTTTCAGGAACAGAGGATTCCGGCTCGTCTGAAGGCAGGGCATCCTCCGTACCGGATTCCTGATCCGCCGCGGACTGTCCGTTATAGCCGGATTCCTCCCTTGATAATGTCATATCGTTATCAGCCAGCATCCCCTCTGCCGCCCCTTCAGTCGATGTGATATCAGCTGTCACTTTGTTATCTGCATTTGCAGAATGGGTATTATCCTTCCCGGCAGCTTCCGCGTCCTCCTGGTTTACAGCCACCCTTGGCGCTTCATGCGCGGAACGCGCGGCTACCGGTTCTGAGATCTGCACTTCGCTGTCATTTTCGCGGTCTGAATCCGGAGTATCCTGTTCTGCCTCTGGTGCATCTGCTTTTTCTGGTGCATCCTCGTTTTCTGGTGTATCGGCTGCCTCTGGTGTATCGGCGTTTTCTGGGGTATCTGCTTCCTCTGATGCATCGGTGTTTTCTGATGTATCAGCGTTTTCTGTGATATCTGTTTTTTCTGTGGTATCCGCCGCTTCTGTGCCGGACTGTACCGCATCCCCGGTCACATCCTCAATTTCATCAGTCCCTGTACCGGAAAGCTGCGCATCCTCAGTCTCTTTTATTTCCGTTTCTTCCGCGGCCCTTGTTTCCTGCTTACTGCCAGATGATACGACAGGCGCTCCATAATCAATCCTGTTATTGCTAAATGCATGTTCATAATCCTTGACACTGACCCGCTTTGTCCGCTTTTCAGTGCCGTCCGACAGCTCAATCACGGTCGAAAATCCCATGGTGCTGTCCCCGTTATTGATATAGAGGATTACAATTTCCTCCTCGCCGGTAAGCGTGTATCCATCGTCCGTACCCTCCGGCAGACGGATAAAAGTACGGATTTCCGCTTCCATACCCAGTCCGTCAAACTCCGGATAAAATTCATACAACGGATCCTGTCCATCCAAAAAAAGCTGGTAATATTTTTCCAGTTTTCCATCTGTAAAATTCAAATCCGCCTCTGTCACAGGTTGGGCCCCGCCTCTTATCATCTCTTCTATGGCACCTGCAAAATCAGACCCCTTTATGATAAAATCCGCATTCTCTCCACTGGCAGCATACGCAATATCCGCGCTGTTCCACACATTTGTGAGGGACAGGGCTGCTGTCAGGCAAAGCGCTATAATTCTCTTCCCAATACTTTTCATATTTATTTACCTCCTACGAATACATATGAAAGTATACATCTCCAAGGTTACTATTACAGTTACATTTTAGATGCCATCGAAAATATGTATATTTTATAGCAGAATATGTCAATGTATTTCTATCATCTGCATCATCCGTATCAGCTCCATCCCACTCCTGAAGCTGACAATTTCACCCTTGGTAAGCCTTCCCCTGATACTCCCCTGCAGGCTGGAATTCTGTCTGTACTTCACATAGACCACAAGCACTTCACGGGCTTTTAGGGCATTTTGAAAGGGTATCTCATTGATGCTGTATACCAGATTGTTCCGATCCACCTCCGGATGCTGGGAAACGGCTATTCTGTATTTTTTTTCCATTTCCGTGTTCAAAAAGCGGGGCTCGGTTGTCCGCTGGGGGGCGCCTACCCATTCGCATATATCATCCAGCTTCAGCACCATGTCCCCCACCCCGCAAAACCGCACGGAATCCTTCAGGTAGCAGTTATACATCTCACCATACAGACCGCCTTCACCAACCCCTTGTACACATACCATCACTGTACTTGCTCTGTCAGATACTACTAATTCTTCTATGCGTTTAATGGCCTCTTTATCCTGTGTCATCATATTGCTCATCTCACTGTTCCCCTTCCATTTAACTCGGTCTTTCCTTCTTTACAACAGAATACCTCTTTTGTTGTAAAGGAACGTCTGTTTTCCCGTTGGATACAGAAAAAGTTTTGCGATTCTCCGTAAATAAACGCTTTTTAACGCGCGGCAAACAAGCTGGCAAAATCAGGGGTTGACCAGCTTGTTTGTCATGCCTGTCCTTCTCTTAAAAGGCCTTTAAATACTGGTATCTCCACATTTTTATGGCATTTGCGTTGAATATGTAGTATAATAAATCCGAAAGTTATGCTGCTGTTTACAACAAAAGAGGTATTCTGTTGTATCGGCCTACCAACAAGTCCATTTTCTCTAATTGTCTGATGTGGTTTTCCCCGCTTTCCATTGTATATATCCTGGTTGTATTGACACTGCTGTGTCCAAGTATGTCCGCCAGCCTTACCAGGTCCTGTTCCTGGCTGTAATACACCCGCGCAAACAGATGCCGGAGGTTATGGGGAAATACTTTATCCAGATTCACACCTGCTTTTATGGCTGTTTTTTTCATCTCCCGCCATATATTGCTCCTGTCCATGGGCCTGCCGCTTCGGGTAATGAAGATCATCCCGGATTTTATGCCTTTTTCCCTGGCATATTCCCACAAAAGCCTGCATAACCCGTCTGTCAGGTAAATGGTCCTCACCTTTCCTTTACAGTCCACCTCTGCCACCTGCCGTTCTACCGCGGATACGGTAATATAGTTGAGTTCAGATATACGGATTCCCGTAGCACAGACCGTCTGAAGCAGCAGGCACAGCCGTTCATTGCCTTCCTTCCTGGCCGCCGCCACAAGTCTTGTATAATCTTCCCGTGACAGTTCCCTCTGCTTTGGGCAGAATACCCTCTGCTTTACTTTTATATATCTGGCTGTACACTCATCCCATCCACAGTGCCGGAAGAACCCGTTCAGGGCTGCCAAAGCGCCATTGGCTGTGACAGGTGACAAGCTTTTTCTCAGTTCTTCTTTCCACAGGATTACCATTTCCTTGGTTACTGCGCTTCCTCTCAGGTACTCCTTAAAAAGGTTCAGATAGTAATTGTATTTTTTTATGGTTCCTGCGCTCAATTCATTTTGGTACAGAAAACGGCAGTAGTCCTCAATCAGTACACATGAAATAACTTTTTTTTGCATATCATTCCTCCTGGTTATAAGCGCGGAAGCGGGCGTCCTCTGACTGCTTCCGTGCAGCGGCTTGTTTTGACCTGTGTCGGACAGGCGGATACATGAAGCGGATACATAAAGCAGATACATAAAAAGGAAGCCCTACCGAGCCTCCTTCGTGCGATTGCTTGTATATGAGCCATGATGCAATGTGTCTATAACAGACATATATTCCCATTACTATCGTACCCCATTTTACCATGTGCCATTCATCCTAAAAAGTGAGGGGGCATCATAAGATGCATTTTAAACATAAAAAACAAATAAGCACCCGGATACCGCCGCAGCGGATGATCCGAATGCTTATTTTCATTATATCCAAACCTGTTTCCGTCTTCCTGATTTGTGGATAAAAAGATATTCAGGTTATTCCACAAACAGCGCCGTGGAATAGTACCTGTCCCCGCTGTCAGGAAGCAGCGCCACAATAGTCTTGCCCTCATTCTCAGGCCGTCTGGCAACCTCAATGGCTGCGTGCAGGGCTGCTCCCGATGAAATTCCGGTCAGAAGTCCCTCTGTCCTGGCCAGCATCTTGGCAGCGGCAAAGGGTGCCTCATTGTCAACAGTTATGATTTCATCATATATATGGGTATCCAGCACCTTGGGAATGAACCCTGCTCCGATTCCCTGGATCTTGTGGGGACCGGCGCTTCCACCGGAAAGAACCGGTGATGTGGACGGCTCCACCGCTATAACCTTGATATTTGGATTCTTTTCCTTCAAATATGTACCGGTGCCTGTGAGAGTGCCTCCTGTTCCCACAGACGCCACAAATATATCCACCTGCCCGTCCGTATCCTGCCAGATTTCCGGTCCCGTGCTCTCCATATGCGCCCGCGGGTTCACCGGATTGTCAAACTGTCCCGGTATAAAGCTGTCCGGTATCTCCTTTGCCAGCTCCTCCGCCTTTTCAATGGCCCCGCTCATTCCCTTCTCACCGGGCGTCAGAACGATTTCGGCTCCGTATGCCTTCAGTATATTGCGGCGCTCCACGCTCATGGTATCGGGCATGGTAAGTATCATCCTGTAGCCCTTGACCGCAGATACGGCGGCCAGTCCAACGCCTGTATTGCCTGACGTGGGCTCGATGATGATAGAACCGGGTTTCAGCTTGCCGGTGCATTCCGCATCCTCAATCATGGCCTTCCCCACTCTGTCCTTAACACTCCCGGCCGGGTTAAAGTATTCCAGCTTCACCAGAAGACGCGCTTTCAGCTGCTCCTTCTTCTCGATATTAGTCACCTCAACCAATGGGGTGTTTCCTACCAGCTCAATGGCTCCCTTGTAAATCTTAGACATAGCTTCCACCGTTCCCTCACAGGCGTGCAGGGCCTTTCTTTTTATTCATAGTTATTCACTAGGTTTTCTAGGATTATATGACCGGTGTAAGGATTTGTCAAGTATTTTATACTGAAGCTGTGGCGTAAACTATATTTTCATATTCTTTTTAACTTGCCGGTTCCACCATAACACCCTTTGAGTCAAAGGTATAGGACACACTGTCAATATCCATCGTGGTATCATGAATCATGGCGCCATTGGGGTCAAGATAATACCAGGCGCCATCCACCTCAACCCATCCGGTCTGCTTCACATACCCCTTCATATAGTACCATCTGCCGTCCACATGCTTCCATCCGTCGGCAGGAATCAGGGCACTGTAGTCCGTAAATGCCAGCTCGATGGTCACATTTCCGTTTATACCATTCACTGTGCCTGTATCGGTACACTGCCATATGGTGCGGTTCGGGTAGCTGTTCACGGTCCCATACCTGGCATACCATATATCATAGGGAATTTGATTGGTATCCATATTCCTGGTCAGCCATTCATTGTTCCCATATACCACCGGATGATATCCGGCATCCGAAATGGTCTTGCAAAATGCGTTTACATTGTCCGTTATCCGCTGTCTGGTCAGTCCGTTGTCAAGAAGGTGCTGGGATTCCACATCATAGGCAATGGGGTAGGATATGGGGAAATCCTTAATTACCTTGAGCACGAAATTGGCCTCATCAATGGCAGTCTGTACGTCCAGAGCCTGGGTGTAGAAAAACACTCCGGTCTTAATGCCGTTTGCAAATGCCTCTGTGACGTTCCTGTCAAAATAAGGGTCCTTATCCTTATAGTAACCCACCCGTATCATGGCAAACGACACGCCGTCCGATGCCACCCCGGACCAGTCTATACCGTTTTCATTGGCCCGGTTCTGGTACTTGGTTACGGTAATGCCCTTTTCCAGCGCTCCTGCTATGGGCGCTCCCGATGCGTCCACATACTGGCCATTCTCCAATGTCCAGGGCTGGGCTCCGTAAACTGCGGCCGGCGCAATCAGCGGCGTGGCACCTATAATAGCCGCGGCCGCCCATACGACTGCCCTCTTTCCCATTGTTCCCGGCTTTACATACTTTTCGGACTTTCCAGTCTTTCCAGCTTTTCCAGTCTTTGCGGCCTCTCCAGTCTTTGCAGTATTTCCAGTCTTTCCGCTCTCTCCCAGCATCCTCATCTCATCCACCTCATACTCTCATATTCCATATAAATCCACATGTTTTTTATTTTAGCACAAAGGAGTTTCCATCTTGTTGAGGTTTTCTTAATGTTTCCTTTCAACTTAGGAGTATTTGGTGACCTCCTGCCTAAATGTCAAATTTATATTTACGGCCACAGTCCGGTTTGTCCGGTTTCCTTGCCGGTTCGTGCAGTTCCACCATACTGATGAAACTGTAATAGATTTCAATGCGCTGTGTCAATACTCGTAACAAATAAGAGGTCGCCCGGTTTTAATTTTTTAATCAGCCTTTGATAAGCTGGGCGGTTGAAGTCCTTCCCTCTCACCTTATCCAGAAAGATATGGTCTTTTTGGATACCGGCTGTCCGCCACGAATATATTAACCGTCTATGTAACCAGCGGTGATAGGGAACATATCCTGAAACAGCAGCGCAGTTCTCCTGTCCTGAATGACAAATCCTGATGGAGTCAGTCGGCTTGCTCCGTTCTTTTTTCTGCGCCAAAATCCTCTCGAATTTTTCTATTTTTGAACTGCACAGAACAAGCCAGTAGAGGGAAGTTTCCGCGTCCTGAAAGGCAAAATAGTGGGGCTGTTTCGTAGTGTCATAATTGATTTTAAGATAAGGGTCGCTCACCTTTTGAAAGAAGCTGTCACTAACAAAATAGATGTTCCCCGCAACGATTTCCATAAGCGCCCTTAAAAGGGATTCACCCCCAAAATCCAGCCTGCGGAAAATATCTCTTACATAGTGATATCAAACAAACTTATTTACCTCTCGATGGTCTCTTCCTCCATCCGCCACGAAAAAACCGCTGCCATCTTCCACTTCATCTTGCCTCCGCCAGTAGGGATTACATCTAGCATCTTCCAAAGGATCATATATATGCCCGCTGGTAGGTCAGGAATAGCCGAAGCTCTCTCCAATGGTTCTTTCCCTCCATGGGGCATCCCAAACATCCTGCCCGGTAGAATCCCATATCATAAAGTGGATTAATCTCCAGGCGCTCGTTGCGTATAAATTCCCACATATCCGAGTCCCGCCAATCCATAATTGGATTGCAGATTCTTTTCCCTTTTAATATGCAGCCCTCAAACAGCACGCGCTGCTCATCATTGTCATTATTCAGAATAATCTTCTTACTGGGATCCGAGACAAAATTTTCAAAAACGTCTCAACTATTCTTCTGCTTCACACTCTCCGCCTATCACACACCAGTGATAATGCTTCCGCACATTCATCCCTCGTAACATGCCGGCTTTCCTTTGACAATTCGATTACCGCCCCGGTCACCTTACTCGTAGCATGGTTCTCAGCCGCAGGTAAAATCTGCACCTCGCTTAATTCCAACAGCTTTTGATCCCCTTTTTGAAAACTCCTGAACAGACACTTCATAAGATGAGATATTCTTTGAGAATATTACATAATCTTTAACAGGAGATGTTTGAAACATGAGAACTATGCCGATGTCTAACAAATGACTATTTCCGCTTCCACCCCATAAGGACCGAGGCCTACGATACACATTTTTTCTGACTGTTGATGAATCTTATAGATAAGTGTCAGCATTATGTTTTCATTCAATTTTTATTCTTTCTCCATAATTCTCCTGATTTCTGTAGGTGATGATAATGCTAGTTCTTCCTTATCTTCCGTCATAGTCCCAGATATAATTACACTTTACGGTTTTAATATCTGCTCCTCTTCTAGATACACTCTTATATCGTTCAATCTGCGGGAAGGGAAGCGCGTGTGGTTCTTTAGTGACCTTCCTGTTGAGACGGACGACAGGCTGCGTGGCATCCCCCTGCGGCCGCAATATCCATGTGGGAATACACCCGTTGGAGCTGGTGCTGAGACGTGGCAGCGGGGAGATGGAAGCCAGCTTGGCGGAAGATCTGGAATTCCATGGGAAGTGGTGGGCTGCCTGGCCTCCATTGACGTAAAACGGTATGAACCAGCTGTTTTAAAACTGGCAGAGAGAAATGAATGGAAACTACACTTTTTCTACGCGGATGAGCTGGAACAGGTGGAAGGGGATTTTGAAAGCTCGGAATTTGTGAAACGCACAGTAAACGCAGGAAATGTGTGTGCCAAGCCGCGATGGCTGCCTCAGGCCGCGAAGAACTGCTTTTGCCGCGGCAGGCGGGGCGGGGTATCACGGTGGCGGTGAGGCATGTGCGGCTGCTGGGAGGATGGACACGGATGTTCGTCTATTCATCTATTGATTGTAATTTCTCCAGATATTCTTTGACTTTCTTTGAATTATCTAGAGCTGCATAATAAACGGCCATTTTTTGATACGATTGCTTTAAGTACGGATGTTTTGAGTTTATCTTTTCTAAAATAGTGATATCCAACACCTGAAATTCAATGGCCTTTTCATAACTGGATTTACGAAAAAAGACGGTGGCGATATTATTATAAGTCTGCGATAAGTCCATATGGTTCTCATTTTCAAATTTATTACGAATATTCAGTGCTCTCAAATGGTACTCAAGGGCCGCGTCCAATTCTCCGTTGTCACATAGAATCATAGCCATATTATTATAAAGGGTGGCGAAATCCTGATGGTTATCAGGTATTCTGCCTTTATACATAGTTTCCGCCTGAAGATAGCAGTCGAAGGCCTTTTCGTGTTCTCCATTATAGTAGTGTGTCAGTCCTAAATTGTTATAGACAGAAGCCATATCCAGGAAGGATGAGTGCTGCTTATATATTTCAAGGGCCTTTTCTCCATATTGAATGGCCGAAGAAAATTCTTCGAGATCATCATAGTTGGTGGCAATGTCACGATAGATATCTGCCATTAATGTTGTTTGGACATATTCAGAGGCTTCACACCCTTGCATAGCTTTTTTATAGAGCTGCTCGGATCTTTTGAAGTGACCAAAGCAATTTTCTATTGTTGCCTGAATACAGAAAATAGAAAATATATTTTTATTATTATTTGAATAAGTTTTTGCTAATATTTTATAAGCTTTATCCAACAAAACCATTGCTTCAGATAATTTACCGGTATAGTAATACGCTTGTCCCACAGAGATGCAAAGTAATCCTATTTTAGCGCTGGTGCTTTTTGAAAAATAATTCAGCGTAAATTCCGCAAAAGGTAACAAATTATTGTAATCCATAATGCTTGTACTTTCATTGCTTGCCAAATGCCTGATAAAATAATCAATGATATTTTTACAGTCATTTAATGTGATCCTGCAACTGCTTTTGATTACTTCTTTTATCACATGGTGCATAAAGAAACCATTATCGGTTTTCTTTAGCCAGGCATACTTTGTTAAACGGATAAACAGATTCATATTAGACAGATTAAACCATCTATAGATATCTGCAGGGACGGGCATATTGGGAAAAATTGATAAGACCTTTAATACCTTAAGCTCATCTTTGTCCAGGCTAGAAATATCAAAAACATATTTCAGATGATCGATAACAGTCGCTTCTCTAACCACCTCATCTCTGTGGGTAATTTGTGCCACGGCTTCTGACAAATTGAACCCGTCATTTTCCAACTTATTAAATATATCCATAGGAGATAATCCATCCTGCAAGGAAACCTTGGCGATTGCCTCAATCGTAAGTGTATGAAATCCAGACAACTCTACAATCTTTTTTACATTTTCTCTTTCTTCGTCTGATTCTAGTTTCCGATAATAATTTTCGAACAGTTCTATACATTTAGATTCATTTAAAAAATCAAGATCATATACGCTGAATGATCCTAGCCGCCGAATTCTGGATGTGCAAATTACTTTACATCGGAAGCTGTCAAGAATGTGGAGATTCTGGTCATCCGCCTCCGTCACATTGACGTTATCCACAAATAAAAAGGCAGTTTCTTTGATTTCTTCCCACAAAAATAATAGCAACCGGTCTAAACGTTCACTATATGGACAGTCGCTGCTGAAAATAGGAAAATAAAACTGCTCCACTAAATCATTGAGTAAATTTCCTTTGTAATTGACCCATGCCAGTTGGCTGATGATCTCCCTGTCATAGAACAACTCCCGGCACAGAGCGGTCTTTCCTATGCCGCCCATGCCGTTAACAATAACAATTTTGCTTTTTTCATTGAGCATTACAAGAATATTCTTTAAATCGTTTTCCCTCCCGACAAGTTGTTCCTGTATCTTAGGAGCATAGCGGGTTAAAATGCGGGGAGACTGTATTTTTTTTGTATTCCCGTCCTCTTGAATTAGAATGCGTTTAAGCATTTGATGGTTTTCCGACAGTTCAACATCAGCTCTCATGGAAATGATCTTTTTTGAATACTCTGCAGTTTGTAAAAGATAAAAAAATAATCGGGAAAAGAAATATGAATTTTCTTTTTCAGCCGATTCTATATCTGCATCCATAAGAATTTGATGCAGACTTATTTCCAATTCCCGTGCGCCCTCAGATGTGTTTAACGCATGTTTAAACGCATCTTGCAGCCGGGGCTTTTTTGAATTTACCAATTTAGCGGAGAATTCTTTGCTTATGTCTCTATTCTCTTTGCAGTCCTCTATAGCTTTTTTAAAAGCTCTGGAATATGAAAATCTTGCAGTTAAATGCCCCTTTGCTTTGACAAACAGCTCAAAAGAATCCTTTAGTATTCCATAAATATCAAATAACATAGAGTTTATCCTCCTGGTATATTTTAAATATTGGAGATCCGCCGTTTTATGTCTCTTAAATTATACCAAAACTCTAGTGAGTATGCAATCAGGGCTGTAGGCAGGTTCTGCACACCCTTACGGGACGTTTCATGTGACGGCATAAAGCGCCGTCACGTTGAGCTTCGGCAAACCAAAACAAACTTTTTTAGCCACCTGATTTCTCTGACGCCCGCAATCCAGACGTGAGCATCAAAATGCAATCCACGTTACTATCCCGATTCTTCATAATCTGGCCTTGTGGTGGCGGATAATATGACCGTCACGTTATGTCCAACATCAAAAAGCACCTTCCAAAACCAGAATTGCATTGTGCAAATCTGATTCTCTAGACCCACTATCTTTGTGGATGGTGAGCAGCCACCGGTTCACGGGTACATTTCTCTTTTTGGACGATCATAGATGACTTGATGATATAAAGGTTGCTGGTGCTGCCCCCGGCCTTGCTGGATTGATTCTGCTTTTCAATAAAGTCCAGTTCTTTCAGATAGGTAACGGCGCGAATAACTGTACTACGGCAGCGCCCAACGGCCACCCCCCGCATCTACCGGTCCATAACTTTACAGAATATCACCGCAACCACAGTGCTGATAAAGGTAGCCGCCAGGGCGGGACCCACTATAGCCGTGGGATTCACGCTTCCGTACTGGCTCCGGTACGCAATCATGTTCATGGGTATAAGCTGTAAGGAGGATATGTTGATAATGAGAAATGTACACATCTCATTGCTGGCCGTCCCCTCCTGTCTGGCCGCAGCGCTCCGGCCGGCTGAATCTTTTTGTCCGGCCGCGCCGCCCGTTCTGCACTCCTCCTCCACCTTTTTCAGCTCCTCCATGGCCTTTAAGCCGGCCGGTGTGGCGGCCCACCCCAGCCCCAGTATGTTGGCAATCATATTGACGCTTATCTGCTTCCTTGCCTCTCCCTCCGGGTCCAGCTTTGGAAAAAGGAAGGTGAGTATTGGCCCCATTCTTTTTGCCAGCTGGTCCACCAACCCGGAGCGGTGTCCGATTTCCAGTACCCCGGTCCACAGCGTCATGACGCCCAGCATGGTGATGCACAGCGTCACCGCCTCCTTTGATGCCTGGATTGCACCATCGGTCACAGCCGTCATCTGACCGTGAAGCGCCCCCCAGAGTATTCCCGTCAGTGTCATTCCTGCCCATAGATAATTCAGCATGTTTTTCCGCCTGTTTCATGGCATTCTTATTCCATTCTATTCCCGGCCCCGCGGAATATACCCATACAGATACCCGATACGGATCGTTTCCCCCAATCTTTCCCAAATATTCATAATTGCCCCTTCTCCGTAAGAATTATTACACCGGATTGCGTAAAATTTACGGTTCTTTACGTTTACATAACTTCTATTGACCCTGGAGCAGCTCCATAGTATATTCTCACCATGTCAGTGATGACAACGTGCGGCGCCGGCCAGAACACCGGCGAAACGGCAGCCGCATCCCCCAAAAAGACAATTAAGGTGATAATCCTGAAATCAATGGACTGAATGACAGACTGAAAGGAGACATGATTATGAAAAGACAGGCAAAATGGTTTCTGATTCCATGTGCAGCCATGGCCCTGACCATGGGAAGCGCACTGGTATCATTTGCAGCCACCGGATGGGCTGAGGAAAACGGCGAATGGGTCTATTATAACAACGATGGCAGCAAAGCCACCGATGTATTCAAGAAATCCGGCAACAACTGGTTCTATCTGGATTCCGACGGAAACATGGCTAAAAACCAGCTGATTGAGGACGATGACAATTATTTCTATGTCAACTCAGCAGGGGCAATGGTGACAAACCAGTGGCGTTCCATTGAAAATGAAGACTCTGGCTCAGATGAGCCGGATGAGTGGTGGTACTATTTCCAGTCCAACGGCAAGGCGGTAAAGAAATCCGGCAGCAGCGACAATGTGAAATTTGTCACCCTACCCACCTCCACCGGCCAGGTCAAGTTTACCTTTGACGACGAAGGACACATGCTATACGGATGGATTGACGAGAGCGGGGAAATGCTGACCGATGACGACGCATGGAAAAGCAGCATGTACTATTGCAGCGATAACGGCGACGGCCGCATGGCCACAGGATGGAAGTACATTCCGGCTGTCAATGATGAGGATGATGACAGGGATGGAGACGGTTACTGGTTTTATTTTTCCACCAACGGCAAAAAGACCGTGGACAACGACTCCAAGAAAATCAACGGACGGAAATACCGTTTTGACGAAAACGGCGCAGCCCACTTTGAATGGTACAATAATCCCGGCACCGCATCCTCCTCTACTGTAAATAAATATTATAACACGGAGGAGGAGTGCTGGATGTCCACGGGCTGGTTCAAAACCGTTCCCAGCGAGGATGTGGACCCGGAGGCACACGACGATGACGAGGCCCATTGGTTCTATGCCGAGTCAAACGGAAACCTTGTAACAGCCCAGATCAAAAAAATCAACGGGCAGTACTATGGCTTTGATGTAAACGGAAAAATGCTTCAGGGCCTCTACCGCATTGAATTTGAGGAGAATGGAAAGACCATCCGCTCTGCCGAGGAAATCGAGGACGTAAACGAAATTCCGGATGAGGACGAGGACGGCGTATTTGTATACTACTTCGGAGATTCCCCTAAGGAAGGAGCCATGAAAACAGGCACCATGACCATGGAAATTGACGGCGACAAATATTACTACAGCTTTGAGAAATCCGGCAGCAAAAAGGGCGCTGGAACCGATGGCATTGACGGTGATTCCATCTATGTGAAGGGCAGAAGGCTGGAAGCCGAGGAAGGCACCAAATATCAGCCCGTAACCTATAAGGATGAAACCTACCTCATCAGCACATCCGGCAAGCTGGTAAAGAACAAGAAAAACGTAAAGGATTCCGACGATGTATATTATAAGACAGACAGCAAGGGCAGAATCGTGGATTCCGGCACGGAAAAGCTGGACTGATGACTCCGGCTGATGGCTTCGATTGATGGCATCAAATAATGGTCTGGATAAAGTCCCCACTTGACATCCCCCGGGGTACATGAGGTATACTGGTACTACAACATAACAGGGCGGCCCGGAATCTCTTGGATTCCCGGACCGCCCCTAACCGGTTTTATAACCCATTTACAGAAAGGACGTTTTATTATGAAGCAGCTGAAGAAGCTGGCTTGCCGCGCTGTACAGGAATTATCCTTAACCTTTCCCCCAAGGACTGTGTTATCCATTATCCTCGGTACAGCCATTACCACCTTTGGTATCTACAATATCCACCAGCAGGCGGATATAACGGAGGGAGGTATTCTGGGACTGATACTGCTCTTTCATTTCTGGTTTGGCATGTCATCTTCCATACTGTCACCTGTGCTGGACGCCTTAAGCTATGCCCTGGGCTTTCGTTTCCTGGGCAAGGATTTCCTTAAGACCTCCATCTTTGCAACCATATGTATGGCCGGATTCTTCCGGCTCTGGGAACTGTTTCCCCCGGTACTTCCGAGTCTGGCTGATTACCCCCTTCTGGCGGCTCTGGCAGGCGGATGCTTCATCGGTACCGGCTGCAGCCTTGTGGTCCGCCAGGGAGCTTCCTGCGCCGGGGACGACGCCCTGGCCCTGGTCATCTCCAAGGTTACGGGCTGCCGTATATCCAGGGCATACCTGCTGACGGACATATCCGTGCTGGTGCTGTCCCTGTCGTATATCCCGGCAGGACGCATCGTATATTCACTTATAACAGTGACCGTATCCTCTTTTATGATTGACTTTATACAGAACTTCGGCAATCCCAAGGAGGACGGGGACAGCAACAAGGAAACACTGGCGGATAACGGGTAGGGATAAAGATACGGGCTATACCACCACCCAACAACCATCCCCAAGCTCTCCCATATCATACCGGGGACGCTATCCTCTTAAAAGGCATATAGATTTCCAGGCAATATGTAGTCCTGTCCTTTGCAAAAAAGGACGTCATATCATTGGCATAGACGCGCTCCGTGGGCTCCAGACCATGTTTATGGGCCCAGTGGACCATCTTGTGAATCATGTCAAAATCCGGAAGAGTATATTCTGATTCTATAATGGTATAGATACATTCCGGTTCCTCGGTCATCGAATACAGACTCCGGTCAAACTCCTGGCCCAGCCCCTTCTCCAATTCCTCATAGAGCAGGAGCTGGGTTCCTTTTTCCTCCAGCTCCTGTCCCGTGTAGGTGAGTACATTATAAAAATAGGCCATATCCAGTCCCGCAATGGTGGAGGACAGCTTAAACCACGTTCTTAATCCCTCCTGCAGGTCCGAACAGTTGGCCATCACATATGCCTTGGGGAATTTCCTTATGGAGTACCTGCCCATGCACGCCTCTATGCGGCTTATATCCTTTTCCACCAGCTTAAGCCTCATAATTGCCTGGTTGTGCCGTCTGAGGGCTTCCTCCTCCTCAGCCATGCGCTGCCTGACATGCTGCCTCATAACGGATGTGGAGTTCTGTCCGCTCATCAGGCCCCCAATCTCTTCCAGGCTGGTATTCATCTTTCTGTGGTAAAGTATGTACATCAATCTGTAGATATCATCCTCCGAATAGTATCTGTATCCGTTTTCCTTCTTATCCGCGCGGATAATCCCTTTTTTTTCATAAAAACGCAGGGCATCCCTGCTGAGGCCGACCATCTGGGCCACGTCGCCTATGAGATATCCCCCTGTTTTCTCCTCCAACGCTTTTTCCATCTTCACACCCTCTGTTTCATTCAGTTTTTTCATAGCTACATTTTAAAACCTTCCCATTTGAGGGTCAATGGGCAGGTTGAAAATGAAAGAGAACCGTAATAAAAATGACAGATAGAATGGTCATGGCACAGCTTTGGATATCCGATGGTGGATAATGTGGATAACTTGTGAATATCTTTGTTAATTATCTGGGGATAAGGCTTGTCCATCTGTTCCTTACAACTAAAATTCCTTGTAAAATAAAGAAAAAAGAGCCGGCATTAAGCCAGCTCTCCTGTTAATTCTTTCATCACGTTATCCACAGTATCAATTTTTTTTGCGCGGTAAGCATTGCTTCCGCAGAATAAAAGACCGTGGTCTGTATCCCCCTCTGCCGCATTTACCAGCGCCATGGTAATGCAGTAGGGAATGGTCCTGATGTCACAGTGCTCCAGGCACTGGAAGCAGGACTTGATGGCCGGCCTGCTGCCGCCCTTGATCCGGCTTAAGAACGGATTTAAGATTGCCCTTCCCGGCATGCCCACAGGGCTCTGGGTGATGACAATATCTTCCTTGCCGGCATTTATATAAGCCTGCTTATAGGCGTCGGAGGCATCGCACTCCTCGGTCGTCACAAACCTGGTGGCAACCTGGACGCCGTCAGCTCCCAGCTCCAGCTGGTGCATCACGTCCTCATGGGTATAGATGCCCCCTGCCGTGACCACAGGTATATGCCTGCCGTACTTGGCACCATATTCCTCCACCACCTTCATGACAGCCTTTACTTCCCTGTCATAGGCATCCTGGTCATAAGTGACTGGCACATCGGCGGTGTCTGCTCCATAGGCGGACAGCTGGTCCAGTGAGAATCCCAGATGGCCTCCGGCTAACGATCCCTCCACCACAACCAGATCCGGGGCAATGTGGCATTTCCTGTCCCACATCTTACAGATGACCATGACTGACTTGGCAGATGACACAATGGGCGCCAGCTTAATCCTGCGGGCCGGCTTTTCCTCCATCTCGGCATAGGCGGCTTCCACATATTCAGGCAGGGATACAGGGAGTCCGGCGCCTGATATGATGATGTCGGCGCCTGCCTTCACAGCCTCCTTAACCCACATGTCATAGTGCTTGGTAGCCACCATGATATTGAAACCAATCGCGCCCTGGGGTACGATTTCCCTGGCCAGCTTCATCTCCCTGTGGATGGATCTTACGTTTACTTCCACGAAATTGGTGGTGAAATCCGGCTCCCTGAAGCCAATCTGGGCAGCTGATATGATGCCCATGCCGCCGGCCTTGGCCACGGCTCCGGCCAGCTTGTGCAGGCTGATACCTACTCCCATTCCTCCCTGGATGATTGGCTTTTCAACTACTAAATCCCCGATTACCAATGGTTTTAAATCACTCATTACATTCTCCTAAATCTCTGGTACCTGTGTTCCCTAAGCTCCTCATCGCTCATGGCGAGATACGTTTTAAAGAACTCTGCCATGGCGCTGTCCATATATTCAGCGAGACGGTAGAGATTGTCCGTGCATGCTGGCTGTTCCTCAGGCACGATGCGTTCAATCAGCGTAAGCTGTAAAAGGTCCTTAGCCGTCACCTTCATAACCTTGGCGGCATCCGGCGCCTTCTTGCTGTCCTTATACAGAATGGAGGCAAAGCCCTCCGGTGAAAGGATGGAGTAAATGGCATTTTCCAGCATCCACACCTCGTCGGCCACAGCCATGGCCAGCGCACCGCCGCTTCCGCCCTCTCCGATTACAATGGAGAGCACCGGCACCTTGAGGTCAGATATCTCAAACAGGTTTCTGGCAATGGCCTCTCCCTGTCCCCTCTCCTCTGCCTCCAGTCCGCAAAAAACTCCCGGCATATCCACAAAGCAGACTACCGGACGTCCGAAGGTCTCTGCCTGCTTCATCAGGCGCAGCGCCTTGCGGTAGCCGTCAGGGGAGGGCATTCCGAAGTTGCGGGTGATGTTGTCCTTGGTGTTCTTGCCCTTCTGCTGTCCGATGACCGTTACGGGCATACCGTGGAACATGGCAACGCCGCCCACAATGGCCCCGTCATCCTTAAAATACCGGTCCCCGTGGAATTCAATGAATTCATCAAACAGGGCGTTGATATAATCCGTGGCAACGGGACGGTCGGACTTCCTGGAGAGAAGCACCGTATCCCAGGCTGTTTTTCCACCGTCTGGCTGTAATTTAGATGGTTTATCCACAAACGTCCTGGCTGTCTCCACCGGATTCTTTAATTCTATATTCATCTTGTGGCTGCGGTGCATATACAGAATCTGGCCAATGACCCTTTTCTGCTCCTTCCGCTCCACAATCTTATCCACAAATCCATGTTCCAGCAGGAATTCAGAGCGCTGGAACCCTTCCGGCAGCTTCTGTCCAATGGTCTGCTCAATGACCCTGGGACCCGCAAATCCTATCAGCGCGTGGGGCTCTGCCAGGATGATGTCGCCCAGCATGGCAAAGCTGGCTGTGACGCCTCCCGTGGTAGGGTCCGTGAGCACGCTGATAAACAGCTGCCCTGCCTCATGATGACGCTTTAAGGCAGCGGAGGTCTTGGCCATCTGCATCAGGGATACGATGCCCTCCTGCATCCTGGCTCCGCCTGAGCAGGCAAAGAGGATAACCGGCAGTTTTTCCCTGGTGGCGCGCTCTATAGCGTCGGTGATTTTTTCACTCACCACATGGCCCATGCTGCTCATGATAAAACGGGCATCGCAGACGCCCACGACAGCGGGATTTCCGTCAACTTTGCATTTGCCTGTGACAATGGCTTCGTTGAGGCGGCTCTTTTCCCTGGCAGCCAGGACCTTTTTCTCGTATCCCGGAAAATTCAGGGGGTTGGAAAAAGGCATTTCCTTGTTCCACTCCTCAAAGGTTCCCTCATCCGCCAGCATCTCGATACGGCGGTATGCATGAACACGGAAATAGCCGTTGCACTTGGGACATACGTAGTAATTGTTCTTTACGTCTTCCACATAGATTGGCTGCCCGCACTTGTTACATTTGCGCCATAATCCTTCCGGGATCACCGGCTCCTGGTCGGAACCGGCCTGGGGCTTATATTTCGTATCTATTTTCGTATACGTTTTTTTTGAACATGTTCCGCAACATAGCAATTTCCTTTCTGCATTGAGCACTTGCTTTGAGCACTTCGCGATACTTAGCGGGGTCTTTCCCAGCTTAGTATCGTCGAAGTTTCCTTCCCCGGAGTAAGCAAAATCACCGCACATAGTCCGGGAAATGCTTCTCAATAAAGCTGGTATCCGTATCTCCCTGCTGGAATGCGTCATTTTCCAGGATTTCGTACTGGAAGTTGATATTTGTCTCAATTCCCTCAATGATTACCTCGCCCAGTGCGCTGCGCATCTTGGAGATGGCCGCCTCCCGGTCCTTGTCATACACGATCAGCTTCATCAGCATGGAGTCATAGTTTGCAGGCACCTTGTAATCATTGTAAATATGGGTGTCCACACGGACTCCGTTGCCTCCGGGGATGTGCACATTGGTGATGCGTCCCGGACAGGGCATGAAGTTTTTAGATGGATTCTCGGCATTGATACGGCACTCAATGGCATGGCCTTCAATCCTCACATCCTCCTGGCTGACGCTTAAGGTTTCCCCTGCCGCCACCCGGATCTGCTCCTTAATCAGGTCCATTCCCGTGACCATCTCAGTAACAGGATGCTCCACCTGAATCCTGGTATTCATCTCCATGAAGTAAAAGTTCTTATCCTTATCTAAAAGGAATTCAATGGTTCCCGCGTTCTCATACCCCACTGCCTTGGCTGCCTTTACAGCGGTGTCGCCCATGGCTTTTCGCAGGCCGGGGGAAATTACATCACAGGGGGCTTCCTCCAGCACCTTCTGGTGGCGTCTCTGGATGGAGCAGTCGCGCTCTCCCAGATGGACCACATTGCCGTGCTTGTCGGCCATGATTTGGAATTCCACATGCCTTGGCTTTTCAATGTATTTCTCAATATACATGGTGTCGTCGGAAAATCCCTTCACCGACTCCATCTGAGCCGCGTTAAACAGCTCTGTAAAGTCCTCCTGGCTCCTGGAAATCCTCATGCCCTTACCGCCGCCGCCTGATGATGCCTTAATCATCACCGGGAAGCCGATTTCTTTTGCCATGGCCAGACCGTCCTCCGCCGTGTGCACCGGTTCCTTGCTGCCGGGCACCACAGGCACCCCTGCTTCCATCATGGTCTTTCGGGCTTCGGATTTATTGCCCATCTTATTGATGATTTCCGCGCTGGGTCCGATAAACGCAATATTGCACTCGGCGCACAGCTTGGCAAACCTGGCATTCTCAGACAGGAAGCCGAATCCCGGATGGATGGCGTCCGCCTTCATGGCCACCGTGGCAGCCAGAATCCTCTCAATATTCAGATAGCTGTCCGTGGACGGCGCCGGCCCGATACAGATGGCCTCGTCAGCCAGCATAGTGTGAAGACAGTCCCTGTCAGCCTCGGAATATACGGCCACGGTCTGAATCCCCATCTCACGGCAGGCCCGGATAACGCGGACCGCAATCTCACCTCTATTGGCAATCAAAATCTTGTTAAACATCGGCATTCTCCCTCGATTCCCTAACCTACCATGAATGTAAGCTCTGCGCTCACCGCCAGCTTTCCGTCAACCGTTGCAGTAGCTTTTCCCACTCCCACAGGTCCCTTCTGCTTGATGATTTCGCATTCCAGCTTTACCTTGTCGCCCGGCACTACCTTGCGTTTGAACTTGGCCTTTTCAATGCCTCCAAAGTAAGCCACCTTTCCCCTGAACCCTTCCTGGGACAGAATGGCAACAGCCCCTGTCTGGGCCAGGGCCTCAACCAGCAGCACGCCCGGCATAACCGGCTCCTGGGGAAAGTGTCCCTTGAAAAATGACTCATCATAGGTCACGCATTTATAGCCAACGGCGCGCACGCCCGGTTCCAGCTCCTCGATACAGTCCACCAGCAGGAAAGGATGCCTGTGCGGTATGATTTCCTGGATTTCTTTAACTCCCATCAACATATCCTTAAATCCCTCCGTCTTTGATGTTATTTGATGCGGAACAATGGCTGGCCGTATTCCACCACTTCCTCGTTGTTCACAAGGACAGCTTCCACTACGCCGTCGTATTCGCTCTCAATCTCATTCATCAGCTTCATGGCTTCGATAATTCCCAGTACCTGGCCCTTTTTCACGGTATCTCCCGCCTGTACAAAGGGAGCTGCGTCCGGTGAGGAGGCATTGTAGAAGGTTCCCACCAAGGGGGAGGTAACTACCTTGTCTGAACCGATATCAGCGCCGGCAGCCGTGTCCTGGGCTGCCTGAGGCATCACGCCCTGGGGCATCATGGCAGGAGACATCATGGACGGGGCTGCCAGGCCGCTTTGCACAGCTGCCATCTGCATGGACGCTGCGTCTGCAGACGGAGCGCTTACCGTCACAATCTGAGGCATCTCCTTTTCACGTTTCAGTGAAAGCTTAAGCTCCCCTTCCTTTAACTCCAGGCTGGTCAGCCCGTTGTCGGAAACTGCCTGCATCAATTTTATGATTTCATCTACGTTCATAGCTCATGGCCTCCTATTATTCGCTGAACTTTTTCACAATCAGGCTGGCATTATGTCCGCCAAATCCCAGGGAATTGCTGATGGCCACATCCACGTTCATGGATACGCCGTCACCCATGGTGTAATCCAGGTCGCAGCCCTCTCCCGGCTTCTCAAGTCCCACTGTGGCATGGACGAATCCGTCCTGGATGGACTTCACACAGGTGATAAACTCCACGCCGCCTGCCGCTCCCAGGAGATGGCCAATCATGGATTTGGTGGAGTTGATTTTCACCTTTCCCGCATGGTCTCCCAAAGCCAGCTTAATGGCCTTTGTCTCAAACAAATCATTGTGATGGGTGCTGGTGCCGTGGGCATTGACATAGTCAATATCCTCTGCCGTGATGTCTGCATCCTTCATGGCATTCTCCATGGCACGGGCTGCGCCGCTTCCGTCCTCTGCCGGGGAAGTGATGTGGAATGCGTCACAGGTGGCGCCGTATCCCACTACCTCTGCCAGGATATTGGCTCCTCTGGCCTTTGCGTGTTCCAGGGATTCCAGCACTACCACGCCGGCTCCCTCGCCCATAACAAAACCATTTCTGTCCTCGTCAAAGGGGATGGATGCCCTGGAAACGTCCTCTGTGGTGTTCAGGGCTGTAAGGGAGGTAAATCCCGCAATGCCGATTGGCGTAATGCTGGCCTCTGCTCCGCCGGCCACCATCACATCCGCCTCGCCGTACTGAATGGAACGGAATGCCTCACCGATGGAATGGGTTCCGGTTGCACATGCAGTTACCACGTTAAAGCATTTTCCCTTAAGTCCGAACTGGATGGCAACATTGCCTGCCGCCATGTTGCTTATCATGAGGGGAACCAAAAGGGGATTCACACGGCTGGGGCCCTTCTCGTTCAGCTTCTTTATATCCTTTTCCATGGCCTGGAGAGAGCCGATGCCGGATCCCACGCACACGCCTACGCGGTAGGGATCCTCCTTCTCCATATCAATGCCGGACTGCTCCAGGGCTTCCTTGGACGCAGCCACTGCAAACTGTGAAAATGCCTCCATACGGCGGGCTGCCTTGGCATCCATGTACTGTTTGGGGTCAAATCCCTTTACCTCCGCGGCCAGCTTGCACTTGTATTCGGTTGTGTCAAAATAAGTAATGGGGCCGATTCCGACTGTCTTATCCTTAAGCCCCTGCCAGAAGCTCTCCACATCATTTCCAATGGGAGTAATGGCACCCATGCCGGTTACTACTACTCTTGTTTTCATACTAATCTCACTCCTGTTCTTTTACAGCCCGGAACGTATTCCAGGTCATCCTACATGGCCATTCCGCCGTCTACGCTTAAGACCTGGCCTGTGATATATCCTGCCTTATCGGAAGCCAGGAAAGCAACTGTCTCTGCAATATCCTCCGTGCTTCCGAAATGTTTCATTGGAATCTGCTCCGTGGCAGCTGCCTTTACGCTGTCACTGAGAACATCGGTCATCTCCGTGGCAATGAAACCGGGAGCCACCGCATTCACCGTAATTCCCCTGCTGGCCAGCTCCCTGGCAGCTGATTTGGTGATGCCGATAACGCCGGCCTTGGCTGCGCAGTAATTGGCCTGGCCCGCATTGCCCAGAACTCCTGATACGGAGGAGATGTTGATGATTCTTCCTGCCTTCTGCTTTAACATCTGGCGGGAAATGTGCTTGATGCAGTTAAATACGCCCTTCAGGTTCGTGCTTATGACAGCGTCGAAATCTTCCTCCGACATCTTCATCAGCAGGTTGTCCCTGGTGATTCCCGCATTGTTTACCAGGATATCCAGACGGCCATACCTGGAAACCACGTCCGCCATCATCCTGCCGCAGCTCTCAAAATCGGAAACATTGCACTGAACTGCCTCAGCCCTGCCTCCTGCTGCTTCGATTTCCTTAACTACTTCCTCTGCCTTTGCCGCAGAGCCATTATAATTCACGATTACGGCTGCGCCTTCCCGGCCCAGTGTAAGGGCAATCTGACGGCCGATTCCGCGGCTTGCGCCTGTTACCAGTGCAATCTTTCCTTCCAGCATATGGTCTCTCCTCCTGCTTATGATTTAAGTGCTTCCACTACTTTTGCGATATCTTCTAATTTTTCCACATTGAGGGTCTTCACGTCCCGGCTTATCTTCTTCATAAAACCGGCCAGGGTCTTACCGGGGCCAATCTCGATGAAGGTGTCCACGCCGTCCCCGATCATGGCCTCCACGCTCTGCTGCCATCTGACTGAGGATGAAACCTGCCTTGTGAGCAGTTCCTTTACCTCTGCGGCGCTCTTTACATACTGTGCCGTCACATTGGCCACATAAGGAATCCGCGGCTCATGAAGCTCCACCTGGGAAAGGATCTGGCCCAGCTTTTCGCCAGCGGCTGTCAGCATACTGGAATGGAAGGGTCCGCTGACATTCAGCATTACCGCCCTCTTTGCCCCGGCTGCCTTTAACTTCTCACAGGCTTCTTCCACTGCTGCCTTCTCACCGGAAATTACAATCTGTCCCGGACAGTTATAATTAGCAATCCACACGCCTTCCATGGCTCCTGTCACTTCCTCGATGGCTGCCGCGTCCAGGGCCAGGATGGCTGCCATGGCGCCCTCGCCCACAGGTACGGCCTCCTGCATGAGGATTCCCCTCTGGCGGACCGTCCGGATGGCATCCTCATCACTCATGACTCCTGCCGCTGCCAGGGCGCAGTATTCTCCAAGGCTGAGTCCCGCCGCCACATCCGGCTTGATTCCATTTTCTTCCAGAACACGCATCATGGCGATGCTGGCGGTTACCATGGCTGCCTGGGTGTATTCCGTGATATCCAGCCTGTCATTTTCCTCAAAGCACAGCTCCGGCATGGAAAATCCCATTAACTGCGTTGCCTTGTCAAAGATTCTTTTTCCGGTCTCAGTCTGCTCATAGAAATCCTTACCCATTCCGCAGGCCTGGGCTCCCTGTCCAGGGAAAATAAATGCAATCTTGCTCATACCTGTAATCTCCTTATCCTAAATCCTGTCTGTTTCCATCCAATCCGGCGCCTGCGTCCCAGGTCCCTAATTCCAATGCATCAGTTTTCCTGCCTGAGCCATGATTTCCTCCATCATCTCCTTACAGGTCTGCTCCTTGGATATCATGCCTGCAATCTGTCCGGCCATAACGGTTCCGCCGTTTACATCGCCTTCCATGACTGCCTTGCGCAGGGTTCCCAGAGTCAGGTACTCCAGTTCCTCAAAGGATTTGCCCTCCTGCTCCAGCTTGATGTATTCTCTGGTCATCTGGTTCCTGAGTCCTCTTACAGGATGGCCGTGGCTGCGTCCTGTAACCGTGGAATCGATGTCCTTGGCCTTGATAATGCGCTGCTTATAATTTTCATGTACAATGGATTCTTTGGCAACCACAAACCTGGTTCCCATCTGGACTGCCTCAGCGCCCAGCATAAAGGCTGCGGCCATCCCTCTTCCGTCTCCGATACCGCCTGCCGCGATAACTGGGATGAAAACAGCGTCCGCCACCTGTGGAACCAGAGTCATGGTGGTCTGCTCTCCTATATGGCCGCCGGACTCCATGCCCTCAGCCACCACTGCGTCCGCCCCGTATTTCTCCATACGGCGGGCCAGGGCCACGCTTGCAACCACGGGAATCACCTTGATGCCTGCTGCCTTCCACATTTCCATATATTTTTCGGGGTTTCCGGCGCCGGTGGTAACCACCTTGATGCCTTCCTCCACAACCACCTTAGCCACATCCTCCGCATGGGGGCTCAGCAGCATGACATTGACGCCAAAAGGCTTACTCGTCAGCTCCCTGGCCTTGTGAATCTCGTCCCGCACCACTTCCCCTGGTGCGTTGGCGCCGCCGATCAGTCCGAAACCGCCTGCCTCGGATACGGCTGCCGCCAGGTTGTGTTCTGCTACCCAGGCCATGCCGCCCTGAATAATAGGATATTCAATTCCTAACATTTCTGTAATTCTTGTTTTCATTGTTCTACCTCCAGTTCTACATTTCCTGGGCTCTCCCCTATTAAAGTAACAGCGTGCTTCAATTCATCCACACGCCGTTGTCAAACCCTATCTGCTATTTATGCCTCTACACCCTTGGCTTTTAAGTAGTTCATAACCTCTCCGACTGTGGTTAACTGCTCTAAGTCCTCAGCAGGAATCTCCACGGAGTACTCATCCTCCAGAGCCATAACCAGCTCGAACAGGTCTAAGGAATCAGCTCCTAAATCTTCCTTGAAGGAGGAAGCCTCTGTAACGGTGTCTGCCTCTACGCTTAACTGCTCTGCAATAATTTCTTTCATCTTCTCTAACATGGTTGTTGTTCTCCTTTTACATTTTCTTAATTTATATTATAATTTTATTTTTACCACTCTAACAGCGCCGCGCCCCAGGTAAGGCCTGCGCCGAATCCTGACAGCACCACTTTATCACCGGCTGACAGCATTCCCTTCCGGTTCATCTCATCCAACAGGATGGGAACCGATGCCCCTGACGTATTGCCATAGTGTTCCATGTTGACCGGGAAACGGTCTATATTTACCTTCAGGCGTTTTGCTATGGATTCAATGATCCTGTAATTGGCCTGGTGGATGGCAAAATACCTGACATCCTCGGCCTTCACTCCTGTATCTTCCAGCACCTCGGTGATACACTGGGGTACCTTTTTTACCGCAAATTTGAATACCTCCTGGCCGTCCATGGTCATATATCCCAGCTCCGGCTTCTTGCCCAGGAGGAAATTTCCATTGGTCCTGGAACCGCAGGTCAGCACTCCGCCTTTTGTTCCGTCTGAGTGCATGTTCATCCCCAGAATACCGGTTTCATCGGCCTTTACCACCACTGCGCCCGCGCCGTCTCCAAATAACACACAGGTTCCCCGGTCCGTCCAGTCAATCAGCTTGCTGAGCACATCCGCGCCAATCACCAGGGCCGTCTTATAGATGCCGCTGCTTATAAACGCATGGGCTGTGTTCAGCGCGTACACAAAACCGGTGCAGGCCACGCTAACGTCAAAGCAGGCCGCGTTTGTCGCGCCTATCCTGCCCTGTACCTCACATGCCCCATTGGGAAAACAGTAATCCGGCGATGAGGTGGCCAGCAGTATAAGGTCTATTTCCTCAGGCTTTACACCTGCATTCTCCAGCGCATTGACGGATGCTTCAGCCGCCATATAGGAGGTACTTTCGTTGGTGGCGATTCTTCTCGCCCCTATCCCCGTCCGGCTGCGGATCCACTCGTCGTTGGTCTCCACAATCTTTGCAAGGTCGTCATTGGTCACAATCTGCTCCGGTACATATGAGCCGGTTCCTACGATTCTTGTTGTCATTCTTCTTACCCATCCCGAATCCATCAGCAATCAGCGGACTCATGCCTTCCTTCTTTTGCTTGCTCAGAGGAAATACTTTGAACATCAAAGTAATACTACAGGAAACGTAAGAATTTGTCAAGAAATATTTTTTGTCGCTTTTTGCTAACTTTACTGTTCTCTTACATTTCTTACCAATTCTGACATTTACATATATTGACTTTGCTCCCTGAATTTGGTAAGTTAAATTTGTACAAATGGGGCGAATACATTACACAAGGGGGTATTAACCATGAAAACTACAGGTGTTATCCGTAAATTGGATGAACTCGGCAGAATCACCCTTCCCATCGAATTAAGAAGAAGCCTTGATTTGGATGTGAAAGATGGTCTTGAAATTACGGTTCAGGATGACTGTATTATCCTGAAGAAGGCAGAATGTGCCGACATCTTCACCGGAAGTACTGACGATTTGCTGGAATATGAAGGCAAGAAAGTATCCCGTCAGTCCGTTGTTGCGCTGGCTAAGTTAGCCGGCCTTAATGTCACCGAGTAATCAAAACACGTACATAGAGAGAACCTGCGGCTCCTTCTCAACATCAGAAGGCACATAAGCCGCAGGTTCTTTCTATCTCTTATGGGTCTTTTACAGAAGTTTCTGGTACACATCCCGCTTTGTGATTCCCCGGTCCTTTGCCACGGCCTTCATGGCTTCCTTTTTATCCATGCCCTGGTCCGTATAGTAGGCCAGATGCTCTCCAATTTCCATCTCTTCCCAGCGGCTTATCTGCTCCCTTCGCAGCTTCTCCAGAGGCTTTCCTTCTATTACTATGACACACTCACCTTTGGGCTCCTCCTCACGGCAATGTTCCAGGGCTTCCAAGAACGTGGTCCTGGAGGCTGTCTCATATTTTTTCGTAAGCTCCCTGCATATGGTTATGTTCCTGTCCCCAAGGACTTCATATAAATCTTCAAGTGTTTTCACCAGATGGTGGGGCGCCTCATACACGATAATGGTCCTGGTCTCCTGCCTAAGCTCCTCCAAGATTCTAGCCCTCTCCTTTTTATCCCCCTTCTCAGAGGGAAGAAAGGCCTCAAAGCAGAATCTCCTGGTGGAAAGCCCCGACATGGTGAGGGCCGTGATACACGCTGCGGGGCCGGGAAGGGATGTGACCTGGATTCCCGCCTCATAGCACTGCCTTACCAGCTCCTCCCCCGGATCCGATATACCAGGAGTGCCCGCGTCCGTAATCAGGGCTATGTTCACCCCTTCCTCCAGCCGGCTCACCAGGTATCTGGCCTTGTCCACCTTGTTATATTCATGGTAGCTGGTCATGGGCGTTTTTATATCAAAATGATTCAGAAGCTTGATGCTGTGGCGTGTATCCTCTGCCGCAATCAAATCCACTTCCTTTAATGTCCTGAGTACCCTGAAGGTGATATCCTCCAGATTGCCGATTGGCGTTGCGCAGAGATAAAGTATTCCTGCCATGAGCCTCTCCCTTCTATCCGTTGGACGCTTTGCGTCTGTTGTCAATATCCGTAGGTGGTCCGTATCTCCCGGGAATACTCCCCGTTCTCATCAAAGACAATGACCGGGGCTTCCATCTTAAGGAGGGGACCGCCGCCCCTCACAGCCTCTATGAGCACCATGTTGGCCTCCCGGTCCGCATAAGGGTGGACCATCTTCATGCGCTTTGGCTCCAGGCCATGGCCCTTCATGACAGTGATAATTTCAATCAGCCGCCTGGGCCTGTGGACCATGCAGAAACGGCCTCCCGGTTTCAGTAACCGGGTGCCCTCCCGCACCACATCCTCCAGCGTACACTTCACCTCATGGCGGGCAATGGCCTTGGCATCCCCCGGATTCTTAAGCCCATGGGATTCATTCATATAAGGGGGATTGGAGGTTACCACATCAAAAGAAGCCAGTGCAAATAACCTGCTGGCCTCCACGATATCTCCGGTGACAATGTCCACCTTGTCTTCCAGATGATTATATGCCACGCTCCGCCTGGCCATGTCCGCTGACTCTTCCTGTATCTCCAGGCCGGTAAAGTGGCTTCCCTCCGTCTTAGCCGTCAGGAGAATGGGGATAATGCCCGTGCCTGTTCCCAGGTCCAGCACCTTTTCCCCCTTCTTCACAACGGCAAAGCCGGACAGAAGGACGGCGTCCATGCCAAAGCAGAACGCGCCCTTCCTCTGGATAATTCCATAATGGTTGCGCTGCAAATCATCGATCCGCTCGTCGTCCCGCAGCATGACGGCACCTTCCTGACGCCAAGTGTGTTTCACTGTAACTGTATCAGTTGTCATCCAGCTTCGACTTTCCTTCCTTCTTCTCAAGGGCTTCCAGCTGCTTCAGCTCTGCGTCCGGCGTGTCGCCCCCGTGCTTTTCACCGCCGCCCTTGCCCTTCTTTTTCCTGGGCTTGAACTTGAGCTGGTCCACCTTGTACTCCCTGATTTCTTTCTCGTCCCGTTCCACGGTCACAATGACCTTCACCTGCTGGCGCAGCACGTTGACGCTGTGTACCTCGCCCTTTAACCCGTCACTTGTGGTCACATAGTCTCCCGGATTGGGAAGCTTGCTGTTTAACACCTCGTATGTTTCCTCTTCATTTTTAAGGCAGCACATAAGACGTCCGCACACACCTGATATCTTGGTGGGATTCAGGGACAGGTTCTGCTCCTTTGCCATCTTGATGGACACAGGAATAAATTCAGACAGATAGGAATGGCAGCAAAGGGCCCTTCCGCAGATGCCGATGCCTCCCATAATTTTAGTCTCGTCCCTGACTCCTACCTGGCGCAGCTCAATCCTGGTCTTAAACACACTGGCCAGGTCCTTCACCAGCTCCCTGAAATCGATTCTGCCGTCCGCAGTAAAATAAAACAGCACCTTGTTGTTGTCAAAGGTGTATTCGGCGTCAATGAGCTTCATCTCCAGGTGATGCTTCTTGATTTTTTCCTGGCAGATTTTAAAGGCATCCCTTTCCTTCTGCTTGTTCCTGGCCTCTGCCGCCTCATCCTCATCCGTGGCCATACGGATAACTGATTTTAAGGGCGGGACCACCTTAGACTCATCCACTTCCCGGTTTCCCAGGACCACATACCCGTACTCAATGCCCCTGGCCGTCTCCACGATGACGTGGTCGCCTGTTTTAATCTGGCGACCTGCTGGGTCAAAATAATATATTTTTCCTGCGGTGCGAAAGCGCACCCCGATTACTGTAATCATTCTGTGTTCTCCTTCTCTTGCAGCCCTGACACGTCCTAATTCTCCTTCATGGTAAGAAGCATCAGCTCCATGACCAGTTCGGTGTTCACGTTGGCGTCCAGCCTGATTCTGGCCTTGTCAATGGCTTCCAGAATTTTCTCCAGACCGTCATAGCCGCTTGTGGTGCTGACACTCTTGACAGCGGAGAATTCATCCTTGAATATCAGCAGGTTAATATCCTTTGTGGTTTTATACATCAGGATATCCCGGTACCACATCTGCATAAAGTCCAGGCACTCCCGGATATCCAGGTTCTCCTCCTTGACCTTGTGGATGTAGTCCAAAAGCCCGGATATATCCGTATCCTTGATGTGCTTCAGGAGATGGAGCATCTCCCTGTACATCACCCCAAACTCCTCTGACTGGGCCAGATGGATGGCCTTGCCCAGATTGCCCCTGGCAAAAGCGGCATAAATATCAGCCTCGCTCTCATTTTCTCCCAGAGACTGCACCAGGTATTCCTTTACCACGGAATCCTTTAAGGGCTTCAGCTTAAGCTGCACACACCTTGACAGGATGGTGGGCAGGAATGCGTCCTGGTTGGTGGTCAAAAGCAGGATAACCGCATAGGCAGGGGGCTCTTCAATGGTCTTAAGAAGGGCGTTCTGTGCCTGTACGGTCATCTTCTCCGCCTCATCCATTATATATATCTTATAATAACTGCTGTAGGGACGTACCTGGATGGTATCGTTAATCTGCTCCCTTATATCATCCACGCCGATGCTGGCGGGCTTTTCATGTGTCACGTAAATAAGATCCGGGTGATTCCCGGAAAGTACCTGCTTGCAGGCATGGCACTGCATATAGGGCTCCTCCATCCCCTTCTCGCAAAGCAGGCTGAGGGCAAATGCGTTGGCCAGGGATTTTCTTCCCATTCCCGCCTCGCCGCTCAGTATATAAGCATGGGAAACCTTCCCTGTCTGCACTGCGTTGCGGAAATGATCCTTTATCTGTTCATGTCCTAATATATCGTTAAATCCCAACATAGTGATTGGTTCCCCCTTGCGCTGCCGGCCTGGTCTCCAAAACCCTGAGAATGCCCTAAACCGGTATATCCGGACTTCTGTCCTGACGGGGACGGACATCCTCAATAAGTATAGCATAAGAATTTTTCAATGTATAGTACTACATTTTTCCCTGTTTTCCCTATTTATTATAACCTGTCCGGACGGTTTCAGCTATCTGCACCTGTCCTGATACTCCGACGGCGACACCCCCAGTATCTTCTTAAACTGCGCGCTGAAATACGCTGTGTCTGAATATCCCACCTGGTCCGCCATCTCGTACACCTTTACCCGGCAGTCCTTTAACAGGTTCATGGCCATCTGCATCCGGTAATAGGCCAGATAGTTGGTAAAGGTGTAGTCAGTTTCCTTCTTAAAGACTCTGCTTAAGTATCCCTCGCTGATTTCCAGAAAAGAGGCTACGGTACTGATGGTGATATCCTCCCGGTAATACTCCCTGATATACTGGGTGGCCGCCTCCACATACTTGTTCTTAGATTTTTTATCGGAATGAAAGCACAGGACCGGGGCAGCGTCTGTTTCCTCCCCCTTTGCCGGACGTTCTTCCATCTGCTCCCTGATATGCCCCACCGCATGTTCCAAATCCCCATCCCTCAAAGGCTTCAGGAGATAATCGCTGACTCCCAGCCGCAGGGCGCTCTGGGCGTATTTAAAATCGCTGTAGGCGGTCAGGATAATGAATTTGGCGCGGCAGCCCTGTTCCCGCAGTTTTGTTATCATCTCCACTCCGTCCATTCTGGGCATCTTCACATCCGTCACAATAATATCCGGGGACAGGCGGACCGCCAGCTCTGCCCCTTCCTCCCCGTTGGCAGCCTCCCCTGCAATCACACAGTCCAGGGCCGCCCAGTCAATGGTCAGGATAATCCCGCGCCTGACCATTGTCTCGTCTTCCACCACAATGACTTTATACATCCGGTACTTCCTTCTGAACCGGCAGCCTGAGCATGACGGTAGTCCCATCCTCCACCACAGCTGCCTTCATACCATACTCCTGTCCATAATATATTTTCAATATGTTGATCACATTGTATAATCCCAGATGGCCGTCCCTCTTTGCCGGATTATCGCTGTTAATCCAGTCCGCCATCTCCCGGCTCATGCCGCATCCGTCGTCAGTCACCGATATGTTCAGTATTCCCTCCTTCTGGAACGCGTAAATACAGATGTAGCCGTGCTCGCATCCGTCCAGCCCATGGATGATGGCGTTCTCAACCAGGGGCTGCAATATCATCTTGGGCACCATGCAGTCCTCCAGCTGGTCCGGTATCTCTGTCTCATACAGAAACCGTCCTGTAAAACGTATTTTCTGTATCTCCACATAGCTCTCAATGGTCTCCAACTCCTCCCTCAGAGTGATGAAGGGCCGGCTGGATATGCTCTTTCTCAGGATAACAGCCAGGTTTTCCGCCAGCACCGCAACCTCAGGCACCTGGTTGATCCTGGCACTCCATTTGATGGAATCCAGGGTATTATAGAGGAAATGGGGATTCAGCTGAGTCTGGTACAGCCTGAGGGTGGTCTTATTTAAATCCTTCTGCTTCTGCACCGTGTCATCCAGATACTTCTGAAGGTCCCCGGTCATCTGGTTAAAGCTCTCTGTCAGCCTGCCCAGCTCATCCTGGCGGTTGGTGCGGATGCGGATGGACAAATCCCCCTTCTTCACCTTTGCCATGGCCTTGTCCAACAGGCTCACCGGCTGGCCGATGCTCCGGGACAACGCGCCTGCTATGAGGAGACAGAGCACCAGTCCCAGGCCGGACAGCGCAAGGCTCACCGTACCCATGGTGCGCACAGCCGGGGCGCTGATGGGCGCCGAACAGCGCAGCAGGATGTAAAAGCCCTGGGAGGGTTCCCTGGTCCACAGATATTTGGTATAAACCCCCTTTTTTCTCCGTCCCGCCCTGGCCTGATATGGTGTGCTCTATAATATCACTGATTTCACGTTCCCCGTATTCCGGCCTGGAACAGTAAAGAGGCTTCTGGTGGGAATCCAGTACCAGCAGCGTATCGCCGGACGAATAAAAACCGTTCAGCAGGTTGTCGAAATTTTCCCTGGTAAAGTCCAGCACCACATACCCGGTTCTGGCGCCGTGGGTGCTCTCCAGGGAGAATGCCCCCTGCATCAGAACATCGCTGCCGGATGACGGCAGGTAAGGGTCTGTCCTGTAATAGGTGATTCCCTGTTCCTCCGACGCCTTTTTGAGCAGCCCCCAACGCACAGGCAGACGGCTGCTCTTAGGCGCTGTATCCGTGGTAAAACGCAGTTTTCCGCCCGCGTCGTAGATGCAAAACTGCGCATGGCTGTAAACCTCCTGAACCACCTGGTACATGGACAAATACAAATCCTTCTGGAACTCTATGGTCTTATTGTCAATCATGACCCAGGCCGCGGAACCGTCCTCTGTCAGCGTTTCACAGGCTTTCTGGCAATTCTCTAACAGCTGGGTAAACCGTTCCCTGACTTCTTCCAGCTGCTGGTTTCCGTCCACAGTTATCTGGCGGTTGATTGAGGCGGTAAACAGACGCATCATCACAACACTTGAAAATGTAAGGGGCACCAGAGCCACCAATAGGCAGCCCAGGAATACCCTGGCCTTAAAAGAAAGTCTCCTGTACCATTTCATTCCACAGGCCTCCCTTCCCGCCGGGACAGGATGCCGTTCCACCTGGCCAGTACGTCCTTCTTTTCCCTGGAAAGCTCCTCTAGGTCCATCTCAATCAACGGCAGCCGGCCAATGGGAGAAAGTCCCGGAAGCGGCGGCACATCGCTTCTCACAGAACGGCGGTTTAAGTCAGACACCAGAATCCTCTGGGTGTCCCTGCTCACCGTAAAATCCAGAAACTGTCTGGCAGCGTCAGGATTCCTACATCCCTTTACAATGGCCGTACCGTCCGGCAGGGCCGTGGTCCCCTCCTGGGGATAGATATAATCCACGTCAGCCCCCTCTGACAACAGGGCCTGGGCGGACTCCTCCATGGTGACTCCAAGGGAATACCGCCCATCCAGGATACCGGTATTTACCTCCTGCATGCTGTTCAGGGTGCCGTATTCCAGATTTTCCATAAACTGTGCCAGGTAATCCCCCTTTTTCTCCCATGTATGGACAGCCGTCACAAGGGCAGCCGAATACACATCGGACCTGCGAGGGTCCACAAAGGCAATCCTTCCCTTCCACCTGGGCTCCAGAAGGCTGTTCCATCCCACCGGCAGTTCGCGGTAGGTCACCACATTTGTATTGTACATGATGACCAGGGGCAGGGCGGAGAAGCTGGTCCACCGGTGATCCTCACATTGGAAGCTCTCTGTTATAAAGGCTGCTTCCGGACTTTTATATACCTGCCAATGTTCCTTAGACTGTTCCAGTGTCTCTATGCCCACGCCGAACACCACATCCCAATCCGGCCTTTCCTCATCCGCCTCCAGCCTGCCCGTCATTTCCTCGGAGGACCCCCGCTCCACCTTCACCATCAGATTGGTGCGCTCCTCAAATTCCTTGATGATGGGTTCGTATATCTCTTCCTCCTGGGCCGTATAGAGAACCAGGTCCGGCACAGAAGGCATGGGAGCCGTCTCCGGCCCTGACTGGCAGGAAGAAAGAACTGCCGTGCAGAAAAGGCACAGGATGGAGCATGTGAAATTTCGTTTTCCTGCGGCAGACCTGCCTGGGCGGGCGGCAGGCGCTTTTATGCCCTTCGCAGTTGCTTTTGTACCCCAGGCAACCGCTTTTATGCCCCTCACAGCCTCCTTCATATCCCTCACATCTGCCTTCATCCCCATGACATTCTCTTTCCTCTTCATGTCCGTTCCTCCCCCTGGCATTGGCGCCTCAATGCCAATCAGTCCCGTTTGCTACATTATACCAGAGAAAAAACCATTTTTCCATTGACGATGCCATTGAAATCATTCCCTCCCCGTGTTACCCTTAAGACAGAACACTGGAATTATCGTTAAAGGGAGGCAAACAATATGGGGGTTCAAATCATTGAACAATTTATCTGCTCCAAATATCCGGACCAGCAGGCGTGCGAGGACGGCCTTTTTATCAGCAGTGACTTTATCGCTGTCATAGACGGTGTCACCAGCAAGGGAGAGCTTACATGGCCGGAGCCGTCAGAGGGCGGAGCCGGTTTTCGTCCTCCTATGACTAGCGGGCGCTATGCCAGGGAAATACTGGCACAGGCTCTTAAAACCTTGGATCCCGGCATTGACGCCGCCTCTGCAATGGAATATTTAAACCAGGCCCTGGCAACAGCCGCAGCCGGCCGCCTCGAATTTCTGAGGGACCACCCTGAGGAACGGCTCCAGGCCGTAGTTATCCTGTATAGCTGTCAGAAAAAGGAGGTGTGGGCCTTTGGGGACTGTCAATGCCTTATAGGAGATACCCTTCACTCCCACAGCAAGGAAATTGACGGCCTCATGGCAGAAATCCGCTGCCTCTATAACCAGGCGGAACTGATTTTAGGAAAATCCGAGGATGAGTTAGCCCGCCATGACCCGGGCCGGGCCTGCATCCTTCCTCTGATGCGCCGTCAGTTCCTGCTGGCCAACCAGGACCGGCCCTATGGTTATGATGTGCTTGACGGTTTTGCCATCCAGCCTCACCATGTATCCATCTATCCGGTGCCGCCCCAAACCCAGGTCGTGCTGGCCAGCGACGGCTACCCCGTATTAAAGGACACCCTGGCTGAAAGCGAGAAGGTCCTGGATGAGCTGCTGCAAAAAGACCCTCAGTGCCTCCGGGAAAACAGGGGAACAAAAGGGCTTGTAAAAGGAAACCGGAGTTTTGATGACCGGACCTATGTGCGGTTTGTGGTTTTGTAACCAGCTCCTGATATATGCCTGAGGGCGCCCCCTGTCTGAACAGAGAGCGCCCTTATGGTTTCTATCCTTATTCACCTACATAAAAATCTTTAATCTCATATTCCTTCAGAGCTTCCTCATCCGGTTCAAATCCAAGTCCCGGTTTCTGCGGAACATGCATGTAGCCGTCCTTGTCAACCAAGACTCTGTCCTCTTCCTTAAGGATGTAATCCCTCCGGTCAACCGTCCATACAGGCGGATCAAAGGGGTATTCCAGATACTCTGCGTCACTGACGGCACAGGCCATATGAAGGTTAGCCAGAAGGCCAACGCCGTTAGACCAGGTGTGAGGACAGAACACAGCTCCCTTGGACTGCACATAGTCGGCAATCTTCTTGGTGCGTGTAAAGCCTCCGCACAGCACTGTATCAGGCTGATATACATCATAGCTTCCCTTATCCGCCAAATCTCTGAAATCATGCCACCTGCGGTTCATTTCTCCGCCTGCAATCCGGATATCCGTCATCTCCCTTAAGCGGGCCAGATTGTCGTAATCTGCATGGTGAAGGGGCTCCTCCAGCCAGTATACTCCCAGCTTCTCCAGTTCCCTGGCCACCTTCACCGCCTTCTTCAAATCCCAGATACGCTCCACATCCCACGGCATTTTCCACGCCTGGTTGCCGTCCACCATTATCTCCATCTTATCGCCAATGGCCTTGCGCACAGCCTCGATGACCTTGATATCTTCCCTTACATCCTCATGATGGAAACGGATTTTCATTGCCTTAAATCCCATCTCCACATATTCCTTGGCCTTTTCAGCCCTTTCCTCTGCCGGAATCCTGGCCCCGCAGGAGCAGTATGCCTTTATCTTATCCTGCTTCCCGCCCAGAAGCTTATATATGGGCTGTCCGCATTTCTTTCCGATGATATCCCAGAGAGCAATGTCTAAAGGCCAGCACCTTCCGTAATGGAAGTCAATATTGTCAATGACCTTGTTATGGTTTTCCATCTCAAACGGGTCCTTGCCGATAAAGAATTTCTCATGGCCCGCAAAGCCTGTCATCAGATCGCCGGATCCGATTCCCGTGATTCCCTCATCTGTGTATACATAAACAATGGTGGACGCGAATTTCACACGGGGGTTGGGATCCCATGATGCCAGGAATGGCGGGTCCAATGGCTTTGCATACTGTTTGATTTCAATACCTGTGATTTTCATAAAATACCTCCATACTTATATTTAATTTTAATTAATTTCCATTTTCAGTTGAAAGGTTCCCCTGTTCATTCACTTAACCCTTAGCAGGGATTTTCCTGATACTCTTAATAAGGATGACCGCCACCGCAGCGCCTACGATACATGTTCCGATGCCGTACAGGAACATGGAACGGTACCCCTGTACTCCCTGGTCAATCCAGCGCCCAATCATGGTATACAAAAACACGTCCGGAAGATAACCAATGCAGGACGCCATACCGGAAACCGCGCCTGTGACAGAACGGTCAATCTGCGCCTCGTCAATAACTGCAAAGTAAATCCCCCTCACCGCATACACGGTAACGTTTAACAGGATGAAATCAAAAACGCAGAGCATGGCCAGTGAAGGCTGCTGTGGCGTAAGCAGGAACACAATCAGAAATGCGATAATGGCCGTATACCCCAACAGAACCGTCTTTATCCTGGAACCAATCTTATCAGCCAGGAAACCGCCTGTGATCCCTCCTGCAAACTGTATGATGTAACGGATACCTCCAATCTGGACACTGAAATTCTTGAACATGCCGTATACGGATACCATGTAAGGCGGCAGGAAGCTGAGGATTGCATAGATGGAATAGGCTGTAAAAATAATCAGACATATCATCCACATCTTCGGCATCAGGAGTACGCTCTTAATCTGCTGCACCAGGCTTGTACCGCTTGCCACATCTTCCTTTTTATCCTTAATCAGGAACCAAAGGGCAATACCGACTATAATGGCCAAAAGGGCATAGGAGCGAATCACCCAGCTCAATCCGAACTTTCCGCCTCCCAGGCTGTTAAAAAGACTCAGAAGCACAAACACTGCCGTGGCCGACACAACGCCTCTTCCGCCCTCCAGGATACCGAACAGGCGGCCCTGTTCATTGCTGTCCCCCAGACACCGCACTGCCTTGATAAGGGCCGACCAATATGTAAGTACGGTGGTTACGCCAAAGGCAGCGAATATCAGTCTCATGGTGCCATAGCTTGGGAAGGTGGAGAACAGAAGCCCCACCAGGCCCGTGGATATGAAGGAGATGGTCAGCAGCTTCCTTGGGGATACGCGGTCCGCAATCCACCCGCCGAAGAAATAGCATATCATGGAAATGGTTGCATAGGATGTGGACAGCGCTCCGAACTCCTCATTGCTTAAATTAAGGGCCTCCACCAGAGGAATGTAAAATGTATTCCGGATATAGGGAAGCTGGAAAATGACACCTGTACCGCAGCAGAGCACCAGCAGGGATGTCCACTTCTTCACATCAAATTTTTTATTACTGTTCACTATAAAACCCCCTTTGTACAGTCTTTTCTTGATTTTTGTTGATACGCGTCTCAACTTGTCTCTCATTATACCGTATAAAAATCAAACTGCCGTCTTCTTGTTCAAAAGACAACAGTTTGGTTACAGCTTTGATACAATCCGTCTGAATATTCTTGTCATCAGAGTAAATATAGTATGGAATTTCTTTTGATAACACAAGATATAGTGTGTAGAGTT
>JAJQEA010000202.1 GCA_021201905.1 Clostridia bacterium
GCGTAGTTCTGGAATACCATGCCCATATTCCTCTTGTTGGTGGGGATGTTGTTGATGACCTTGCCGTCGATCTTGATTTCACCGCCCTCAATGGAATTGAATCCGATAATCATGCGCAGCAGGGTGGTTTTGCCGCATCCGGAAGGCCCTAAGAGGGTGAAGAATTCACCGGGCCTTACGTCTAAGGACAGGCCGTTTATGATGGTATCCTTTCCGAACCGTTTGATTACATTTTCTATGCTGATAGCTACACTCATGGTTTGTAACCCTCCTTGTTTTTTGGTTTTTGCGAAGAAAAAAGGACTGCCGTAACTGACCGTTTCAGACCGCCAAGAGGTGATGCGCGGTGATGGAATCATGTGGTCAGCGTAATGGGCAGTCCTTTGGGGGCATGGTTATGCCGGTGCCGTGTGTTCTGTCAGATGGGCGGGCAAAGGGTTAGTCCATGGATGTCTCCATATGCTCGCTGAAGAGGTTGGTAATTTCCGTCTTGTGCTCAGCCACCCAGCCCTCGTCGTAGTTATCAAACAGTTTGATTTCAGACTGAGGCGTCATGTAGTCAGCCAGCTTGGCATCCTTTCTGAGGGGCCTTACAGTCAGGTTGGAGCCCACTGCGTTCTGAATCTTCTCGGAGAGCATATAGTCCACAAATTTCTTGGCATTTTCAGGATGCTTGCAGTCCTTTAAAATCTGTACGGACTCGCCGGGGAATATGGCTCCTTCTTTGGGGAACACCACCTCAACCGCGGCGCCTTCCTTCACATAGTTGGCAGCCGGGTCTTCCCAGGTCAGGCCCACCACATACTCGCCCTCGGCAACACCCTTATATACCTGGCTGGAGCTGTTGACCATCTTGCCGTCCAGGTTGGCGATGAACTGGTCCACATAATCCCATGCCTGGTCAGATAACGGGTCTCCGTCCTTGCCCATGCCGTAGAGCATGGCTAACAGGGACTGGAAGGCGGAACTGGAGTTTACAGGGTCGCCGAATGCAATCTTGCCCTTCAACTCAGGATTCAACAAATCCTCAAAGCCGTCAATCTTCATGTCGCCCTTCAGGTCCTTATTGACAATCATGACCGTTGGGTCTGCAAATGCAGGGGTGAAATAGCCGGTGGTATTGCGGAACGCATCCAGCATGTTCTCATCCTCAGGGGATACATACTCCATAAACAGTTCTTTTGAGGAGGAGAGCATGGTCTGGTCAGCTACCCAGAAGATATCGCCCAGGGGGTTATCCTTTTCAGACTGGGCCCTCTTTAACAGCTCGCCGGTGCCTGCAACCACCACCTCTACCTTGATTCCCGTATCCTTCTCAAACTCAGGGATCACGGCGTTGTTCAGGGCCTCGCTTCTGGCTGTATAGACCACCAGCACAGGCTCCTCCTCACCGGAAGCAGTATCCTTGGCCGCTTCTGTCTTATCAGCGCCGGCTGCTTCGGTCTTGGCTTCCTCAGTGCCGGAGGGCTGCTGCGGGGCGCTGGTCTTTGCTCCGCCTGCGCAGCCGGTGGCTGCCAGGGCTGCCGCCATGATGACTGCGGTTGCTTTTTGAAATTTTCTCATATGAACATTCCTCCCTTAAACATATTTTTTTGCTGCACCACGTTTTTCATAACTTAATTTTAGCATTTGGGTGGGGAAAGTAAATCCGACAATCTCACAAAAAGGTGGAAAATAAATAACAGACGGAGTGAAAATTCAGAAATTTCATTCCGTCTGTTTCAATATGGCGCAAATTAGTTCTTTGCCAGCTGGATTACCGGGGCTCTCCCGGACAGGATACGCTATTGCCCTGAATGATTCTTGGGATATAGATGGCCTCCCGGTTGGGCAGCTGGTTCTCACTTTGAATCCGTTCCAGCAGCATCTGGCCAATTCTGAATCCCAGGGCCCAGGTGTCCGGCAGGGCATAGGTCAGCTGGACGTAAAACAGATCACAGAGGTTGACATTGCATGGAGCCACGATGGACAGGGTCTCCGGTATGGGAATATTGTGATCACGGCAGTATCTCAGGGCGCCGATACACGTTTCGTTGTGGGCGGCCACCAGAGCGGTAGGCGGGTGGGGAAGCCTTAAGAATTTTTCCATGGCTTCGTACCCAAAGGCAGAGTCATGAGGGCCTTCCAAAAAGTAAGGATAGTCCCTGTCCACTGAAATGTGTATGGAGGCCATGGCGCGCTGAAACTGCTGGAGCCGTTCCATGGCAGAGCTGAACTGGGTGGGGCCGCATATGATGCCTATTTTTGTATGGCGGTTCCGTATCAGTTCCATGGTCATCTCGTAAGTGCTGATACCGAAGTCCGCATTGGCAAAATCCCCTGAAAATCCGGGATGGTCAATCCGGCGGTGTATCAGGACGGTGGGAATCTTCTGGCTTAAGCTTACAATCAGTTCATTGTTGCCGCCGCAGCTGTTTAAGACAAGTCCGTCAATTTTGCGTTCTGAGAGCATCATCAGATAATTGCGTTCGATCTCACTGTTATTAAAGGAGTTGCAGATGAAAAGAGTATAACCCTCCTCCTGGATTGCATGTATGATGGCCTGGGCAATCTGGAAGTAGTATTCGTTTGTACCATCTGCAATCACCAGGGCAATGGTCTTTGAGCTTTTATTTTTTAATTCGCGGGCAGCCTGGCTGGGATGGTAACCCAATTCGTCTATGACCCTCAATATGGTGCTGCGTACGTCCGGAGACACTTTAGGGCTGTTGTTTATTACCCGTGAGACAGTGGCGGTGGAAACTCCGGATTGCTTTGCTATATCCCGGATGGTAATTTTTGCCATAAGAAACTCCTTCAAGCTATGATACAGTAATGGAAGATACCCGGGACTGGCCGGGGGGCTCCTCTTGTCTTATTATACTTGATGTGGCCGGGGAACGCAATGAAAAATATATTTAAAGTGTAATCAATTACACAAAATGTTATAATGCATAAAAAACAAAAGAATTAATGTGCATAATACATAAAAATATAAAATTTAATATAAATAAATTGACATATACGATAAAATGCATTATCATTAATCGTGTAATCGTTTACACCAAGTGCGGTGTAATCCAGGGGAAGAATATCAGAATATGGAGGTATTTTTATGAAGAAAATGTTAGCAGTGACATTGGCAGTGTTGATGGCGGGGGCGGTGGCCGGATGCGGCGCTAAGACAGAATCATCTGCGGCCGCAGAAACGGAGAAAACTGCTGCACAGACAAAGGCTGCCGATACGGCTCAGGCTCAGGAGAGCCAGGAGCCGTCAACTTCCGGTGATCCCATCCGCATTGGCCTGACAACGGTTCTCACAGGCGACCATTCGCTGGAAGGAGAATATGCATCCAATGCTGCAAAAATCATAACCGAGGAAATCAACTCCCAGGGAGGCGTTCTGGGGCGCCCCATTGAAATTGTGATTGAGGATGCTCTGGGAACTGACGTTGGCGCCGTGAATGCTTACCGGAAGCTGGCTTCGGATGACAGCATTGTGGCCATTGTGGGTCCGGACAGCTCCAATGATGGTATGGCACAGTCGCCATCCGCACTGGAATTTAAGATACTGACCACAGCCCAGGGATCTTCCCCTACTTTAAAGAAAATGTGTAATAATGATAATCCGTATTTATTCCAGCTGAGAGCCTGCGACGATACGCTTTGTGCCGCCCTGATTAAATATTCGGTGGAGGAGCTGGGAATTAAGAGTTACGCGGTGATGCATGACACAGAGACATCTTCTGCGGATCAGGCAAGATTATTTACAGAGGCACTGGAATCCTACGGCATAGAGCCGGTGGTAACCGTACCCTTTACTACAGGGACAAAGGATTTCTCTTCCCATATCGCCCAGGTACAGGCATCGGGCGCTGAGGCAATCGTCGGGGCCGCGTTCCAGACAGAAGCCGCTATTTTGATCCAGCAGATCCGATCCCTTGGAATCGAAGCTCCCATACTGGGGTCCAATGGATTTGCAGATCCTGTGACCATCCAACTGGCCGGGGAATTAAATGACAATGTATATTGCGCAAGCGCATGGGTGCCCAACACACCGAATCCAAAGGGAGCTGCCCTGGCTGAAAAATACAAGGAGCTTTACGGCGATGACTGCGGAAAGGCAGCTGCCCAAATATATGATCATATATCTATTATCTGCGAGGCCATCAATCTGGCCGGCTCCACGGACAGGGAGGCGGTCAGGGAAGCAATGAATACGATTGGTGATTATCAGGGCGCCATTACCAAATATGACTGCCGTACAAACGGGGACTGCGGGCGAGGCGGACTGCTGGTAAAGGTGGTAAAGGGTAAGGCGGAAATCATCTCGGAAATCACTTCGGAAAAAGTCATTGAATAAATACAGCGCAAAAAGAGGAAAAGGGAAGATGATTGTGGAAGGGAGGAATGGGGTGCATGAATGTTCAGTTACTTGTGGCAGGTGTTTCCATGGGAATCATATACGGTTTGATAGCCATAGGAATGGTACTGATTTTCCGGTCTGTGGGCGTCATGAATTTTGCACAGGGTGAATTTTTGATGTTTGGAGGTTATTTTTGTTATACATTTAACAAAATATTGAACCTTCCAATCGTACTTTCACTGGTGCTGGCATCCCTCAGCATGGGGGTGGTGGGCATTCTGTTTATGAGGTCCTCCTATTGGCCGCTGCGCAGTGCCCAGGCAAAGGCCATTATCGTCAGCGCAATGGGCGCGTCCATTGTATTTAAGGAGGGAGCCAGGCTCATATGGGGGTCCATTCCTGTGACAATGGACCGGGTGATTCAGGGAACCGCCCATCTGGGCCAGGCGACGATACAGTGGCAGAATGTGGCAATCATTGCCATTTCTGCAATCATAATGGCCCTGGTTTACATGCTTCTGGAAAAAACGTTTGTGGGTAACATCGTGCAGGCCACGGCCCAGGACCAGTATATGGCATCCCTGACAGGAGTCCCTGTGATTGTGTCTATCGGTCTGACATTTGCCCTGTCAGCCATGATTACCGGAATCGGGGGAGGATTGCTGGCGCCTATTTTCTTCCTTAATAATACCATGGGAGCCACTGCCGGCGCCAAAGCGTTTGCTGCCATTGTTATAGGCGGCTTCGGCAGTGTCCCCGGAGCTGTGTTGGGCGGATTGATCGTAGGGCTGGTGGAAGCCTTTGGCGGGGCTTATATATCGAGTACATATCAGCTGGTGCTGATTTACGTGGTATTGATTGCGGTGCTGATGTTCCGGCCCCAGGGAATATTCGGTGAAAAAATCCAGGAGAAAGCGTAGGTGACTTATATGTTGGAAGGAATCAGATCTGTTAAGAAACCTTATATTCTTACATTGATGGCCATTGGCCTGGGATGCAGCATACTGCCTGCGGTTTCATCCAGTTATATGATGAGGGTGTTTAATATAACTCTGATTACATATCTTTGTGTGTTAAGTGTATATGTGCTTTTGGGGCTCTGCGGACAGAACTCCTTTGCCCAGGCGGGTCTGTGGGGCGTAGGCGCATATATTACAGCAAACATGGTCCTTAAGCTGGGCTTGGGATCGGCCGCCGCCTTCATCATCGCCACCACGGGGACTGCCGCGTTCGCTTTTATACTGGGATTTGCGTTTTTCAGGTTAAAGCAATACTATTTTACCTTTGCGTCAGTGGGACTGATGACAATACTTAATGGACTTTTTATGAACTGGGTGCCTGTGACAGGAGGCGCTCTGGGAATATCTGACATCCCTGTTTTCTCCGTTGCCGGCTTTGCAGCCAATACGGAGAACCGTAAATTCTTTTTGATTCTGGCTATATGCATGCTTGCCAGCCTGGGCATCCGGATCCTGTTCCATTCTCCGTTAGGAAGGTCCTTCATGGCCATACGTGATAACGAGATGGCGGCCAACTGTCTGGGGATCAACAGTCTTTTGACAAAAAGCATTGCGTTTGCGATTTCAGGCGCCCTGTGCGGGGCGGCAGGCGCAATGTATGCGTTCCTTTCGGGTTATTTGAGCTATCAGACATTTACTTATCAGCAGTCTACCATGTATTTGATTATGATCATGCTTGGAGGAACCATGTCTCCGGTGGGAGCAATCATTGGTACCCTGATCATTTCCCTGCTGCAGGAATGGGTACGGCCCTTACAGAATTACGTGCAGTTTATCTATGGCACAGGAATCATGATCCTGATGATTGTTCAGCCGGAGGAAATTATAGGGGGAGGGAAAGAATTCTATGACAGATATATTAAAGGAAGAACAAGCCGTTTTACGGTTAGATAATGTCAGTAAGAATTTCGGCGGTGTAGTTGCTGCCTCTGATATATGCATCCAGCTTTTCCGGGGGGAGGTATTCGGCCTGATTGGACCAAACGGGGCAGGCAAGACCACCCTTCTCAACCTGATAACCGGTATTTACATGGCGGATGGGGGAGACATATATCTGGACGGCGGAAAGATAACCAGATTTGCCACCCACAGACGGGCCAAAATGGGAATAGCCAGGACGTTCCAACACCCTAGACTCCTAAACCGGTGCGACATCAGGACCAATATCTTTATGGGAGTGGACCTGGCTGCCAGGAGAAGGGGGAAAAATAAAAATGTGGATCAGGAACTGGCCCAGCTTCTCGCCTGTGCCGGCCTTGATTCGGTGGACCTCACGGACCAGGTAGACCAGCTGGCTTATGGACAGCAGAAAATGCTGGAAATCGTAAGGGCCATACTATGCGAACCGGTGGTGCTTCTGCTGGACGAGCCGGCGGCCGGGCTGAACCACAAGGAGATGGACTATATCGTGGCCCTGATTGATAAGGCAGTAGAGAAGAAGATTGCAGTACTTTTGATTGAACATGCCATGGATTTGGTGATGTCAGTCTGCGACAGGATTACAGTGCTTAATTTCGGATGCCAGATTGCCACGGGAACCCCAAAGGAGATTCAGATGAACGAGGCAGTGATAACGGCATATCTGGGAGGTGGAGGCAGTGCTGAAGATTGAGAATCTGATTGCAAATTACGGGAGGATTGAAGCGCTTCATGGAATCAGCCTGGAGGTAAAGGAACATGAAATAGTTGCCCTGATTGGAAGCAATGGGGCGGGTAAGACCACGCTTGTCAAATCGGTCTCAGGTCATGTCACAAAGGAAGGGAAAATAGAACTGGCCGGGGAAAATCTCAGCAGGCTGGCACCGGATAACATTGCGTGGAACGGTGTGCTGAGAGTGGCAGAG
>JAJQEA010000108.1 GCA_021201905.1 Clostridia bacterium
CTGAAATCATCCTAGAAAATGCAGCCCACAAGCCCGAGAAACTGCTCCCGCTGTATGAAATCGTCTCGCAAATGGAAGGAATTGACCCGGAGGAGGACGTTGCCCAGACCAATGCCCTTCACATCACCTTTCACCGCACATTGTTGAATATGGCAGGAAATAAACTGATGTTTACTGTCTGGAACGACCTGGCCCAGCAGTTCCGGGTGGCCATGCGTCTTTCACAGCTTTCACTGGTTGCCCGCGGTGAAGGAGCCAATTTTGCCGAGGCACATCGCGAGGTGGTGGATGCCATTGCGGCAGGAGATACAGCGCAGATTCACAAAACCATGCACAAGCATGTATCTTAACGGATTGATTCCTGCAAAACGGAAAGGAGTTTATTATGAATGCAACACCAGCGCCGTCCCTGTCCAATCTGGCAGGGGATGGTAAAATAAATGAGCTGCGCGATCTTATCCTGGTTGTCCAGGGTAAGAAGGAGGCCACGCTGCTTCTGAAAAACTGCCGGATGGTCGATGTCTATTCGGGAGAAACATACAAAACAGATATCGGGATTTATGAAAATAAAATTGCCTCCGTTACGGCCGGGGCCGTGCTCAAGGCACGTGAAGTGATTGACTGCCAGGGCTGTTATGCCATTCCGGGAATGATTGATCCCCACATGCATGTGGATACAACCATGCTGTGGCCCAACGAACTGGCGCGTGTACTGGTTCCCCGGGGAACAACCACTGTTTTTGTGGATATGGTCAACATTGCCCACAATGGGGGTAAGGCTGCAATCAAGGCAATGATGGAAGCATTTGAGGGATTGCCGCTCCGCGCATACTTCTCGGCCCCTTCCTATTGTCCGCTGGACCCGGAGCTGGAAACTGCCGCCGCTGAGATTGACTCGGCCGACATTGCTGAAATGCTGCAATGGGATAAGGTTGTCAGTATCGGAGAAACGGTGTCCTCAAAAATATTGAATCTGGAACCAGATTTCCTGGCCCGCCTGGCTGCCTGCAGTGAGGCGGATAAAATTGTAAGCGGCCACGGAGGTGACCTGCCCTGTGGAGATGAACCCTCCCTGGACGCCTATGTGGCCTCCGGCGTGAGGGACGACCACTGCATAGCCTGTGTGGATGATATTCTGCCGCGGCTGCGCAGAGGGGTGTCCATGTTCCTGGTTGAAGCGCCTGGCCGTGAGCAGGTCAAAGACTTTTTTGAGTATATCCTTGCCCATGAAATTCCCACCCATAAAATGAGCCTGTGTATTGACAATATCACTATTATGGATATCGTGGGAGTGTACGGGGGGTATCTGGACAAGCCTTTCCGGATGGGGCTGGAGTCCGGTCTTTCTGCCGTAGATGTTGTCCGTATGGCAACCCTTAACCCGGCTGCTCACTACAAAAAGGACAGCCAGCTGGGAAGCCTGACGCCGGGACGGTTTGCCGACATTGTCCTGCTGCGGGAGCTGGACCGGTTTCCGCCTGAAATTGTCATTGCCAATGGAAAGGTGGCTGCACGGCAGGGCAGGATGGTTGGGGAAATCCCTGCTCCGGTTATTGCGCCGGACTATCTGAACAGCGTTCATCTGCCGGCAGGTTTTTCAGCGGATTCTTTTACGGTGCCGGCAGAACCGGGTAAGGCTGCAGCCGCTGTACGTGTTATCAGGGTGCGGGACGGGGAAGCGTTCAACCGGTGTTTTGAGGCGGAGCTTGAGGTGGTTCAGGCGGACGTGCAGCCTGATTTGGAACGGGATATTCTTAAGATTGCGATAATTGAGCGCTACGGACAGCGTGACGGCATAACCACCGCATTTGCAAACGGCTTTCACCTGCAGCGGGGCGCCATTGCCACGTCCTACTCAGTTCCTTCCAATAATATTGTTGTGGTTGGCACCAACAGGGAGGACATGGCATTTGCAGCGGAACAGATAGCCAGGATGCAGGGAGGTTTCGTGGTAGTGGACAACGGACAGATTCTGGCAACGGTCAGCCTGCGGATTGGAGGCATTATGACATCGGATCCCTATGAAAATGTGCTGGCGGATGTGGATAAGGCCAATGCCGCCGCCCGGTCATTGGGCTGTCTGCTGGAGCACCCGTTTTTCACCATGGCCCAGACGGTGCTTTCATCCCTGCCGGACCTTGGTCTGACTGACCGGGGACTGGTGGATGTTCCATCGGGAAAGGTCATTGATGTGGTGATAAAGGATTGATGCCGGATTTTTAACAGACCGGCCGCGTGCCTATCCATATGGTTCACAGAATAAAAACGGTTTGCGGGATAAAGTTCCTGCAAACCGTTTTTCAATTCTCCTGTTGGGCCGGGTATTGGCCGAACCCTGGAATTTAGTTGGACACCACCAAGGTCTTGAGCCCATCCGTTGCGTTTGGCGCGTTGAAGATATACAGCGTATAGGATGTATTGGCGTTCATGTTGGCGGAGGTGATTGCCACTGAGGTGTTGGGGTAGGAGCCGGTTCTGGAGATATAGAGCTGATACCACCCCGGGTAGAAGCTGGTGTAAGGGGTCACTTCCCGGTAGCGCACATTGCTGAAGGCAGTGTAGGAGGAATTCTGGTTGCCGATGGATACGTCGAAGGGCCCCAGATTCAGCGACAGGTTGCAGGCACGCAGACAGCTGGTGCCTGAAGGCGCGTTGCAGGAAATATCGGATATCTCCATGATGTCCAGGCCGCTTGCCGTGTTGATGATGGCAAGGGTCATGGAGGCGGAGGCGCGCACCTGTATGGTTTTCTGGATGTACACATAGCCGTTGGCCCCTGACACGGTGACGGTCTGGGTGCCGGAGGCAGACTGGACGTAGCCTATTATATCACCGTTTCCCAGGCTGCTTGCCACCATCCAGTTGCCCAGATACACGTAAAAGGGCTGGTACCCGGTGGACGCATTGAGGATGCGCACCCTGCCGAAGCTGGTGGCGGTACAGTTGTAGCATGGGAAGGTGATGCCGGGTATCACGGTGACGGAGCCGCTGTTTCCGGGGAAAATAGGCCGGAAGATAGGCGGAAAGCCGGGACGGCCGCTGTCCACAGGGCCGCCTTCTCCTGGATTGGGAAGGGGGATGACCGGGACATTGGAACCGTTATTCTGGCTGCCGCCGCTGTCCACAGGACCGCCCTCGCCCGGATTGGGGAGAGGAGCCACGGGTACATCGGCCTCCCCCAGCTCTGCCGTGGTCAGGAGGGTATCCGGATACTCATTCATTCTGTCTGTATGATAGGACTGATTGTTCATAGAGACCTCGCAAAAGATTGATTCACTATAGTCTATTCACATGGAATAAGGAATGCGTATGTTTTTGAAAAAAAGGGGACTGCATTTTTGGCGGGCTGGTGCATATAATAAAAAGAACCAGTGTATCAGGAGCGTGGGCGTATGTCATGGGAACCAAAGAAAACAGCCGTATCCGCACTGGGGCTGCCCCGGGACGTGATTCTGGGGGATGTGCTTATAAGCTTTGTGGGCAGGAGCCAGGTGAATGTGGAAAATTACAGGAGCATCCTGATTTACACGGATACCCTGATTAAGCTCCAGGCCAGGAACTGCAAGGTGGTGATTCACGGAGCCCGCTTAAAGATTGATTATTATACGGCGGAGGAGATGAAGATAACCGGCCAGGTCGGTTCTTTGGAATTTGAAACATAAATCAAAGGAGGGGCCTGTTTGATTGAATGGCTGTTACATAATTGGGAAGGATATGTAAGACTCCGTCTTCACGGCTATTCACCGGAACGTTTCCTGAATCTCTGCAATGCCAGGGGGCTGGAGGTATGGGGACTGATCTGCAACCGGGACGGGGATTATGAGTTTTTTATGACTGTGGAAGGATACCGCCGGGTGAAGCCTCTGGTGCGCAAGGCCCAGGTAAGGCTGCGCATTACCGGACGTTTCGGTCTCCCATTTTTTATTTACAGGCACAGGAAACGCTGGTATTACGGTGCCGGAATCATGGCCTTTTTCCTGGTGCTTTATGTCATGTCCCTGTTTATCTGGGATATCCAGTTTGAGGGCAATTACAGGTATACCTACGATACGCTGGTCCGCTTTCTGGACACCCAGGACATTGATTACGGCATGCCAAAGGCCAGGATTAACTGCGAGGATCTGGAAGCCTCCATGCGCACAAGCTTTCCCGAGATCACCTGGGTATCTGCCCGTGTTTCCGGCACAAGGCTGCTCATCCACATCAAGGAAAACGAGGTGCTGTCCACTATCCCTGAGAAGGACGAGACACCCTGCGACATTGTGGCGTCCCAGCCCGGAGTCATCACCTCCATGGTGGTGCGCCAGGGGGTTGCCCGGGTCTCGGTGGGAGATGAGGTGGAGGAGGGACAGGTACTGGTCAGCGGACGGGTGCCCATTATCGGTGACAACGAGGAGGAAATCAATGCCTACATGGTTCACGCGGATGCGGATATTGTGGCCAGGACCGTCAAACAATATGAGAAAACATTTCCCCTGCTGCATCAGGAGCGGGTCCACACAGGGCGCAGGCGGAGAGGATGGTACATGAAGGCCGGGCCATGGTCCTTTACCTTTCTGACCCCGGTGAGGGGACAGGGGGAGTGGGATTATTCCATGGAGGAAAAACAGCTCAGGCTGTTTTCCAATTTTTATCTGCCTGTCTATATGGGCGCCATACAGGGCCGGGAAATGGCGGTATATGAGAGAAACTACAGGGAGGATGAGCTGAACGAGCTGTCTAAAGCCATAAATTACCAATTTGTCAAAAATTTAGAGGAAAAGGGGGTACAAATTCTTGAAAATAATGATAGAATAGAAACAAGTGTTTCTGAATGCCGTCTGACAGGTGAACTTGTGACAGAGGAATCCATTGTTAAGACACAGCCGGTAGCGGAGCCTGATATGAATTCCGGCGGAGAGCCGGGAGAAAAACCAGAGGAGACAATAACTGCTGAATGAGTGTAATTGAGACAATGATTGACATTCCCGCGGAGCATGAGCGGAATGTCTGCGGACAATTTGACACCTACTTAAAGAAGATAGAGCGCACCCTGCATGTGACCATGATTGCCAGGGACGGCGAAATAAAAATCATCGGGCCTGAGAAAACCATAGGCCAGGCAAAAAGCGTGTTCAACAACCTGATTGAACTGTCCAAGCGGGGCAATACCATCACAGAACAGAACGTGGACTATGCCCTGTCCCTGTCCTTCACGGAGAATGACGGGCAGATTCTGGAGATTGACAAGGACATCATATGCAGGACCATATCCGGCAAGCCGGTGAAGCCAAAGACGCTGGGGCAGAAGCATTATGTGGATGCCATCCGCAAGAAGATGATTGTGTTCGGCATCGGACCGGCCGGCACGGGAAAGACGTATCTTGCCATGGCCATGGCTATCCAGGCCTTTAAGAACGGCGAAGTGGGGCGCATTATCCTTACCAGGCCGGCCATTGAGGCCGGTGAAAAGCTGGGATTTTTGCCGGGGGATCTCCAGAGCAAGATTGACCCGTACCTTCGCCCCCTTTATGACGCCCTGTACCAGATTATGGGGGCGGAAAGCTATCTCCACAATTCGGAGAAGGGGCTGATTGAGGTGGCGCCCCTGGCCTACATGAGGGGAAGAACACTGGACAATGCCTATATCATCCTGGATGAGGCACAGAACACCACCCCGGCCCAGATGAAGATGTTCCTTACCAGAATCGGTTTTGGTTCCAAGGTCATCATAACAGGAGACCAGACCCAGAAGGACCTTCCGGGAGGCGCTGTTTCCGGTCTGGACACGGCCCTTAAGGTGCTGAAACGGATTGACGACATCGGGTTCTACTACCTGACCAGCTCCGATGTGGTGCGCCATCCACTGGTGCAGAAAATTGTACAGGCCTATGAGACATATGAACAAAAGAATACCCCGCCTGCAGGACGGCGCAGGATACGGGAGCGGAATTAATCCGCCAAGGAGAAGTGAGCATGACCATTTCAATTGAATACGAAGCAGATAAAGTACTGGATTTGCCCTACCGGGAGATCATCGAGAACACCGTGCTGGCCGCCCTGGATTATGAGGGCTGTCCCTATGAGGCGGAGGTCAATGTCATTCTTACGGACAATGACGCCATACAGGAAATCAACCGGGAACACCGCCGAATTGACGCCCCCACGGACGTGCTGTCCTTTCCCATGGTGGATTATGAGTCCCCATCGGATTTTGACCATGTGGAGGAGGCGGTGGAGGATTACTTTAATCCAGAAACCGGAGAGCTGATGCTGGGTGATATTGTGATTTCCGTGGATAAGGTGGAGGAACAGGCTGAGAAGTACGGCCATTCCCAGACCAGGGAGCTGGCCTTCCTGACGGCCCACAGCATGCTCCATCTGTTTGGTTACGACCACATGGAGGACGGCGAACGGCTGGTGATGGAGGAAAAGCAGAGAGAAATACTGGAAACCAGGGGGTATACAAGATGAGAAAAGGGTTCAGATGGATGGCAATGGGGTTAACGGCAGGACTGACGGCGGCCGCGCTTTTGACGGGCTGCGCAAAGGAAGCCAGCGTGGAAGCAACCACGGTTTTGGAGCCTCCTGCCACTTCTGAGACAGCTGAACCCGATATCATTATCCGGTCCGACCCTGAAACCACGGCGGAGGATACGAAACATCTTACGGATTACTACCTTCCTGAGGAGCGGACCGAGGAGAACGGGATGATACACAGCTATCTGACCGGACAGATGGTGGAAACCGCCAAGGGAAACCGCCGGCCCGCGGCTGTGATGATGAGCAACGACAAGGAGGCCAGGCCCCAGTACGGCATCAACCGGGCCGGTGTGGTCTATGAGGCGCCGGTGGAGGGAAGCATGAACCGGTACATGGCCCTGATAGAGGATTATGACGGCCTGGAGCGCATCGGATCCGTGCGCAGCTGCCGGACCTACTACACTTATTTTGCCAGGGAGTTTGACGCGGTCTACGTCCACTTTGGACAGAGCACCTTTGCCAAGCCATATCTTAAAAATGTGGATAATATCAACGGTCTGGATGCCATCGGCGATCTGGCCTTTTACCGCACAAAGGACAAGAACTGGGGCGCCCCGCCCGGGCGGGGGGGGGCCGGGGGGGGGGGGGGGGGGGGGCGGGGGGGGGGGGGGGGGGGGGGGCGGGGGCGGGGGGGGGGG
>JAJQEA010000019.1 GCA_021201905.1 Clostridia bacterium
GGATGGGATTCAGATTGAAATGCTGGAAAATCTGGTAGAACGTTACCGTCCTAAATTAATCTATTCCATACCCAACTTCCATAATCCTTCCACGGCCGTGATGAGCCTGGAAAAAAGAAAGCGGCTTCTTCATTGCGCCTTTTCACATAACATCCCCATTGTGGAGGATGACTCCCTGCATGACTTTAATTACAGCGGCGTTGCCCTTCCAAGCTTATACTCCATGGACCGGACAAATTCTGTCATTTACATGGATTCCTTTAATCTGTCTTTTTTCCCCGGCGCCCGTATAGGCTATATCGTGGCTCCGGATAATGTAATCCAGACCTACCGGCGCATCATCAACAAGGACCAGCTGTTCCTCAACAGCTTAAGCCAGTATATGTGGGCCCGCTTTTTTGAAAAGGGATACTATGAAAAGCACCGACAGTTTTTAATTGAATTTTACAGAAAGAAACGGGACCTGATGTGCTGCGCCCTCTCCCAGATTCCCGGCCTGTCTTTTACCATACCGGAAGGCGGCCTTGTCATCTGGACCCGTCTGCCTGAATACACAAATGACCGGCAGGTTGCTGCTGCTGCAGAGCGGGCCGGAGTGCTTCTTATGCCGGGCAACACCCTTTTTTGGCGAGGGCAGCCGCGGGGAGTCATATCTGCGCATTTCCTATTCCTCTGCAACGGATGAAGAAATCATGGAAGGGGTCCGGCGGATAGCAGAAATCCTTAAATCCTGTCTGGCATAATAAATATGTGTACCAATATCAAGATTGGTACATATATCAAAATCATCATGGTACTTTACTCCTGATTATTTTATGGATAAAATACAAAAATAAAGGACGTGCACATCCATAAATGTAACATTTTTCACTTCTATCAGGAATCAGGAGGAATATTTAATGGAACAATTATACAAAGAGGCCCTGGACCGGCTGACGGCAGAACTTAAGAATCAGCTGCCGGAGATTGAATCTAACGGCGACTGGCTGTGGAATCATCCAGAGACCGGATTTAAAGAAACAGAAACCCAGAAATACTGTCTGGAAATCCTGAAAAAACATGGATTTGATGCATGTACATGGCCGGATGTGACAGGGTTTACCTGTACATATGACACTGGAAGGCCCGGCCCCTGTGTGATGATCATGGGAGAGATGGATTCCCTTATCTGCTATTCCCATCCGGACTGCAATCCCGTGACAGGAGCAGCCCACGCCTGCGGCCATTCCATCCAGATAGCCACGGCCATGGGCGCATTCTTTACCCTTATAGAGAGCGGCGTTTTAGAAAATTTTGGCGGAAAGGTCATGCTGGCCGGTGTCCCGGCTGAGGAATGTCTGGAGACAGAGTGGAGGATCCAGGAAATCCAAAAAGGGCGGCTGCATTTCCTTGGGGGCAAGGCAGAACTCCTGTACCGGGGCGGTTTTGAAGGCGTGGACATTGTCATCTCCATGCATGCCGGTCTGGGAAATGACGGAACAATCACCATTCTCGGCTCCCACAACGGCCTTACTTCCAAAAATGTGATATTCAAGGGACGTTCCGCCCATGCGGCAGCGGATCCGGAAAATGGTATCAATGCCCTGTACATGGCAAACACCGCTCTGACCGCCCTCAATTCCATGCGGGAAACCTTCCGGGACAGCGACACGGTACGGGTCCATCCAATCATCACCAAAGGAGGCACTGTGGTAAACGCCATTCCCGAGGAAGTATGTGTAGAATGCCTGTGCCGGGCCGGAAAGATGGAAACGATTCTGGATATTTCAAAGAAGTTTGACCGGGCCATGGGCGCAGGTGCTTACGCGTTCGGGGGCAAGGCTGTTATAAGCACACGGCCTGGATATCTGCCCTACCGTCCGCTGCCTGAGCTTGACCAAGTGGCGGTCCTGGCAGCAGACGACATACTGGGCAAAGGGCATGTAAACAAGGGCGGGCACAACTGTGGTTCTACTGATTTGGGCGACTTAAACGAGGTCATCCCCGGAATCCAGGTATTTGTCAACTATATGCATGGGGTCCATCACGCCGTGGATTACAGGATTGCGGACCGGAAAATCTACGAAACCGCATCCCTTTTCCTGGCCGCTATGGCATGCCGTCTGCTGGATGACGAAGGGGCTCTGGCGAAGAAAGTGAAAGAGGCCCACAAGCCCCTGTTCGACAGCACCGAAGGCTACTGTGCTTATGTGAAGTCCCTTGAGGCCGAGCAAATCTTACCATAATGGACGAAAGAGGTGAATACCTATGGAAACTCCATCCTTAAAAAAGAATCTGCCGCTCTTAATCACACTGACATTATCCGGTTCCTTTATCTGTTCCCTTCCCTGGTTCCGTTCATACTACTATAATCCATTTATGGAAACCTTCAGTATAACCAATACACAGATGGGTCTGTGTGGTACGGCTCTTGGCGTAGGCGGAATTGCCGCATACCTGTTTGGCGGGATTATCTGCGACTATATTTCCATCAAACGATTGATTCCGGCCGCTATGATATCAACAGGGGCACTGGGGCTGCTGATGCTGACAATCCCTTCTCCAATCATTATGGTAATCATCCACGGGCTTTTTGCCATTACCTGCTTAATGCTCTTTTTCCCGGCACAGACAAAAGCAGTGCGTAATCTGGCATCGGTCAATGAGCAGGGAAAGGCCTTTGGCATCTTTGAAGGCGGGCGCGGAATCTCAAACGCTGTATACCTGGCCATCGCAGCCCTGATTTTTGGCCAGATGACTGTTTTAAAGAATGAATCCTTTGGAATACGTGGAATCATCCTGTTCTATTCGGTTATGACCATTCTTCTGGGTGTGATTGATATTGTCCTGCTAAGAGGAATTGATGATGGCAAAAAAAGTGACAGCAATAATGTTGTTAACTTAAAAATGCTGACAAAACCTCTCAAAATGCCTGCAGTCTGGCTGATGATTGGTATTATTTTTGCAACTTTGACCATCAGCACTGGCTACTATTATATTTCCCCTTATGTAACCGAGGTGTTTGGCATCAGTGCTCTTCTGGGCGCTGTCCTGTCCTCATCCTCACAGTACATCCGGCCAATTGCTTCTTTTGGAGCAGGCGTACTGGGCGACAGGATCAACAATTCCAAGGTCATGCTCATTGGACAGATTGTATTGGCGATTGCACTGATTATTATCCTGGCCACACCGGCCTCCCTGGGGGTCCTTCCGATTCTGGTTGCCTGCCTGATGATTTTCTTCTGCATGTATATGTGTGTGACCATGCATTTTGCTATTATGGATGAGGAATATTTCCCTCCGGAATGCGTGGGAACTGCCATCGGACTGATTTGCGCCATTGGCTATCTGCCTGAAGCCACATCGCCATTTGTGGCAGGTATAATTCTGGATCATTTTCCAGGTGCTGCGGGATACCGCCTGTTTTTTTGTGTACCTTTTTTGCTGTAACGGTTTTCGGCCTGGTGCTGACCATCATCTGGCTGCGAAGGACCAGGGCCAGACGGGTGGAGATTCTGGAAAAGCTGAAAAAGTAGGCGGACCGGCATAGAGAGGGGGACAATAACCATGTTAAAGCAACTGTCTGAAATGACCAAATGATACGCTTCATTTTTTCTATGCGTCGTCCTGTGCTGCCTGGCAGCAGAACTGATTGGTCCCGTTAAACTTTCCTTTGGGAAGTTTAACGTCACCTTTCTGCCGCTTTTATATGCCATGCTCTTCATGCTGGCCCTGTATCTTGCAAAACCAATACGCGGAGTGGGGAAGGCTTATGTTCCGGCTGCTTCCAGGATGCTGTCCATGGGCGTTGTATTTGCCATGGCAAAGCTGGGCATTTCCAGCGGCGCTTCCATCAGGGAAATGGTTTCCGCCAGCCCAATTCTGCTCTTGCAGAACATCGGAAATATCGGGACAGTGCTATTTGCCCTTCCCATTGCCATGGTGCTGGGTATGAAGCGGGAAGCCGTGGGGATGAGCTATGCGCTCAGCCGGGAACCGAATGTAGCGTTGATTGCCGATATGTACGGCAGTGAGTCCGATGAATTTAAGGGCGTCATGGTCTGTTATATCGTTGGAACGGTATTCGGCAGCATTTTTATGAGCATCATTCCCCCGGTGTTCATTGCCCTGGGAATCTTCCGTCCCGAAGCCGCCGCCATGGCAGTGGGGGCAGGAAGCTCCTCCATGATGGCGGCAGGGCTGGCAGGCGTCATAGAGGCCGCGCCTGCCAGCAATCCCGATACGCTGACAGCCTTTGCGACAATCAGTAATGTCATTTCATCTGCAATCACTGTTTACCTTGGGATTTTTATTACAATCCCACTGAGCAACCTGATTTATAAGGTTATGAAAAGAAAGGAGCCTGAGCATGAGCAGGAAAGAACCCTTTAGAAGTCTTTGCCGGGAATGGGGAATCTCACTGGCAGTAATGGTCTTTCTGACCATAGCCTGTAACATGACGGGATACGGTGGGCATTTTCTGGAATCCATCCCCGGAATGCTGATTCTATGTATAATCAGCCTCCTTGGCCTGACAGCAAAGTACTTTATCCCCAGCAGCCTGCCGGCTGTAACCTATATTGGTGTTATCGGAATGCTGGTAGCCATTCCTGCCTCCCCCATATCTGCACCGGTCATCTATTGGACCGGAAAAATAGATTTGATGGCTTCCATCACCCCTATTCTGGCTTTTGCCGGCGTACTCTTGGGCAAGGACTGGAAGGCATTCCTGAACATTGGCTGGAAAGGAATCCTGGTATCGCTGCTTGTAATCTTTGGAACCTTCTTTACATCAGGCCTGATTGCACAGCTGATGGGGGCCGGAATGGTCTTATGAATTTTTAATATTCATTGCTTAGCAGGAAATCAGCAACGTGCATCGTTTTGATACCCTCATAATTACCGCCCGCAAATGCATCTGTACGCAACACATACTTAGGATAGTTATCCCGAATATCAAGCAGCCTGCCGTATTCGCGTTTTTCGGTTTCAGGAGACCCAATCTCCTGGGTCACTTGAATGTACAGCTTGTTTTCCTGCTTCATGGCAATGAAATCTATTTCAGCGCTATCCAATTTTCCAACATATACTTCATATCTGCGGCGCAGCAATTCAAGATAAATAATATTTTCCAGCATGGCCGCTGCACTGTTCGCAGAATATCCCAGCACACTATAACGCAGCGCAGGGTCAGCCAGATAGAATTTTTCTTGCGTTTTCAATATTTCCTTACCCTGTACATCGAAGCGGGAACATCTGTGGAGGATATAGGCACTTTCCAACTTGCTGAGGTAGTTATAAACCGTTTCGTTATCAATGGTCCGATTTTCACTTTTTAAATATTTGGAAATGGAAGCGGCGGAAAAGGTCCGTCCAACATTGTCAAAAGCGAACTTCACAATATGCTCCAGCTGATCCACCTTGCGGATTTGATTACGCCTTACAATATCAGTAAAAATTGTAGAGTTGTAAATATCCTTGACGATGGTATAGACCTCGTCTGGCGTGTATTTTTGCAGATGAACTGCCGGGAATCCCCCAAGCCGCAGATAATTTGCAAGTTCTGTGTGGGAATCAAGAACCTCCGTGTATTCCTTTCGGAAGGTCATATACTCGGAAAAGGATAAAGGGTAAATGCGAAATGCGATATAACGGCCAGTCAAGTACGTGGATATTTCAGAGGACATCATCCTAGAGTTTGATCCGGTTACATAAATGTCTACATCATAGTCAGTCATAAGGGAGTTAACAACTTTCTCCCATGATTTTACTTCCTGAATCTCATCTAGAAAAAGGTAGGTCTTGCCATTTAAAAACAAATGCTGCTTCAAGTGTGTAAACAACGCTTTCGCTGTCTTTATATCCTCATATTCCAAAGAATCAAAGCTATAATGCAATATTTGCTCGTCACGGATACCCCGTTCTCTCATTTTATCTATCAGCATTTTCAAAATGGTTGATTTCCCACAGCGGCGGATTCCAGTAAGGATTTTCACAAATGGTGTATCTGCATATGCTATTATCTTATCAACGTAAATGGGTCTATTAATCATGAAAGGCACCTCCTCTATAATAGCATACCGCATTTTCATTAAAATATCAATAGTTTTTAAGGTTATAACCGCAAAACTCCGATTCGATATACCCGTTGTCTGTGGATAGCTGGATATCCAATAACCACCTCCGCCCTGCTGGACCATACTGCAAAACCAATTCCTTTTTTATTGGCATGGACATCTCTTTTTACATTTAATCATATTTTTACATCCAAAGTCATGCCCGTTCGCAGTAAAAGCTGCAGCTTATCCTTCGATATCACTCGTATCTCCCGGACCATCTGCCGTATAAGGATATCATCAAATCCCTCTCCTGACTCCCTGCCGGTTTCACTCAGCATTCGGCTGATTTCACGGTCCAGGTACTCATACTCTTCCCGTTTCTTTTCCTGCTCCTGTATGCTTTCCTTCCTCTTCTTCCGTTCTGTTACCTGTAATCCTAGCTTTCGCATCCGGTCGCTGTACCAGGCTTCTCCTCCCTCTTCCCTTGCCGCCATCCCTACATACTCCATGAGCTGGTCCTTCAGCTCATCAATTGTCTTGTCTATCTCTTCTTCAGTGCAAGCTCCTCCTACCACCTTCGCCGTCCTCAGGATGTCCTCCTTCACTCCATTCATGAACGCCTCTTCCTCCTGGTCCACTGCCAGACCATGCAGTCTTTTCATGATGGCTTCCTGTATCGCCTCCTCCTTTAACGTAGGCGATTTATGGCACCGTTCCGTCCCATGCTCCAAATGGCTGATGCAACGCCATACGATTACCTTCTTTCCCTTTTTCGCCCAGGTCGTCCTCCGGTAATGGGCTCCGCACTCTTCACAGACCATGATGCCCGTCAGTGCATATTTAGAACTATATACGCCCTGGGACGTCTTCCCTTTCCGGGTCCCGGCTTTTTTTATGAGGAGCGTCTGGCAATTCGCATTGTTTATCAGCTGAAATCTCAAGCTTCTGTCCGGCTGTACCTCTACCCTCTTGATGATTTTAAATATGGACGAATCAATTTTTTCTGCTTGGATGGAACCATCCAATCCCCGAAGATAATCCTCTATCTGAAAGGTCAATTCTTACATCATAATCACACGGTAACTCATGTCA
>JAJQEA010000031.1 GCA_021201905.1 Clostridia bacterium
TTGTGTGCAAACTTATTATACATCAAAGGACCCTGTACGATATCTTTTTTTGAAAGTTGTAAAGTGATGTACTTATAGTTTATCCGTTTATCCTGCCGTTCGTTCATGGAAAATAAAAGAAAAAAATCCCCGAAATACCGGCAATAGCGCACATTGCGCCACATACCAGTATTCAGGGATTTTTTATTTTTAAACCTATTTCTCGTCACAAACCTGAAAAATATAGAATTTCAAATAATAAGACTCGTCCGCTGCCCACAAAATGGGGTGGTCTGCCGCCTGGGTCCTGTACTCCACCTGTCTGAGCCGTTTGTGTACATTGCCAGCGGCCTCGCGTATGGTTTTGGTAAACAGTTCCGGGTCCATGAAATGGGAGCAGGAGCAGGTGGCCAGATAGCCGCCATCCTTTACCAGCTTCATGCCTCTCAGGTTGATTTCGCGGTAGCCCTTGACGGCGTTTTTTATGGAATTTCTGGACTTTGTAAACGCCGGCGGGTCCAGGATGACCACGTCGTATTTGCGGCCTTCCTGCTCCAGCCTGGGAAGAAGGTCGAAGACATCGGCACACTCAAACTGTACCTGTTCTGTCAGGCCGTTGAGGGCTGCGTTTTCCCTGGCCTGGTTTACCGCCAGCTCCGAGGCGTCCACGCCCAGCACATGGGCGGAGCCTGCCAGACCGGCGTTGAGGGCAAAGGATCCTGTGTAGGTAAAGCAGTCCAGCACCTGTTCCGGCTTGATGCGGCGGCAGAGGTTCTGGACAGCCAGCCTGTTGTACTTCTGGTCCAGGAAGAAGCCTGTTTTCTGGCCGTCCTCCACATCCACCATATAGCGGACCCCATTTTCCAGGATTTCCACCTTGGTGTCAAAGGACTCTCCCATAAATCCCTTATGGCGCTCCATTCCCTCCTGGAGACGGACCTTGGCATCGCTGCGCTCATATACGCCCCGGATGGTGATTCCGTCCTCCGCCATGACCTTTCTGAGCTTGTCCACAATGACCGGCTTTAATCGGTCGATTCCCAGGGCCAGGGACTCCACCACCAACACGTCCGAGAATTTATCTATGACAATACCGGGCAGAAAGTCGGCTTCCCCGAATATGACGCGGCAGCTGGAGGTGTCTGTCACCGCTTTCCTGTAATCCCAGGCATTGCGCACCCGCATTTCCAGAAAATCGCTGTCAATGACTGTATCTTTTTTGCGGGACATCATGCGGACCGTCAGCTTTGACCTGGTGTTGATGAAGCCGGTACCAAGGGGATATCCGTCAAAGTCCTCCACGTTCACCATGTCGCCGTTTTCAAAGGCTCCATTGATACTCTCTATCTCATTGTCATAAATCCATGCGCCTCCGGCCTTTAGGGAACGCCCCTGTCCCTTGCGGATGCGGACCATTGCTTTTGGGCTGTATTCAATTCGTGTTTCCATCGTATTCTCCTGTTTTCTGTTGTGGTTTATTTCCTATCATATCATAACATGGAGAAAAATTCATCCGGTTTATGGTCAATACACGATATGCAGGATATACACAGGATATATACAGGACATACAGCAGGATATACAGCAGGATATACAGGCCATCCATACCATATGGAATCCAGCCCGTTATCGCTACACAGTCATTATACATAGGGGTCGATTTCCAGGACACCGATTCCCTTGGTGATGATGTGTTCTGTCAGCTTTGCCATTTGTTCCGGCGTTTCCTTTAGGCCTGTCTGGAGCCAGTACTGTACCAGGCCGACGCATCCTGACACGATGAAGGAAAAGAAAGCGTCAAAAGCAGCCGCGTTGCCGGAGCGGAACACCTCCATCCAGTCCTTCAGGCATTTCTCACGTATGAGCTGCTTCAGACGGTTCACAAAATTCAAATCCCCGTTTTCACCCAGAAGAATCTCAATCAGGTCCGCATTATCATATACTAAGGAATATATTTCGTTGAATATGACAGAAGGGTGCTGCTTCAGATCCACAGCGTCGTGCTTGCAGACCAATTGGTTGAAATCTTCCTGGAGCTCTGCTTCTGTCTTTTCCAGAAGGTCAAACACATCCTTATAATGGAGATAAAAGGTGCCCCGGTTTAAGTCCGCCATGTCGGTCAGCTCCCGGACCGTGATATCCTGGATTTTTTTCTCCTTGAGCAATGTTATAAGACATTCACGAAGCTGTCTGCGGGTCTTACGCACCCGGCGGTCCACAGGTTCAATGCCCATTCTCTGTTCCTCCTTTTAATTATATAGGTTTCCGTGTATTTACAAATATTTAATAATTGCATTCTGTACAAAAATGGAAAAAGTGTTGATTAATCGTCAAAATCAGGGAAATTAATCATTGTATTTTTGCCATAATTTATTATAATCCATTATAGTCAATTAATAAACAAAAGTCAATTAACAAAATACAAGTTGTTTAACAGTATAAAAGATGTATAATAGATATATATAAAGAACGGGGGCAGGAGGCATGAAATATAGAAGATATGCAGTCATTCTGGCTATGGCGGGAGCTCTGTGGGCCCCTCAGGGGGCCGGAGCTGTGACGGCCCTGGCGGATGAGCTGGCACAGGTGATGACCGCCTCATTTGTTCCTGGCTGGAACCAGGCGGAGGGAAGATGGTATTGGCTGGAACAGGACGGAAATTTACATAGAGGATGGCTCCGGACAGAGGGAAGGACCTATTATATGGATGAAAACGGGGCCATGGTTACGGGCTGGCGGGAAGTGGACGGTGATTGGTACTACTTCCATGAAGATGGAGGCATGAACCTGGGAGAGCTGATACTGGATAACGGGAAGTATGAGTTTTCATCACAGGGAGCCCTGGTTTCTGCCGGCTGGGTGGAGAATACGGGCGGAGGTGCCTATGATGCGGGATGCTACGACGGTATGGCCCAGGATTTGTTTGACCAGCTCAACGAGGAAAAGAAGGATTTATACTTTGAGGAATACCCGGACCGTGAGGATGAGTATGACGGCGATATGCACCGTGTCTATGACCGGTATGCTGGCTTTCAAATGGATATGGCCCTCAACAAGGCGGCGGACCACAGGCTGGAGGGAGCCATGGCAGGGGGCTATGGGGATGACAGGATTCCCGGAGAAGGTACTGTTAATGATTACCTGTCCGCTATCAACTACAGGAGGAATGCTTCCTGTCTGGAGCTGTACGTGAGGGACTGCGGGGATGCGTCGGAGGCATTTGACAAAATAAAGGAAAAGGTGGATAAACGTTTCCAGTCAAAGACCGACCGGAAGTATTCCCTGGAATATTACCGCCGCCTGGGGATGGCCCACAGGGAAAAGGACGGGAAGCGGTATTTTATGGTGATTCTGATGCGGTAAGCAGGATTTTGCAGCGGAATGCAAAGACATAAGGAGCATGGAGTATGGGACAGAGGCTGTTTGGCAGGATAAAGGACAGAATGCACAGGGTAAAAGGACAGGAGATGCAGGATGGGAATCAGTTTTCCTTTCGCATGGCCCGGTTTATCATACATAAAAAAGGATGGATTGAGAGTGTCTTTGTGGCAGGGTGCATTTTCTCACTGATAGCGATGCTCTTTGTAAATGTGAATTACGACCTGACCCAGTACCTGCCTGCATCGGCCAGGTCCTGTATCGGACTGGACCTGATGGAGGATGAATTCGGCTATCCGGGCACTGCCAGGCTTATGATTAAGGATGTGAGCCTGTATGAGGCAAAGCAGTACAAGGATAAGCTGGAGGCAGTGGACGGGGTGGATCAGATTCTCTGGTGCGACAGTACGGTGAATATCTATTCAGGCGAGGATTTTATACGCCAGAAGGACATTGAGGATTACTACAAGGACAGCTGCGCTGTAATGGATATTACCTTTGACCAGGGGGATACGGCAAAGAAAACCTCCCAGGCCATTGACGAGATGAAGGCCATTACAGGGGATAAGGGTTACTATGTGGGTATGGCGGTGCAGAATAAATCCCTAACGGAAAATGTGGAGAGCGAGATGAACCTCATCCTTACGGTTGCCGTCATCATGATATTTGCGGTACTGTGCATCAGCACCACTGCCTGGTCCGAACCATTCCTTTTCCTGCTGGTTATGGGAGTGGCTATTTTGCTGAACAGGGGCACCAATATTTTTATCGGGACCGTCTCGTTCCTGACCAATAATGTGGCTATGGTGCTGCAGCTGGCAACCTCCATGGACTACTCCATTTTCCTGCTGGATGCATTTTCCAGGGAAAAGCAGAAGGGTATTTCAGAAGAGCAGGCCATGGTCAATGCCATTGACGCTGCCGTCAATTCCATATTTGCCAGCAGCCTGACCACGGTGGTGGGCTTTATGGCCCTGGTATCCATGAAGTTCACCATCGGGTTTGATATGGGGCTGGTGCTGGCAAAGGGAATTGTGCTCAGCCTTATCACCGTGCTGTTTTTCATGCCGGCCATGATTCTCAAATTTTCCAGGTGGAATGATAAGACCAGGCACCGTCCCTTTCTGCCCTCCTTTCGGAAATTCAGCGAATGGGTCTACAGGGTGCGTTACGCCTCCCTGATCATTATGCTGATTCTGGCGCCGCCTGCTTATGTGGCCCAGGGAATGAATGATTTCCTGTACGGCAACAGCGCGGTGGGAGCCAGCGAGGGAACCCAGGTCTATGCGGACGACCAGGTAATCTCCCAGGAATTTGGAAGAAGCAATATGATGCTGGCCATGTATCCCAATACTTCGGCTGTAACAGAGAAAGAGATGTCAGATGAGATAGAGGATCTTCCCTATGTAAAAAGCGTGACGTCCATGTCCAATACCCTTCCGGAGGGAATACCCGAGGAATTCCTGCCGTATTCCATTACCAGCGAGCTCCACACAAAGGATTACTGCAGGATGCCCATTTACATACGGACCAAGACTGAGAGCGAGCAGGCATTCAAGGGCGCGGATGAAATCCGGGATATTATGGAGCGGTATTATCCGGAAAATTCCTATCTGGTGGGGGAAACACCCTCAACACAGGATATCAAGACCACGATCACGGCGGATAATACCAGGGCAAATTTATTATCCATGCTTGGCGTATTCCTGGTAGTCATGTTCAGCTTCCGGTCCTTTATCATACCCATGATTGTAATGGTGCCCATTGAGGCCGCGATTTTTCTCAATATGGCCATGCCGTACCTGGCAGGGGATACCATGGTGTTTATGGGGTATATCATAGTGAGCAGCATACAGCTGGGGGCCACGGTGGATTATTCCATCCTGCTGACCAATAATTATGTGTCGTGCAGAAAATTCCTGGAAAAGAAGGAAGCATGTATCCAGGCTTTGATGCTGTCCTGTCCCTCTATTTTTACATCAGGAACCATTATCATACTGGCGGGATATATCATACATTTCATATCGACCACAGCAGCCATAGGGGATCTGGGACACCTGATTGGACGGGGGGCGCTGTTCAGCGTGATACTGGTGCTGACCGTGCTGCCGGCCCTTCTGGTACTCTTTGACCGCATCATTACCAGCAATGAGTGGGACCGCCTGCAGAAATATCTGAAACGGCGCCATGAAAAGCGCAAAGCCCTGATAAAGGCAGGTTTAGGCGCCATTGTCAATAAGGCGTCCGAATTGAAACGGACGGATGCAGAACCAGCGGAGGTGGAAAGTGATGAAAATGAAATATAACAGAATCATGGCAGCGGGAATGGTCTTTGTCATGCTTTGCACCGGCACTGGCAGCGTACCCGCATACGGAGCGGAGGCCTCCGTGGACGTGGATGAAACCATGTATGTGAACCTGGATTATTACGGCAGGGTAGATAAGATTAATGTGGTAAAGGGAGTGGGCCTCAATGGCCAGACCCAGTTTACGGATTACGGGACCTATGAAAATGTGATTAATATGTCTAACAGCATTGAACCGGTGCTGGGGGAAGGGACGGTTACATGGCAGCTTCCGCAGGACCAGAGAGGAAGATTTTATTATAAATGTGCTGTGGATAGAGACAGGATAATACTGCCCTGGGACTTTGACGTTTCTTACAAGCTGAACGGTGTACCCACGGACGGCGATAGGCTGGCGGGGGCTTCGGGCCTGATTGAAATCAATGTGAAGGCGGAGCCCAATAACCGTGCCGCAGCGTATTACCGCAATAACATGATGCTTATGGTGGCTGTGCCCGTGGATATGAGCAAGTGCTACAGCGTGGAGGCGGAGGGTTCCCAGACCCAGAACCTGGGGGATACCACGGCAGTGGTATTTACCGCTCTTCCGGGGGAGGATGGAGATTATACAGTGCGCATCGGCACGGACAGCTTTGAGACCATAGGTGTGATTATGGCCATGGTGCCGGGAACGGTGGAGGATCTGGAACATATCAAGGACCTGAAGGAAGTCAAGGATACATGGCAGGACGCGAGAGATGAGCTTTACGACAGCCTGGAGCAGATGGCAAAGTCCGTGGAGAACATGAGGCAGGGTGTGAATCAGGTCCGCCAGGGCATGGATTCAGCGGAGAGCGCCAGACAGAAGTGGAGTAATTCCAAGGACAGCATACTGGCGGGAAATGACCAGACGCTGGCAGCACTTACATCGGTGTCTCAGCAGATGGATGCCATGATTCCCCATCTTCAGACAGCCAAGGACTGTGCCGAGGTGGTCCACAGCAGCATGAATGACATTGTCAACACACTGGGAGACATGCAGGACCCATTGAGAAAACTGCAGACCAGACTTAAGAATATTGAGAACAGCGCAGGCGGTATCAGCAGCGATTTGCCGGAGCTCCAGAAGACCATGGAATCCATTATCGCCCTGGATACCCAGCTTCAGGCATCCCAGGACACACTGCTTACGTATCTCAGCCTGTATAAGAGCTCCAGCACCAAGGCCAGAAGGCTCTACGACGAGGAGTTGGATGAGGAAGAGCTGGAGGACATGGAGGATGTGGATTACGGGGTATCAAATGGAGGGAGCCACTCATCTTCCGGCGGCGGCCAGGAAAATACCCAGAATAATAATCAGGGAAATGACCAGGAAAGCGGAAATTCCGGCAGCAGTACGGAGGGGACAGATAATCC
>JAJQEA010000090.1:0-2543 GCA_021201905.1 Clostridia bacterium
CTTTATGATTTCAGACTCCCAACCGTATCTAAAATAAATCCTCCCATCTGTTTTCAACCTTTGGGAAATTATGTAAAGTGTCATGTAAATAGCAACTATTTGCCGAATAGTATAAATTCTATCACAAAAATGCCGAAAAAGGAAGGGATTTGCCTGGATATTATTTATCTTTTCTTATAAATAATTAGGTTATTTTGTAATCATAAGAAATTTATTGTTTTTTAGGTACAATTATCCTCCCCTCGCCTGTTTAAGGATACTCCGGTTGGGGAGATTAAATACACACCGTTACGAAAAAAAGAGGATACTGTCAAAAACTGACCTGCATCAGTTTCACAATATCCTCATTCTATCAGTCATTAAAAATCTTACTTTTTTTGAAAGACCGTACTATCAATGACCAGCCCCTTATATTTTGACAATCACTTTCAACGCCTGTTTATTTTTAACCATCTCAATAATTTTATCCAACTCGTCAATTGGCATAATATGGGAGTAATAATCTGAAGTTTTAATTTTTCCTGCTTGAATTAATTCTACATTTTCATCCAGGATATCATACTCTCCATATGGAAAATTCAGCATTTGAACCATCGTATTATTTTTCAGCTTTCTCATATCTATCTGACAGTCACTGGATTTGAGAACTCCCATGGCACCTACACGTCCATACGGCTTTAAAAAAGACGAGGCTTGAATGATTACGCTTGTAAGCCCCACCGCATCAATAGCAACATCAAACAGGCGGTCACCGATGGCATCCTCAACTTTAACTTCGTTAAAATTAATTATTTCATCCACATGGGCAATTTTTTTAGCATAATCAAGCCGCTCCTTTATTCCATCCACCATTATAATCTTACTGGCTCCAGCGAGTCTGCTGTAAGCTGCTACAGCCGTCCCCATCGGTCCTGCCCCGAAGATTAATACTTCCGTTCCCTCCTTAATGCCAAAATTCCGCACAGCACTCATACACTCACACATGGTCAACAGCATTGCCCCATCCATAAAACTCAAACTATCGGGAAACTTTGCCTGCTTTTTATAAAAAGGCAGCTCAGAAATCGGATAGCCGTCCTCAATCATCGCCTGATGGTCCACAACAATTCCATACTGCGCCATGCCGCCATGAGCTTTGCCATATCCATTCCCTGCATCTGGATGAAGATTGTTGTGAATAAATCTGTCTCCGATTCTAATGTTCCTTACTTTGCTCCCTATCTTAACTACCTCTCCTGCGCCCTCATGGCCCAGAACCAATGGATAATTATTAAACTGCATAGTTCCATTGATAATCTGCATGTCAGTTCCATTACAAAAACCACAATATGCAACTTTTACAAGTGCTTCATAATCTTTTATTTCAGGTACAGGTACATCATTAACTACCTTTGCCTCATTTGGCTTTAATACAGCCACAGCTTTCATATATTCCATCCTTTACTTCCTCCTTCATGCCGGTTCGTTTCCCCGGAAGTCCAATTCTCCCACTGCCACACCTGGTCTGATTTTATCCAGATATTCCCTAACCACTGGAATAATAGGATTATCGGCCTCTAACGACGGGTTAGCCGCCTGTAGCACGCAGAGGGAATCCCCATATGTCCTCCCTTTATACTCCAATGACTCTTCTTTTTCCATATAATAAAGTGCGGCCGCGACCACCTTACACAACGGCTTTGTATCTATACCATACTTAAAAAACAGCTGCATGGGCCCCATAAGCCTTTCATCCGCACTGATTTTTCTGGAAGCCGCTCTGGCATTCTTTTCGATTGTATCCACAATTAGACAATTGGTGAATTTTTTTAATGCTTTATCCGAGAATGCCCTCTGCTCCTCACAGGCAACATGTGTTTCCCGGCACATCACATCATCTAACTTTGTGCGGATATCTTCACAAAAAGCTAATATTTCAGAATCTCTGGCCGCCAATCCGTAATCCGTATAACCTTTCAAATATCCAAGATAGGCAATGCAACCGCTCAGGCAATTATAAGTATAAAGCTTTCTTTTCATTAACGTGTTAAAATTCTTAATCAACGGAAAGTGGGGCAATTGCAGAGTAAACAACTCATCGTCATAATCAACCGGTAATTCCTGGTAATCCTCCGCCACTATATCTAATTCCCCTTTAACAACAGGAATGGATGTACAGAAGATAATTCCCTGTGTAATCAGCATTTTTTCTGCCGCAGTATCTTTTAATGCATTTTTTAATATTGTCTTGGGTGAAATACCATTTTCACATACAATGATTCTGCATTCTTCTGGCCGTTTCATCCCGCTTACCTTGTTTAAAAATGTCTTTAAATCCCCCAGATTCTGATTTCCTACGCAAACCATAATTAAATCTGATTGCAGTGCGGCCTGTAACGCTTCCTCAGAATCTGCACAAAATGCCTGAAAGTTATGTATCACATATTTCTTTCGATTTTCTCCGACGAAGACTGAATATTGCTTTTCTAAAACCAGTTTTTTAATTAGTCTGTCATCTTTGTCCACAAAGCAAAAAGATGCCCCATCCTCTTGTAGTCATCTTG
>JAJQEA010000090.1:2553-43769 GCA_021201905.1 Clostridia bacterium
CCGCTATTTCCTGCACCAATTATCAAGACCTTTTTACCCATGAATCCATCCCTTCTTTTTTAAACAGTCAATTTTCTCCTTGACTTTTTTACCCAGAGATTCTTCCGGATTTATCATACATATTTTCGTTAAAACCCCATCTATCCCAAGCTGTTCTCTAAGACTCATAAGTTGCATTGCAGTTTCATCTTGATGATTGTCAGACTGATAGTAGATTGCTGCAGCCAAGGTAACTGCCAGCGCATCTACAACTCCGCCTTCTTTTTCTATCAATCGGGCGGTTCCTACAATCCGGTCCTCCGGGCCAAGTTTTCTAACAGGATCCCGTCCATGCCTTTCTAAAAAATCTGTTACGCTGCGGTCCTGATACTTTTGTTTTGCCATCTCTGAAAAATGCTGCTGCTCTTCCAGGGATACGCCCAGCGCTGATGCGATTGCAGGATTCATTTCCCCATGAACCTTCTCAACTATCTCACAAATCTCCGGGTCATTTGCAGCGTCTGCCAGATACTTAAATCCTTTAAGTATTCCAATATATGCGATAGTTGCATTGGTAGTATTGAACGTGTAGATTTTTCTTTGTAAGAACTTCTCAAAATTATGAGTGTATTTGATTCCCAGCAAAGGGATGGGATTACCCTTCAGACGTTCCGCATCCACCGGCAATTCCCAATAGTTCGTTACCGAGACAGTATTCACATCAACAGCCAGCATTTCCTCCGTCGGTTCAATTCCGGAACGAAGGATCGCTGCTTCAGATATTCCAATATGTGCAATGAATTCTTCTTTCAGTGCATTCTCAGACAGTTTTTCCAAAATAAATTCCTGAAGCTGTTTTGCAGGATTTTTCCAATTTTCACAGGTAATAAGGGAGATTTGTTTATTTCCCCACTTCCCAGCTGTCAAAACAAAGGCCTGTGCAATTGTTTCGGACAAACTGTTAAGATTCTTACCTCCTACGGATGAAAATACAACATCGGATTCCAGCAAAGAAGATGCAACAGTTGATATATCCTCGGAACAGACACATTGAAAGCCCGTTATCCATTCTGATTCCTTCTCGTTGCCCATTACATTAACGTAGTATTTTCCATTTTGATTCAGCGCTTTTACCAAGTTCGTATTTACATCAATAAACGTGATATCATAATTACTTCTCTGAAGAAGTTGAGCAATGAAACCACGCGCAATTTTGCCTCCGCCAAAAAATTGCAGCTTTCATCTGTGTATCTCCTCATAATAATTTTTTTCAATTCATGGTACAATGCTATAAAACGCCTGTATTTTTTATCGTAATATGAGTATAATTCCGCATTTGGCTTAAAAACACGCTCAGACGCTGGCAGAAGACGGTTCAAAGTCTCCATACTCCAGTCCGGATGCAGTGCACGCATAGCCAGGACCGCCGCTCCTGTACACCCAGCCTCTGTTTGGCTCATCCTCTCAAACGGCACTCCTATCACATCAGCTTTCATTTGCGTCCATACATCACTTTTGCTTGCTCCCCCGGAAACAACTATTTTCCCCGGCTTTACAGGAAATCTTTCGTACATAGCTTTAAGAGCAAAACAAACGCCTTCCAGAACGGACCAAGCCATATGTTTTTGTTTATGCATTCTTCCCAATCCAACCCAAGAACCGCGGATTAAGGTATCATTCCATGGATTCCGTTCCCCCTCAATATAAGGTACAAAGATTAATTCCTCCACCTCATCAAGCGGAAACCGCTCATATGGCGCCAGCTGTTCAAAGCACTCCCCGACAGAAACATACTGCATTATGTCTTTTGCAAACCATTCAGCTGCTTGTCCTCCGGAAGAAGTAACACCATAATATAAATTACTGTGGTTCAAAAACGGGACTTTATTTAATCCCTCATAACGTTCCCCACTTACGTCTTCCATGGAAACCACTCCAAAATGTTCTGAAGTTCCGGTCATATCCACACCCACGCAGCCTGTGGGAAATCCTGTCATTCCTAAAAATGCTGCATTCATGTCATTCCATCCCACCACAACAGGTATACCCACGGCCAAAGCTTCCATTCCCTCCACATTTGCCTTAAGGTTTCCCGCTATTTCAAACGGCTGCTTTACTTTAGGAATTATTTTCCCAGAAATACCTATAAATTCCATAATTTCCGGAATAGGATCGCCTGTCTCCTGGTTTACAATTCCTTTCAGGCTCGTAGCATCCGAAACCCACTCACCTGTCAGTTCATGTATTACAATCTCTTTGAGCTGCACAAAGTATTTCGCGCTTGCTACAGCTTTCGGACAGTGTCTTTTTAACCACTTTAGTTTTGCTAAACTATAGGCAGGCGTTACCATCATATCCATACCTGTCAGTTTAATAATTTCATGCTTTGGAAATGCTGCAACAAATTCTTCCGCCTCCGATGCCGCCCTTTTATCCATCCAGGAGAGGATATTCGTAAGAGGCCTGTCATCGCATCCTACCAGACACTGGGCTGATGCCTGCGAACTAATACTGATAGCCTGGACCTCTTTCAGCGCCGGCAGCTTTTGTTCCAGTTCTTTGACAGCAGCACGAACCCCTTTAAGAATCTCAGATAGGTCCTGCTCTACCCATCCGTTTTCTAAAATCTGTACTCCGTATCCACCCTTTCCATAGGCAAGCACTTCCAATTTCTCTGTAAATACCGTGGCCTTACATGAAGAAGTGCCTATGTCAAATGCTAAAATAAATGGTTTCATTTTTTCGCTTATCCTCATTCATAGCGGTTGACTGCATCGAACTCAATTTCAGACTCCGGAAAATCAATTCGTTTTACAAATTCAAACGCTTCCCTCACTCCAATATCCCGGTTCATCCCATTATCTTCCCACTCGACTGTAAGTGCTCCGTGATAACCGCTTTGATTTAACTCCCTGATAATCTCCTCGAACGGGACATCGCCGTGTCCGGGAGTTCTGAAATTCCATGCGCGGCGGTTATCTCCAAATGGAAGATGGGAACATAAAATGCTGCTTCTCCCGTCGAGTGTGATCTTCACATCTTTTATATGGACATTAATTACCAACTCCATAAAGTCACGAAGAAACAAAACAGGGTTCATTCCCTGCCACAAAATATGGCTGGGATCATAGTTTAGCCGGAATGCCGGGTGATAGTCCAATGCCTTCACCAGCCTTTTTAATGTGTAATAATCATATGCAATCTCTGTAGGATGTGGCTCAAACGCCAATTTCACTCCCTGGTGTTCAAACTCATCCAATATTGGAATCCAACGCTCGGCAATCTGTTGAAAGCCCTCTTCTACTAATTGTTCGGTTCTCCTGGGATATGCATAAAACATATTCCATATAGGAGAGCCTAAAAAAGAATGGACAATAGAACATCCCATTTTTTTTGCCGCCTCAGGTGCTTTAAACATCTCCTCCATTGCCCATTTCCGTATATCCTCCGGCTTTTGGCGATATTTTTGAGGCACTAATGTATCATACCGGATATCATATATATCTCCTATACATTTACCGATGTAGGCCGCAGAAATTGCATTTAGCGACAAATTATTTTCTTGCAGCTGACTCAGTTGTTGTTCACAATAAAAACAGTCGCTTCCAATCCGGTCCAAATCCAACATTTCAGGGCGAAATACTAAATCCACTCCTTGAAATCCAATCTCCGATGCCATATTCAAAAATTCAGTTAACTTCAGGTCAACCCATTGTCCCGCAAACAAACTGATTCTCCTCATTTACACCTACCTCACTCATTTAAAACAGCTCCTGTTTCAAGAAAATCCTTCCATACAATAGCCGCGCATCCTGCATAGTCAAGCTGCATATTTCTTATGCTGTTGCAGATGACTGTGGAATTGGTGTCCACCGCTTTTTCTTTTATTGTTTGAATCAATTTGTCTGAAAACGCACTGCTTTCAAATGGACGGCCATAAAACACTATCTTTTGGGGGTTGATTGTACTGATAAGATTCGCTATCTGTACTGCAAGGAATTCAATTGCCCTATTGACAAGTCCCTTTACGTGCACCTCACCCAAGTCATAGCTTTGCAGAATGGTTTCCATATTAATCCTGGACTTATCACCATTTGTTATCTGATATAAAACAGGCAGAATATTCCGGCTGTACTGTATCTCTAAAATCTTAGCCATAACATCAAATCCCACAATTGTTTCAAGGCATCCTCTCCGCCCGCACCTGCAGATATCACCATTAATATCTGCAATCATATGTCCCAGATTCATTGCCTGATAATCAGAGCCATCATAAATCTCTGTCGAGGAGATAAACGCCCCGCCTATAAGAGGTCCGTATTTTATAAAAATCATGTTATCGGCATCATGATTAGATGACAGCATGTACTCTGCATACGCAATACATTTAACATTATTGTTTATTATCACTTTATAAGGCATTCTTTTTTTGACAATTTCCATTACTTTCAAATTGTCTTCCCAAAGTCCGAAGGAACGCTTGCTTATTCCGTTTCTTGAATCAACAATCCCCTTTACCGCCAGGCCAATTCCCAAAATACTTGCTTTCTCTGCTTCGTCCAGTGTATCCAGGTATTCGTCAAACACATCGCATATGCAGTTAAGAATCGTTTCTCCACTCTCCGTCTCATCAAACTTCAGTGTTTTCATAAAAAAAATGTCTTCTTCAAAATTCAAGCAAAAAACATCAACTGAACGTGTCGCAATATATGCACAAAGCGCCTTGTATGAACTTTTATTCAAACACAGCAGCACTTCCCTGCGTCCACTTTTGGAATCATCAGACCGAACTCCATATTCCATTAAGATTCCTTCTTTAATTAACTCATTCGTAATATTGGAAATTGTGGCTGGCGTCAGATTTAATTCTTTGGATATCTCCTTTCTGGAAATACCCGGCTTTTCATTCACCAGTTTCAATATTGCGCTACGATTTGATATTCTTAATTCAGATCCGTTTTTTCCAATAGTTGTCACGTTTTTCACTCCTATTTTTTTAAGTATGGTTGCTATTCAATCATAACAAAGCCCATGATTTTTGCAAACTCCCTAATTGCATCTAAATAATCACCATAGACCATAGCAACATGATGTGCGACACCGGTTTCCGTAACGGTATTGATTATTTCTCTTATGCTCTTTTCAAACCGCACTTTGCAGTATGTACCCCTCAAATCTTTTGACATGGGAATCACCGTGCCTCGTTCGGCAAAAACCCGGGTCTTTCCATTGGCAGTATCGATTCTCATAAAAGTGATCTGCCCGTTCTTCATGACAAAGTCTGCTGTCATTCCCTTTCCGCCATCTCTATAGTCGCTAAGAGAACGCTCGGATACTTCATCCCACAGTGTATATGGTGCTACTCCACAGTGCCACATAAGAGCATAATCTTCCTCAAAATTAACCTGAGAAAGGTCAGCCATAAATGGCGCGTGACCTGCCAGACGTTTCACTGCCAACATTGACAGTGTTCCTTCAATATCGCCTTCACATCCAATCGTGTAACCAAGTCCCTGTAAATAACTCATTGCTGCACATGGGGCCATTCCAAACACTTCTGCAAATTCCGGCCAGCATCTTACGGACAGTGCATCCAACTTCTTCTCTTCCATAAATATCTTCATGGACTCAGAAAGCTGCGCTACCTGCTCTACTTTAGACTCCTGTATACAATCACACTTATAAATATCAGAAATATCCTTGGCAGTAACCGGCTGCGGGGATGTGCCCTCCTTGCTGTATAATTCCTTTAGCTCATAATGATTTACAAGTATATCCGCATATTTATACAAGTCAAGGTCTGCTACATTAACATTAAAAAATCCTTCGGCGCTATATCCCGCTATTCCCAGTTTAGCACCTTTTATTGCTTTTATCATCTTCATTGCGTCAATCCAATTAAAATCTATTTCACTTCCTATGTTGCAAGTGAAATTTTTGATGCCGCTCTTATATAAATTGGATGCATTCAGATTAATGGCACAAACAGAATTCAGCCTTATCTTACCTCCGTTGTAAGGCAGTTCATCTAATGCCCATAAAAGAAGCGGCCGACGTATGACACTGTTGATAATCAACGGAATATGACCCAAATGGAATGTCCCTGATATAATAACGCATCCGTCCACCAGATTTGTCGCCATACATTTTGCCGCATCTTCAGCGTCCTCAGCCGTCACAAGCATTTTATCCCAAAGAATCCAGTCTACATCGGGAATCTCATTAAGTTTTGATTTAATTCCCTCATATATTTCCGTTGCTGCTTTATAATCAAATGAATATTTACAGCAGCATACAACCCCTAATTTCACATTACCACACATTGTTTTTTCCTTTCCACATCCGTTCTTCCTATCCATCAAATCAATCAAAGTAATATCCGCTCTCCAGTCTCTGAGGATTCCTTGATTGCATCTGCTATCCGAGCTGCCTGGTATCCATCATAGAAACTGGCTGCTAACGTTCCCAAGGGTTCGTTCTTTGCTACATGTTCTATAAAATATGCCAATTCATTAATGTGGGCATGTTCCCAGCCGATTCCATGGCCGCGGGGCCACCATACACCCATAAACGGGTGGTCCCTGTCCACTTGTGTTACATTAACATCTGTAAATCCAGAAATCTGTTTTACTGGTGTTTCCTTATAAAATACCCTGAGATAGTTAATCTCTTCCAGATTAAATACCAGTGTTCCTTTTGAACAGGAAATTTCAAACCTCAGGCAGTTCTTTCGCCCTGCCGCAATGGTTGCGAACCTTAATGTTCCAATGCCGCCGCTTTTAAATGCAACTACCGCCACTGCGTCTTCTTCACCCGGCACTGTTTTAGGTCCATCTTTTGACATTCTAACCGGATTGTAATTGGCTGTCATACCGGATACCCCGGCAATTTCACCCATAAGAAAACGGGCCATATCAATTAAATGTCCCCCTATTCCATAAGAAACCCCAGATGATTTTGGGCCGCTTGCATACCATAATTTCTCATAGGGCACCTCTTCAAATGCGCCCGTGTCCTGCAGATAAGATCCATTAAAACTGTAGGGTTTCCCCATAATACCTGAATCAATTAGCTGCTTTGCCAATAAAACCGCAGGTATAAAACGATAGTTAAAACCGCAAATAGCAAACTTTTTCTGCGCTTTTGCAAATTCGTAAAGTGTTTTTGCATCTTGGGAATTTGCAGCCAATGGTTTTTCACATACAACATGTTTCCCAGCCTTTAGAGACTCCATTGCTATTTTCATATGGGAAGCATCTCCGCTGCATATGTCCACCACGTCAACCGCTTCATTGTTTAATATATTCTGGTACCCTACAACTCCCTGTTCAAATCCATAACGCTCTTTCGCCTCATTGGCACGTTCAAAAGAATGCTCCGAACATATGGACACCAGTCTTGGTTTAACCTGGTTATCATAAAACATATATTTCATAGTATGGTAGGCATTTGAATGGACCTTCGCCATAAATCCTGTTCCCACAAGACCTACACCTACAGGATTTGTTATACCGTTACTCACACCACCACCACCTTATCAAGTCGGTTACCTGGTCACGCAATGCTACAAAGTCTTCATCTGCGATGTTCCTTGGCCTGGCAATATCATTATTAATTTCAGCCTTAACCTTGGATGGCTTGTTTGTTAAAACAAGAATTCTTTCCCCCAAATACACGGCTTCTTCGATATTATGCGTGATAAAAATAACGATTGTCTTTATTCTTTTCCAAAGCTCAATCAGTTCGTCCTCCAACATATACCGCAACTCGATATCAAGCTGGCTATATGGCTCATCCATGAGCAAAAGAGTAGGCTGCGTTACAAATGCCCTGGCAATCACAACGCGCTGCAACATACTGATCGACAATTGCGCCGGATAGTAACTGCGAAATTTTTGCAAGTTGACAATTTTTAATACATCCTCCACTCGCTCATCCGCAATATTTTTTGGCACCCTCCTGAGTTCCAAACCAAAACGAATATTTTCCTCAACTGTAAGCCATGGCATGGTAGAAGCTTCCTGGAATACATAGGAAATATTTTGTTTTTTTAAATCAACCGCCTTACCATCAACTAATATTTCACCTTCCGTAATATCATAAAGCTTGGTTAAACTATTTAAAAACGTTGTCTTGCCACAGCCGGTAGGTCCAACAACATATAAAAACTCATTTTTAAATACGTCAAACGATATATCATCCAATACCTTCAAATCACCAAAACACTTTGTTAAATGTTTGACGTTTACCAAAACTTCCCGATTCGGAATCTTGTCATTATCCATTCTTTCCTCCTACAACACCTTGTCCATAGACTCCGTAATATCCTGACGAATTCTTAGGAATTCCTGAGATGTATATAAGCGTGGACGCGGTATGTCTATTATGTACTCTTTCTTAACAGATGTCGGGCAGCTCTTCATAACTATAATCTGGTCTGCAAGATACACAGCTTCCTCTATATTATTCGTCACAAAAACGATAGTCCTTTTCTGGTGCTCGTAAATCTTCAGGATTTCTTCCTGCATCAAATACCTTGTCTGCACATCCAGAGCTCCAAACGGTTCATCCATAAAAAGCACTTCCGGATTATTGGCATATGCTCTGGCAATTCCTGCTCTCTGTCTCATTCCACCCGAAAGGCTGTTGGGAAAGCTATTTTCAAAACCTTGGAGCCCCACAAGATTAATCAATTCCTGTGCCCGCTCCCGTCTTGTTTTTTTATCAACTTTGCGCGATTTTGGGCCAAATTCCACATTTTCCATTACAGTCAGCCACGGGAACAGAGAAATGGACTGATAGACTACTCCTCTCTCTATCCCGGGCTGTGTAACCAATTTCCCATTCTGGTATACCATGCCTGAATCTGCTGTATCCAGTCCCGCAAGAATATTCAAAAGCGTGGTTTTACCACATTCTCCCGGGCCAAACAATACTACAAATTCATTTTCATACACGGTCAAGCCCAAATCATCAATCACCTTAAGCGAAACAGGATTTTTTTTAGTCCCTGTTACAAAGGATTTACAAATATGCTCGCAGTTGATAATTGGCTTTTTATCCTTTATGTATTCCTGATATTCCATGCACAAGCCTTCCTCTCAATTATTGATAAAATACTGGACAACAGAATACCAAACAATGACATTCCAGCCATTCCCGTAAGTACTTCCGTCATATTGGCCACCTGTTGACCCGCATGAATAATCCAGCCAACGCCTTCGGTTGATTTGATCATCTCTGCCACAACCACACTGCATATACTGGCGGATAAAGCTACCTGCATACCCGAAAAAATATATGGAATACAGGAAGGAATAACTACCTTGAATGTCACTTGTCTATCTGTACATCCCAACATTTTTGCCGCTCCCACCAATACAGGGTCAACACTTTGCATTCCATCATACACACTCAAGACAACGTTGGCAAACGCACCATAAAATACTATGAAATACTTTGACATTTCATCGACACCAAACCACAGAATGGCAAGAGGTATCCAAGCTACTGTAGGGATTGGCCTAATCAGTTCAAATAAGGGTCTGAAAATTGCTCTGAACGTTTTCGACAACCCCATAGCAATTCCAATGGTAATGCCCGAAACAACAGCTACACTATATCCTACCATTACACGTTTTAAACTATATAATGCGTGAATCTGTATCGTATACGGTCCAATTGGTACCTTTACAGATGTCAGAAGCATTTCTGTTACCTGCAAAGGACTGGGCAGCAGTCTTCCCAAAGGAGTTATCCCTACTACTATTTGCCAAATAAGCAGAAAGCCCAGAATCGAACCAACCATCCAAACCAATTCCATTACATTTTTCTTTACCAGCACTAATGATTTATTTTTCATGTTCTTCCACTTCCCCTAACAAACCGCTTTTCAACATATTCCAGAATTTTAGCTAAAAGTGCCCCTAATATTCCAATCACTATCATTCCGCTTATTACCAAGTCCGTCCTGCTAAACTGCCTTCCAATCTGAATTAAATATCCAAGACCCTTGGTTGCAGCCAGCATTTCTGCCGAAACCAGAGATACCAAAGATGTTCCCAGAGAAAGCCTCATTCCAGTAAAAATATTTGGCAGCGCCGATGGAATTGCTATTTTTATCAATAACTCAAAATTATTGGCTCCAAAGGTACGCCCTACCCACAAATGGACCTGGCTGGTTTGCTTAATCCCAGAATATGAGTTAATTACATTTGGTATCAATGCGCTCATAAAAATAACAGCTGCCTTAGCCGGTGTTCCTATGCCAAAAAGCAGAATCATAACCGGTATCCATGTAATGGGAGGTATGGGCCTCAAAAAATTGAAAATGGGGCGGACAACTTTTTCAATCCACTTATTCCATGCCATAGCGATTCCAAGAGGAACGCCAATCAGGCCCAGAGCAAACCCGGACAATGCTACCTGAAGGCTTGTCAGTATATGTGTAATCAAAGTTGCCCCATCCGGAGTTTTAACGGTCAATTTTTTAATTAAGGTCATTAAAATAGTGAGCGGGTCCGGTAAAACATAGAGCGGAAAAATCTCCAATTTAGCTGTCAGAACATACCAAATCACCAAGAATGAAATCACTGTGCAAATCGAAATGATTTTATATTTATTTTCGCTACTTCTCATATCTGGTCTCCCTTAAAGCTTATTACTTGAAAACTTTATCAATAATTTCATTGGTCAAATTTGGTTTTACTTTAGCAAGATCTCCATCTTCCAATGTTCCAACCTGATTAAAGAACACAGCCACATTATAAATAGACTCCCCAACAGGACTGTCAAATACATGATCTGATGTAATGAACGGTCTTGCTGCAACCTCTTTTCTGGCGTCTTCAATCTTTGTCGTGTTACCGTTAAATGCCTGCCATTTTACAGACCACTCAGCAGCAAGTTCAGGGTCTTTTGCAAATAAGTCAAACGTTTCATACATTGCTTTTACATACTTGCAGATAATTTCCTCTTTCTCTGCTAATGTATTCGGATTAGCGAGTAATGGGTCATAACAATCCAACCCTAATTGTGTACAAGTTGCGACCTCCAGCCAGCCTTCTTCCTCACAAGAATAAGTTAATGGAGGTGAACAAGCTACGATGTCTCCCTGCCCTGCTTTAAAAGCCTGGAACGCAGATGAATTATCCATATGTACAAACTCCACATCCTCCGCTGTCAGTCCAGATGCCTCAGCCCATTTCATAACATTATACTGATTTAAAGTTCCGATAGGAGCAAGTACGGTTGCACCCTTTAATGTTTCGGCATTACCATAAATCCCATCTCCGATTTCATCTTTCACTTGTGCAATTGGCGAATCCTTACGCACATATGCAGCTGCGCCTCCCGTACAAAGGTCCATATCAGCAATTACCTTGGCCCCAAAATTAGCAATACCGAATACTGCGCTTGTTCCCCCTGTTCCAATGTCCCAAAGGTCTGCTCCCAATGCCTCATTAATCAGCGTTCCATTTTCATAAACAGACATATCAATTTTAAATCCGTTTTCTTTGTCGATTCCCTGTTCTACCATATAGTAATTAGGGACAGCTAAAAGGTAGGGCTGAACAGCTACTCTCAACACCGGAAGTTCTGCCGCTTCCTCTGTCTCCACAGTGCCTGCTTTTGCTGAGGTCATCTCGGTTGCTTTCTCAGTACTGTCAGGTACTTTTTGTGAGCAGGCAGATAGTGATAATGCCATAGCAGCCGTAAGTACAGTAGTTCTCATAAACGTGTTTGCCAATGTGTTTCTTTTCATCTTTCTTCCTCCGTTTCAGCTATGTTTAAATATTCTTATAATTACATAGCGTGTCGCATGATAATAAAACAAACCGCTTTTAGTTAATTAACTAAATTTATTATATATATCTTTTTATAAATTGTCAACATAAATGTTATTTTTATTGCTTTTATTTTATATTTATTGTATAATATTGCTTGTATTAATTAAATCATTTAAATAGTGAGGGGGTTTTATATTATGTTTGAACAAATTACCAAAAAAAATCCTAATCTAAAAATCATATTGGCCACAAGGGATAACTTTTCCAGCTATGGTGAATTTTTAGATGACAGTATCTTCCAACCATTGATTGAATGTTTAAGAACGAAAGAAATACCTGAAGAAGGGAACTGCTATATCGCCGATGACTCTTCCATGAGTTTTCCTAATGCGGTGGAATCCATTTCCCGAAAATATTACTCCGAAATGCCGATTCAAATTGGATATTGCAATGGCCACACACATACATTGAATGCATTTGAATACCATCAGGGCGATGAGATTAATTTTATGGCGACGGACTGCATACTCATGCTGGCACATCAATGTGATATTGTTGATGGAAATATAGATTCATCGAAAGCTGAACTTTTTTATTTTCCTGCGGGAACGGTCATAGAGTTATATGGAACTTCTCTGCATTTTGCTCCATGCGCCGTAACTAAGACAGGTTTCCAAGTTGGTGTTATTTTGCCATTGGGTACAAATAAACCGCTTGAACACGCTCCCTCCAGACCTCTTATCTGGGGTAAAAACAAATGGCTTATTGCTCATCCCGATTCTCCCGTTGCCAAGCGCGGGGCATATGTAGGTATTACAGGAAAAAATACCACAGTCTCAATTTGAGATGAACGGCAAGCAGAATATCTTTATATATTGAAAATACAGAGCTACATCGTTACATTATAAAGTCAAGGGATGGATTCAGCAAAACCGAATTCCATCCCCTATTTTACCTATTCTCTATAAAATGTGACTGCATACCCACGGTATGGTATCATTTTCTTTTTTACTTGCAAAAAAGAAAAAAGCCTGGTAAACACCAGACTTTTCAGAAGCTGCTGACGGGAATCGGACCCGTGACCTCCGCACTACCAATGCGACGCTCTACCGGCTGAGCCACAGCAGCTTATTCTATTTTGGTATCGCTCACGCAAACTTTATATATATTATCATGTTCAAATAGTTTTGTCAACAATAATTTCAAATTTTTTAATTAATCTTCCATCCAATCTCCGCCCATCCAAACCGCCGCCCCCTCAAGCCTCCCAGGCAATCGAAAGCAGCGGCCTGTACACCGGCTTCTCAAAAGCATCTCAAAATAGGAATCCCAAACTCAATCAAGCTCAACCCCTATTCCAAATATCAGAAAATCCCGTCATACCCTTCCCGCAGCGTATCACAGGAACGCCCCAGCTTTTCCAGCTCCTCCGGTGTCAGGGACAGCGGCAGGACTCTCTGTACTCCGTTCTGGTTTATGATACAGGGAACGCCTGCAAACACGTCCATCTGGCCGTACTCTCCCCGCAGCATGGCGGACACGGTAAGTACGCTGTGCTCATCCCCCAGGATGGCCTTGGTTATTCTGGTAAGGGCCATTCCAATGCCATAATAGGTGGCATTCTTGGCCTCTATGATTTTGTAGGCGGCAGTGCGGACCTCCTCCTCGATTTCATCAAACCGCCGCCTGCACACCGCTTCCCCGTTTTCCCCGCACAGCTCCAGTATGGGCTTGGTGGCCAGCAGAGCCTGGCTCCACGGCACAAACTCGCTGTCCCCGTGCTCTCCCATGACATAGGCGTGGACATTTCTCGGATCCGCCTTCAGATAATCGCCTAGCAGGTACCTGAGCCTGGCTGTGTCCAGGGCTGTTCCTGTTCCCAGAACACGTCTTGGATTAAAGCCCGACAGGGTACAGGTTATCCTGGTCATGATGTCAACCGGGTTGGTTGCCACCAGAAACAGGCCATTGAATCCCGATGAGGTAACCGGTTCAATGATGGAGCGGAACACCTCGGCATTCCTTTTCAGAAGGTCCAGGCGGGTTTCACCCTGCTTCTGCGCCACGCCGGCACAGATGACCACAATATCCGCATCCCCGCAGTCATCGTACTCTCCTGCGTATATTGTCATGCTGGAATTGGCAAATGCCAGGCCATGGTTTAAATCCATTGCCTCCCCCTCGGCCCTCTTCTTATTCACATCAATGAGCACCAGCTCATCGCACACCGACTGATTCAAAAGACAGTAGGCATAGCTCATGCCCACCATTCCGGTTCCTACGATTACCACTTTCCTCTTATCTGCTCTCACTTGCTGCTCCTTTCCTGCCATACCGGTCTGCTGTTTATAACCTTAGTATATCAGGAAAACCAGTGTCTTATTCCGGCAGGATTTACAGCTGTCTTTCCGGGACCTGGGGCAGGTTTTGGATTACCTGGCCAGTTTCTTTTCCATGAGCTCGCTGTTGCTGCTGTAGGCCACCGCATTTTCACGGGAAATCACTCCGTCACGGTATAATTTAATGAGGCTGTTATCCATGGATATCATTCCTTCCTCCTGGGAGGTGGCAATGATTCCGTCTATCTGGTGAATCTTGGATTCACGTATCATATTGCGGATTGCATTGTTTAAAAACATGATCTCAAAGGCCGGCTGCACCCCGCCGTCCACAGTGGGTATGAGCTGCTGGGATATGACCGCATCCAGCACCATGGCCAGCTGGGTCCTTATCTGCTGCTGCTGATTTGGCGGAAATGCGTCGATGACGCGGTCAATGGTATTGGCCGCCCCCACGGTATGAAGGGTGGAGAGAATCAGATGGCCTGTCTCCGCCGCTGTCATAGCTATGCTGATCGTCTCATAATCCCTCATCTCTCCTAACAGGATAACATCCGGCGCCTGGCGCAGGGACGCCCTCAGGCCCGTAACGTAGCTGTCCGTATCCGTAACAATCTCTCTCTGGGTCACCACGCTCTGTTTATGCCTGTGCAGGTATTCGATGGGGTCCTCCAGTGTGATGACATGGGCATTTCTGGTGCTGTTGATTTCATCGATAATACAGGCCAGGGTCGTGCTTTTGCCGCTGCCTGCCGGTCCGGTCACCAGGACCATTCCCTTGGTAAGCCCGGATACGCCGATGATGCTGTCGGGCAGATGAAGCTGTCCGGCATCCGGCAGTTCAAATCGAACCACGCGGATGATTCCCGCCAGGGAGCCTCTCTGACGGAACACGCTGGCCCTGAAACGCGACACCCCGGGGATGGCAAATGAGAAATCATCGTCTCCATGGGACTGGACCTTATCCATGCCCCTGTTCTTTGCCAAACCGTATATCTCGGTAATCATCTTATCCATCTCCTCGGGCATGATCCGGTTGTCACCCTGGTAGATAATACGGCCGCCAATTTTATAGGAGAAGGGCATGCCCGGAATAAGAAATATGTCAGCCGCATTCTGCTCCACCGCCGATGTAAGTAATTCCATTACATTCATCTGTTTTGCTCCTTTTGCCTCTGTTTTATTCCTGGGATGGGGCTGCTCCGCCCCACACAGGCATTGAATTGTCTATTTCATACTCATCACTGGCATATACATACCATGATTTTATATCATAATGTTTTTCACCGCACATGAGAACCAGCTCAATATGCAGGGACTGTCCCCTGTCCATGGGGATGTCCGTGGAAATAAGACCGCTCTCCCTGTTGTAAAGCTCTCCCAGCCTGTCCTTGATATCCAGACTGCACTGGGTGGAATCCTTTCCCTCCCCCATTTCCTCTGTCAGGACCTGGTCCACCTCCTTAAGCCACTGCTGCCCCCTGCTGTCCGCCTCATAATACGCCCGGACCGCTTCCCCGTTCCGCACGGCCAGCTTTAAATCGCCCTGGGCGCTGCTCAAGGACAGCAGTCCAAAGGTAGCCATGCACAGAACGATGAAAATAAGAATCAGGGACGACGCCCCTATATTCACTTTATTTCTGGATGCCTCTCCTGCCATCTGCCTTTCCTTTCCGTGTTTCATTTTCCCGAACCCTGCCGCCGGCTGTGTATTCCGTCATGAGCTTAGGGCTGTCCATAGGTCTCTGTCTGCAAACGGTACAGCAGCTTTCCCTTGTCAGCTCCTCTGCCATAGCGCATGATAAGTATGTCCGCCCGCTTCATTTTATCCACAGTTCCGGTGTATATGACGCCCAGAAAGGACGGTTCACTGTCAGGTTCGGTCTCCTCCCAGCTGTTGTTCCAGTACATGGTATGTACACCTTCGTAGCCTTCACTCTGTACCAGCTCCTGGTTCCACTGAGCCTGCTCCTGATTTTCCCCGTCTGCACCTGCCAGGTGTTCCCATATGTTACGGTCCGGAAGCATCTCCGACCAGCTAAGAGACTGGCCCGCCTTCAGCTCTTCTGCCAGGCTCTGGGCCTTTAACACCGCCTGATTTATGTCCCGGGCATCCTTGCTTATGTTGTCAGCCTTCACAAACACCAGAACACAGATACTGGCGCAGATGATGAAGAAACCCACCACCACCAGCATTTCCATTAAAAATGGCCCTGAACCGGACCCGCTTTTCCTATTCATCCGTCTCAAGTCCTCCGCTCCGCAGGGAAAGCTCCAGGCTTCCGCCGCCCTCTCCCACAGTCTCTATATGCAGCAGTCTGCCGTCCTTAGAAAGCTTCAGACCCTGGCATTCCAGAATCTCCAGACCGTCCCCAAGCCCCAGGCCGCTGGATGTGTCTGTAAACAGTTCCCGTATGCTTCCATCGTCCCAGTAAATCCATGTGACGTATTCTGATTCCCCGATCTCCTGTTTCATCTCCAATACCTGGGTCCCATCCACATCCACCACATTTACCATCCCGGCCCGGTCACCCTGGCGCACCTTGTTGGCAATGTAGCTCAGCGCTGTGTTGCCTGTATAATTGGCGTCGCTGCGCACATTGATGTTTTCATATACCCGGCTGCCAATCAGCACTGTGAAAAGGGCACACAGCACAAATACCAGAAATAACAGCATGGTAAAAAGCACGCTAACGGCATTTCCCTTCTTGTCTGTTTTCCGATTCATAACTGTATGCCCCCTACTCGTCTATGGGTATGATGGTGATTTCCGGCATCACATTGGATGCAAAACCATCGTAAAACACATTGTATTTCTTTCTGTTAATCTGGACCGCGTAATTCTCCTCCAGATATTCCACGCTGGGCGGATAGCGGCCCTCAATGGCATAGCACTGGACCGAAGCCCTTGCCACTGCCTTTCTGAGAGTCTCCTCCTCCCTTTCGCCTGTCCTGCCTGAAAAATTCAGCACAGCCACCGCAAATACTGCCACCACGGCCACCATGGCTGCCAGGGACAGTATGTAACCCAGCGCCTGGTTCTTCTCTTTTTTTGAGACTTAACCTTCATCTGCTGCCTCCTAACTGTTATCCGATAGCGGACAATACGCCCACCAGAGGAAGCATGACGGACAGAAGGACAAGTCCCACTGATATGGCCAGGACTGCCACGATAGTCGGTTCAAACCTGGCAATCATATCGTCGATGGCAGTATCCGCCATCTCCTCATAATCCTGGGATATCTCGTCCATAACGCTGTCCAGATGGCCGCTTCTGGTTCCTACTTTAATCATCTGCACATAAAAACCGGAAAACAGGCCGGTATCCTTCATGGCCTGGTAATAGCTCTCACCCATCTGAAGCTGCTCCGAGCATTTTCCGATGCGGACCGCCACGCTTTCGTTCTCAACCAGCTCCTTTGCCAGGTCCATGCCCTTTTCCAGCTCCATACCGCTCTTTAAGGTCAGGGCCAGTACTGAGGTAAACCGGCGGTTGGCCACCGCCAGGGCAATCTTGCTGCGGCCCTTCACAAAACTCACAAAACGCTCCACCAGAGCAAAACGTTTGCCGAATTTGGAGGCTGTCCAGATTCCGCATAAGGCCAGGGCCAGCACCGCCCCCACAATAAGGGTGCCGCCGCTTAACCAGCCTCCCAGCCTCATGGCCGAGGCTGCCACAGGAGGCATCTGCGCCCCCAGCTGCTCATATACCTTGTTGAACACAGGCATGACCTTGGAAAACAGCACAAAGAGAACCACCAAAAGCATTACCACCATCATCACAGGATATGTGACCGCATTCTTTATGGCCCGCAGGAGCCGGTATTCCTTCTCATAATAATCGGACAGCGATTTCATCATCTGGTCCATGGTTCCTGTCTGCTGGCCCAGCTTGGCCATACGCACCACATAAGCCGGGAATACACCCGTATCCTCCATCACCTTGAAGAAGGGATCTCCCAGCTCCACGCCCTCTGCCATGTACAGAAGCATATCCCTCTCGCTCTGTGCGGCAGCGTCCTCAGCCATAATGGCCAGCCCTTCCTCCAGCGGAACAGCCGCCTCCAACAGCAGGGATATCTGCAGGCAGAAGGCCGACAGCTCCTCATAGGAATACCGGTAATAAGCCTCTCCCTTTTTCGCCATCTCTTTTGCCTCCCCTTAATAGCTGTATTTTGCCCTGTAGTTAGAGCCGTTTCCAATGTACTACATGATTTCCTGGCTCTGGCCGCTGGAGGACGCAAACGTGGGGTCCATCAACTTCCAGCTGTTGCCGTCAAAATAGATGATATTATCAACCCATCCCTGGCCTTCCAGATATACATTAATCCACGCGTGATACAGATTTCCCGTATACCCCACTACCAGCTTGGTGGGAATGTCCTGGGACCTGAGCATGGCGGTCATGAGGGCCGCATAGTCAAAGCAGATGCCCTTTTTCTGCGCCAGAACCACATCCACATTGGGCAGATAGCCGGACTGAACCGAACTTGCCTTGGCCGTATCATAGGTGACGTTGTTGATGACATAATTATATACGTTTGACACCACTCCCAGCTGGTCCGTTGCGCTGGCAGCCACGGAGGCACCTGTCTGCACCGCGGCGCTGGCCGCGTTAAAATTCACATACTGGTTGGGGTACAGGAAGGGTCCGAACTGGTTGCTTATGCTGGCATTTACATTCTGGCTGAATGCCTGGGAATACTGGTTTCCCTGGATATTTTCAAACACCTTCACCGAATAGCTGCCGCTGCCCTCGGACAGAGGGAATACCTCATATACGCCGCTGCTGCTCAAATCATATGTATATGTCTCGGAACCGCTTTTTGTAATCTGAACCTTAATCTTGCCAACGCTTCCCGTATACTTTACCATGATATAGCCCTCTGACACATTGGATGCGTCTAACGTGGCCTTCTCGTTGCTGTATGTGGTGACTCCGGAAGCAATGGGAGTCAGTACATGGCTTCCGGCAGGCTTTGTGTAAGCCAGGGCCGTAAGCGGCGCCTGTATGCTGCTGACGGCAAAAAAGGCCGCTGCCGTTGCTGCTGCAATCTTTAAACCAGGTTTATATGCTGTCTTCATAACGTTATCACTCCTTTATCTCTAAAAGGACTACATCTCCAGGCGCTGCCTTACAATCTCATAGGCCAGCACGCCTGCCGCAACTGATGCATTCAGGGAATCAATATCCCCCTTCATGGGAATGGAGGCAACCATATCGCAGTGCTCCCGCACAAGCTTGCCGACCCCCTCCCCTTCATTTCCCACCACAAGTCCGATGGAACCCTTCAGGTTCATCTTGTACATGAGTTCTCCGCCCATGTCGGCGCAGACAAACCACATGCCCTTTTTCTTCAAATCTTCCATGGTAGCCGTCAGATTTGTGACCTTTGCCACCGGCGTGTAGTTCAGGGCTCCTGCCGATGTCTTTGCCACGGTGGCTGTCAGTCCCGCGGCACGGCGTTTGGGAATAATGACGCCGTGGGCCCCTGCCAGGTTGGCTGTACGGATGATGGCTCCCAGGTTGTGGGGATCCTCTATGCCGTCTAACAGTATGAGGAAGGGCGGCTCCCCCTTTTCCTCTGCCGCCTTCAGCATATCCTCCACCTCGGCGTACTCATAGGCTGCCGCATAAGCGATCACACCCTGATGCTTTCCTGTCTCGGATATCTGGTCCAGCCTTTCCTTTGGCACGTAGTTGATGATGGTATCGTATTTCCTGGCTTCCCTCAGGATGGTGCGCACCGGACCGTCCTGGCAGCCGTCCAGCACGAACAGCTTGTCGATGGTCTTGCCGGACCGGAATGCCTCCAGCACGGCATTGCGCCCCTCTATGGTCAGTTCTTCGTATCTCATGTCTTATCTCCTTCCGGGTCCGGCATCCTGCCCAGCTTTTCAAGACCCTGGCTTATCAGATATACCAGCCTGTTGTATTCCTGCCTCAGGAAAAGCCACCCTACCAGGGCTTCCATCCCTGTGGCCATGCGGTAGTCAATGACAGACGCGTTCTTGGCTGATGTGGCTGATTTTGCGTTGCGTCCCCGCTTGAACACAGCGTGTTCCTCCTCAGTAAGCATGTCCTCAATGGCCTTTATGAGCTCTGCCTGCGTGCCGGCCTTTACCAGCTCCGAGCTCTGCTTATGCATTTTATTCACCTGCATGCTGCCCCGGTTTATCACCTTGGTGCGTATGATGACCTCGTACACCGAATCTCCAATATAGGCCAGAACCAGCGGCGAGTAAGAATTCTCATCCACTGGTTCAAGCCTCATGCACTGTCTATAATATGTGAGAAATTCCTGAATGGTTACGCTCTCTTCCACTTTACGCCCTCTCTGGTATCCTCTAATACAATTCCCATATCCAGAAGCTTTCCGCGGATTTCATCCGCCAGCGCAAAGTTCTTCTCTTTCCTGGCCTGCTGTCTGGCTGCAATCATCTCTTCGATCTCGCTGTCCAGCACCTCTTCCTTCTTCTCCGTGATAATGCCCAGAACATCGCACAGCTCTTCTATCATTGTCTTCATATAAGATACGAATTCCCTGGTACTGGATTCATCTGCCACGGTATTGGCCAGCTTCACCAGTTCAAATATGGCTGAAATGGCGTCCGCGGTGTTGAAGTCATCATCCATGGCCTCCTCATACTTGCCCCGCAGCTTATCTGCCTCTTCTGCATTTCCCTGCTCTCCGGCCGTCCTGGGGCTGTCTGATGCCTTTACCTCCAGGTCCCTCAACTTCCCAACACAGGTCAGTATACGCTCCAGACCATTCTTGGAAGCCTCCATCAGGTCGGCGCTGAAGTTAAGGGGACTGCGGTAATGGGCGCTGAGCATGAAGAAACGCAGCACCTGCAAGTCGTATTTTTCACCGATTTCCCTTACCATAAAGAAATTTCCCAGGGATTTGGACATTTTCTTATTGTCAATATTCAGGAACGCGTTGTGCATCCAGTATGTTGCAAAGTTCTTGTCGTTGGCGCACTCACTCTGGGCAATCTCATTCTCATGATGAGGGAATATCAAATCCTCTCCGCCGGCGTGAATATCAATCTGCTCGCCCAGATAGCGTTTGGACATAACGGAGCACTCAATATGCCAGCCCGGACGTCCGTCGCACCACGGTGACTCCCAGAAAGGCTCTCCTTCCTTCTTGGGCTTCCAGAGCACGAAATCGTTGGGGTCTTCCTTGCCCTCCTCGCCGGTGACCTTGATTTCACGGAACCCGGACTGAAGCTCATCCAGGTTCTTATGGGACAGCTTTCCGTATTCCTTAAAGGAACCGGTCCTGAAGTACACGGTCCCGTCCCCTGCCACATAGGCGTGGTTCTTGTCGATCAGGGTCTGTATCATCTCCAGCATGCCGCAGATTTCCTGGGTTGCCTGTGGATGGACGGTAGCAGGCTTTACATTCATGGCCGCCATGTCCTTTTTGCACTCCTCAATGTAGCGGCGTGACACGGTATCCGCGTCCACGCCTTCCTCGATGGCCTTTTTGATAATTTTGTCATCCACATCCGTGAAGTTGGACACATAGCGCACATCGTATCCCTTATACTCAAAATACCTGCGAACCGTGTCAAATACAATCATGGGCCTGGCGTTTCCTATATGGATGAAATTATACACCGTGGGGCCGCAGACGTACATCTTGACCTCTCCCGGGGTCAGCGGAACAAATTCCTCTTTTTTTCTGCTCAGTGTGTTAAATATCTTCATACTCTTATTCTCCTCAAATGAATCTCTCGGGGCATGTCTGGACCATGCCAGATCAGCTGTGTCAGAATGTGTTTTATCCTGTCTTATCCCTCATTCGCCCGGCCGCAGCCAGGACAGCCTCCGCAGCTGCTTTCCATTATCTTACTATCATAGCAGTAATCTGCTGTTTCCGTCAATAAGGTAATTGCCTGAGAAGAGATTCCTTCCCCTGTCCCCGTAAATCCAAGTCCTTCCTCTGTAGTGGCCTTGACGCTTACCCTGGACACATCCAGATGGAGGGCATCTGCTATGTTTGCGGCCATCTGGGGCCCGTATGGGGCCAACTTGGGACGCTGGGCTATGATGGTGGCGTCTATGTTCTCAATCACATAGCCCTTCCCGTCCAGAAGTTCCCCTACCTTCTTTAACAGTTCTATGCTGGAAATACCTTTATATGCCGGGTCCGTGTCCGGGAAATGCTGTCCGATGTCTCCCAGGGCAGCAGCCCCCAACAGGGCATCCATCACCGCGTGGACCAGAACATCCGCGTCGGAATGGCCTAAGAGGCCCTTTTCATATGGGATATTGACGCCGCCTAAGATTAGGTCGCGTCCTTGTACTAATTTGTGAACATCGTATCCTTGTCCGATTCTCATAATGTCTCCTTCTGTGTTGATCTCGATAACGGTTTCCCGTTATGTGCACTGTGATTACACACTGCCCTGCCATGTGCACCGTGATTCCGCTACCCCGCCATGCACACCGTGACTGCGCTGCGCTCCATCACGGTGTTGGGCTTCGCCCTATAAAATAAGCCATAAGGAAATCTTCTTTTGTGCGAGCACAACGAAGATTTCCTTCTGTCTTATTTTGCATGGCTCATTGCCTGCGTCATATCATCATCCTTACCTTCCTGGCTATGCAGCTGGCCTGGATGTCTGTCTGGAAGCCGCAGCTTTCGCCGTCTGCATGGACGGGCAGGGCTGCCTCTGTGTGGATGGATACTTCCCTGCATTCGTAGGTTCTGACTCCCTTGGGCCGCCGCCTTCCCAGGAGGGCTGACAGCAGGACGGGTATCAGCTTTGTCCTGGTGCTGTGGCTCATGACGCAGATGTTTAATTTTCCGTCGCTTCCGTCTGCCCTGGGGGCAAAGAGGAAGCCGCCGCCCTCTGAGGGCTGTATGTGGCAGGATATGAAAAGAATGTTGTTGAACTCCACCTTTTTTATCCCGTCCAATAAAATATATCCTTTGCTGGATTTACATTTAAAAAACTGGTGTATGCCTATGAGTATATATGAAAGTTTCCCCATACCGAAACGTTTTAAATGCTGACGGCATCTGGATGACAGGGCATCCTGACAGACGGCTGCGTCAAATCCGATTCCGGCGCTGACCAGGAACCGGCGGTGGGACACCTCCTGATTTCCATAGGTAAGGACTCCGTAATCGATCATGGTGAAATGCCGGGGGGCCAGCTGTTTCTTAAGACACTTTATGGTGCGTCCGGGCATGCGAAGACTCCTGGCCAGGTCGTTGCTGGAACCGGCCGGGATATACCCCAGGCTTAAAGGCCCATGGAAAGACACACCGTCCAGAACCTCGTTCATGGTTCCGTCCCCGCCCACGGCTATGATATATCTTGGCTCATCATGGCTGTCTGTCAGCCGCCTTGCCGCGGTTCTTGCGTCCCCAATGCCTTCTGTCAGGAAAACTTCGTATTCAATATTATGACTGTCCATATAACGGGCTATGGCTTTCCAGATTCTGAGACCCTTGCCGGAGCCTGCTTTGGGATTTACAATGAAGTTATACATGAAGGATTCAGGTCGTCCTTTCTAATATTTTACTCTGCCTTAAATTATAGCATAATACCCTATAAAACACTAAGAAAATTTCTATAAAAAAAGTTGTAAAAAAAGTCTTGACAATTACCACAATTTATCATATACTGTACAGGCAGTCGCGAGTGAGACACAAACGGCGGCAGGATATGGGGTCTTAGCTCAGCTGGGAGAGCATCTGCCTTACAAGCAGAGGGTCACAGGTTCGAGCCCTGTAGGCCCCACTATCTACCAAACTAAATATGGCGGAATAGCTCAGTTGGCTAGAGCACACGGTTCATACCCGTGGTGTCGAGAGTTCAAGTCTCCCTTCCGCTACTTGAGAAGCTTTGGATTGTCAAGGCTTCTTTTATTTTGTCGCCGGGTATTTGCCCCCAGGGCGTTTTATCCGTCTGAAATCTGTCAGGGAGGACATGAGCATCATGGAAAAGGAACAAATTTTTCAGAGAAACGCGGGGTTTTTCGCATTTTTTCTAAGCGGCATATGCGCCATCAGCAGCGGTGTGGTGGTAAGCATCCTGCAGGAGACCTACGGCTTTGCATACGGCATGACAGGGACGCTGCTGTCCCTCATGAGCATAGGCAATCTGCTGGCCGGCTTTGCCTCAGGCATGCTGCCCGCAAAAATCGGCACCAAGAAAACAGTTGTGCTCCTGACAGCAGGCTATGGAGCCGGATATCTGATCATGGGTTTTTCCGGATGGATGCTGGTTCTCATGCTGGGATTTTTCCTGGTGGGCGTTGCCAAGGGAAGCACCATCAATACCTGTACCATCCTGGTGGCCGATAACTCCGGAGACCGTACAAAGGGCATGAACATCATGCACAGCTGCTACGCCCTGGGCGCGCTTTTATGCCCTTTCTTCATCGCCGCCGCCATGAAGGCAGGAAATGCCGTCCCCATGCTGGTGTTGGCAGCCTGCGGTTTCCTGCTGTGGCTGACCTTCTGTGTGACTCCCGCCGAGACAAAGGCCATGAAAAAGGACAGGAACATCGATAAAAGCTTCCTTAAAAGCAGAAAATTCTGGATGCTCACCGGTCTTCTGTTCTGCCAGAATGCGGCTGAAACCAGCGTAACCGGCTGGATGGTTACATATTTTAAGGGAAACGGCATCATATCAGGAGCTCTCAGCCCCTACACCGTGACCGTGATGTGGGGCGCCACGCTGATTGCCCGCCTGCTCATAGCATTTGTAATTCCCATCAAAAACAGCTACTCTGCCATGATTAAAATGGGCATTGGCTGCATCATTTTCTACCTGGGCCTGATGATGGCCAGCACCCAGACCACTGCCATCCTCCTGCTGTTCGCCTTTGCCTTTGCCATGGCCGGCATGAATCCCACTGCCGTGGCCAGCGCAGGCCGTATGACCAGCGCGGCCAGCATGGGAATTATGCTTCCGGCCGCCAGCAGCGGCGCCATCATTATGCCCTGGATCATCGGCATGGTGGCCGAACATGCCGGCATTGAAATCGGAATGGCTTCCAATATCATTCCCTGCGCAGGCATGCTGTTATTCAGTGTGGCTGTCAAACGGTTGAAGGAATAGGAGCTCTTAAGCCATGCTCTACGATAAGGATATACGGGAACCTCTCTTTGATTTTCTGGAGGGAATGTACGGAAAAATACGTATTCTGGAAGAAAAACAGATGGGAAAATCCAGGGCGGATATCGTCATGGTCCTGCCGGATCTGGTGGCGGGTATCGAGATCAAGAGCGACGCCGACACCTATGCCCGTCTGAAACGCCAGGTAAAAGACTATGACCAGTTTTATGACAGGAATTATGTGGCAGCCGGCTCCACCCACGCCCTGCACATCGAAGAACATGTCCCGGAGTGGTGGGGCATCATCACCGTGGAGCAGGTGGCCGGAAACGCGGACTTTTACCTGCTCAGGGAGGCCCGGCCAAACCCCGGGGTGAATCTCAGGAAAAAGCTCAGCATCCTGTGGCGGCCGGAGCTGGCCCATATCCAGGAATTGAATGAAATGCCTAAGTATAAGGAAAAGAGCAAACAATTCGTCATTGATAAGATTGCCCAACAGATACCTGAAAATATACTGTCCAGGCAGATAAGCGACGCCCTGTTTGAACGGGATTATAATGAAATCGAACATGTGATACAGGAATTCAAAAAGACCCGGACCGTTGCTGCAGGGAAACGGCGCGCCGGGCGCATCCGAAAAGGCAGGCGTTCATGACACGCCTGCCTTTTTCTATTCCGCCTTGCCATCCAGATAATCCAGTATCTCCTGGGCATTGGTATCCGGCTTTGCCTTTTCAAATACCTTCTCGATGACGCCATTCTCATCGATTACATAGGTGCTTCTCACCACTCCCATGGAAACCTTGCCGTAAAGCTTTTTCTCCTTCCACACATCGTATGCCTGAATGGCCGTAAGCTCCGGGTCGGACAGGAGGATGAAGGGAAGCTCATGCTTGGCGGCGAAGTTGGCATGGGACTTCTCGCTGTCCTTGCTCACGCCTATGACCTCCACGTTCCTCTGTTTAAATCCAATGTACGCGCCCCCAAAGGCACACGCCTCCCTGGTGCATCCAGGAGTATTGTCCTTGGGATAAAAATATAAAACCACCTTTTGGCCCAGAAAAGAGGATAAGCTCACTTCCCTTCCGTCCTTATCTTTTAATGTGAAATCCGGTGCTTTTGTTCCTGCACTTAACATGTCTCGTTTCCTCCTTAAGCAATCGGCCAGGTTCGCTGAACACACGCTGGCCTATGAGATTATATTATTGCAGGCAGCAATGCTTGTCAAGGAGTCCTCTATCGCATTATAATTTCCTTAAATCTGCGGACAAAGGCTTCCGCCTTTATATCCTTTGCGCACTGCACATTCTGCCGGCAGTTTCCCACTCCAATCTTCCATGTATTGAAGGTGGTGCCTCTGGTGTGCTGTCCGTGAAGCTCCACATGGATATCCTCCCCCTGATAGGTTATGATGTCTTTATCATACACCGCAAAGACTGCCATTGGGTCATGCAGGAAGGTATGGCGTCCCCTGTTCTCATAGTAGCACATGAGCAGGTCCGCCAGCAGCTCCACCTCCGGCTTACCGCTGTTTCGGAACATGGATACCAGCTCGTCATTCACCTGGCACCTGGTGGTCACATCCAGCCCTATGGCCCGGATGGGCACGCCGGAGGAATAGACAATATGGGCTGCTTCCGGGTCGCAGACAATATTCCACTCATTGTAATGCATATAGTATGCGCCGCCCATCATCACGATTTCCTTGATTTTACCTTTGACCTCCGGGTGCTTGCGCAGCAGGACCCCGATATTGGTCAGCGGCCCGATGGTGACCAGGGTTATGTCTCCCTCCGACGCAGCCAGGCTTCTGCGCAGATATTCCACCCCGTCCATATCTTTTCGATAATTCAGCTCCTCCATTCCAGCCAGAAGCTGTATGGGCACCGTGTCCACATCCGCCTCCTCTGCCAGCGGATGGCCTATTCCTGCGTACACCGGTATGTCGGCCCTGCCCATGAGCTGCAGAAGCCTCACCGCAATCTGTGCCCTGGCCGCCGTATTCCGGAATACAGTGGTGATGCCCATGACCTCCAGTTCCTCTGATTTGAGGGCCAGGCAGATGGCCAGGGCGTCATCCGCGTCATCCCCTATATCCGTATCAATGATTATCTTAATCTTATCCATATTTTTACTCCTTTTTCGTATCAGTTCACACAGACCGTTTTCTTTTCCGTTTTCTCCTATTCCTTCATGCCCGATGTACTGATTCCCATTTTATAGTATTTCTGCAGCGGGAAAAAGAACATCAGCGGCAGCACCGTGGTGACCACGGAAGCGGCAAATATTTCCCCCAGAGAGTCCCGTTTTCCTGTTGGAATACGGACAGCGCCACCTGTACAACGCGCACCTCCGGCGCATTGGCAGCAATCAGCGGCCATACAAAGAACTGCCATTGGTAGAAGAATATAAGCAGGCCGGCGCTTACCATAATAGGCTTGGTCAGAGGAATATATATTTTCGTAAACACAGCCAGCCAGCTGGCTCCGTCTATCCTGGCCGACTCAGCCAGGCTGTCCGGGATTTCCTCAAATGCATTTTTAAATAAAAAGATATATGTACCGTTGGCAACAGCCGGAAGTATGAGCGCGCTCTTGGTGTTCAGCATGTTAAGCTGATGGCACAGGGAATACAGCGGTATGGCAATGGCCTCAAAGGGTATCATCATGGTTAGTATAACCATGAGAAACAGCACATGCCTGCCCTTGAATCTGAATTTTGCAAATGCAAACCCTGCCAGCGCATTGAGTGCCAGCCCCAGGATAACGGTTACAGCGCATACCACCACTGTATTAACCAGCGGCTTCATAAACTCATAATCAACGAACAGACTCCGGAAGGATTCCAGGGATATCTGTCTGGGGATGAAGGTTGACAGTGAGAAGGGCGAAGCATATTTAAATATCTCCTCGCTGGGCCTGATGGACGACATAAAAGAGAAAAATACCGGCAGCACAAGAAATATGGCATAAAACAGCATCAGTCCATACTGTACGGTTCCAAACGGAACATGCCTGACGGTCCGCTTTTTCATAATCATGTTCCTCCTTTCCTAATGCTTTGGTTTCAGAACTTTCATCTCTGCCATGACCACTGCAAATGACACCAGAAGAATCAATGTCACAATGGCATAGGAACGCCCGAAATCCGCATAGATAAACCCGGATTTATATGCCTCATACATCATCAGGTTTGTGGACATCTCAGGACCTCCCAGTGTAATCATATACATGGGAACAAACATCAGCAGGTTTGCCACCGTGTTAGAGACAAAAACAAACATCATGGACCGCCGTATCAGGGGCAGTATAATATCCCATACGGTCCTGAATCCGTTGGCCCCATCGATCCTGGCTGATTCAATCAGGGATTCAGATACTTCCTGAATGCCGGACAAAAGATAAAGCATCCAGTAACCGCAGCCCTTCCAGATACAGATAAGAATGACTGACATCATGGACTGTTTCGGGCTGGTAAAAAAGGGCTGGGCCGGCATTCCGAACATCATGAGTATGCTGTTGACCACTCCCTGATTCGGATTCAGCAATATATTCCATATCATACATCCGGAAGAAAGGGCTATGGCTATGGGCATCATGAATACAGACCGGAATGCGCTGTTGGCCCTGCCCGGTATGCGCACAGACAATGCCAGCAGAAGGGAAATCAGGATCTGCAGAGGCGTGGTAATGAGATTGAAAATAAGGGTTACCTTCAGCGTTTTATAAAAGGTGGGGTCTGTAAACAGCGCGGTGTAATTATCCAGGCCCGCAAAATACGTTTCTCCCCGCAGAAAGGATTCCGCAAAAAAGCTTCCTGCAACGGATATGATGATGGGATAAATTTTAAAGATGAAAAGCAGGAGCATTGCCGGCGCAAGAAACAGATAGGGTTCCCATGCTCCCGGCCTTTTTTTAAGTTTTGCTGACTCCATGGGCTGGCCTCCTCCTATTTAAGGAAAACGTATCTGTTTGGCCGGATACGTTCTTCCAACGTCAACTTATGCCGTTTTGTATTACTTTGTATACTTTTTCAGGATATCATCAATCCTGGCCGCGGATGTATCCAGTGTGGACTTTACATCTGCCCCGTTTCTTATATCTTCAATGGCTGCGTTTACAACATCCGACCACTCATTATATCCGGGAGTCTTTGGCCTTGATACGGAATAGTTCTCCAGATCACTGGCCAGGAGGGCGTACACTTCATGGTCCGGGGCAGAAGCATCTGTAATCCGGGCAATCTGCTCCATATTGGCTCCGATATTGTTCTGGCTGTCCAGGAATATGCCGCTTCCCTCTCCCACGGTAATATACTTGATGAACTCAGCCGCCTCTTCCTTGTGCTTTGAGTTGGCATTGATGCCTATATGCCAGGAATCGCATCCCACCACGGGTACGCCGCCCTCAAAATACGGCACCGGGCACACGCCCACATTGATTCCTTTTCCCTTGGCCCTGGCGTAGCATACCGGATCCCCCATGTAAATGCCACCTTTCCTGTCTCAAACATTTCCCTGGCCTCATTGGTATTCACACCCTTGGGCGAAACTCCGTATTTATTAAACAGGTCCTGATAAAAGGTCATGGCTTTTATGCTGGCCTCTGAGTTCAGATATCCGGTTGCTGTCAGGCCGTCCTCGCTGAGCCAGGCAGCTCCCAGGGAATTGGCCAGCGGCATTACATTCCACACACGGTTAATCTGGTCCCCAATCATACCCCAGCATGTGGTTGTGCCGTTTTCCACCTTTGTAACCTGCTGGCAGATATCCAGACATTCCTCCCAGGTCATGCGCTTATCTGTCTCATAGGCAGGATAAGGAATGTTGTTTTCGTCCAGAATATCCTTATTGTATACCATAATCATTCCTGACTCCCTTTTGGGCGCTGTCATGACTTTCCCGTCATAGGTAGCTGCACTCAGTCCTGTCTGGGTAAATACCTTATCCAGTTCATCCCTGCTCATGTAATTCTCAAAAGGTTCCAGATATCCCCTTACCGAATAGGAGGTCACAAGGGGAGCGTCCACATTCAGCACATCAAAGTCGCTTAACTTGGATTTCATCTTTACTTCAACCATCTCTATCATCTGGTCAAAGGGGTATGATTCTGTCTTTACCTTAATTCCGGGATAGGATTCCTCAAATTTCTGTATAATTTCCTTACCCACATCCCCCTCCCACACATCTGCGTGGGAATTCAGATATACGATTTCCACAGGTTCCCCGCCCTGCGCCTGTGCCTGGCTGCTCTCCGGCGCCTCGTCCGCCTGGGCAGAGCTGCCTTTTGTCTGCTGGCTCTTTGGTGAACACCCTGCCGCCGAAAAAACCATGGCTGCCGCCAATCCAACCGCTGCTAACTGTTTGAACTTCATAATATTTCCCCCTAGTCATTGCTGGTCCTGCTGTTATCACGCTACCGTTAAACACGTCATTGCTTTTTATAAATTATGCATAATTTATTTTTGTTTTATATATTAATTATATATAATTTGCCATTTACAACAACCGGGTCAAATTATGATTTTGTGTAATATTTTACTATATTCCTGTTTTTACCCGTATTCGCTGTGTATATCTACCTTTTATTTCTGTATTCCGTGGGAGTCATCCCCACCTTTTTCTTGAACAGATTGCTGAAATACTGGGAATCGGAAAAGCCTACCATATACGCCACATCATTCACCCTGTATCTGATATCCATAAGCAGTTCCTTGGCCCTGTCAATTCGATACGCCGATATATAATCCGTAAGATTCTTGTTGGTGTGGCGTTTAAACAGTTCACAGAGATAATTGGGCGAGATATACAGCTCATCCGCCATATCCTTTAGCGTGATTTTCCGGCTGTAGTTTGAGGCGATATACTCCTGCGCCTTCACGATAAGCTGATTTCCCGGCTGCCTGTCTCTGTCCGGCTGCCCGGCCCTGTCCGGCCCCTTCCCCGCGGACCGGCCCAGCTTCTTCTCAATCTGCCTGAGGGTATCTATCAGTTCCATGGGATTGGTGGGTTTTGTCAGATATCTGGTCACTCCCAGCTCAATGGCACGCTGGGCATAGGAAAAATTAGTGTATCCGCTTACTATGACTACATCCACCTCTGTATTGACCTCCCTTATCTTATATATCAAATCCAGACCGGACATGCGGGGCATCTTGATATCTGTGATAATCACGTCCGCCTGCCCCTTTCTCAAATATTCCATGGCTGCCGGTGCATCCTCAAAGCTCCCGGCCACTGTCCAGCCCTCCAGTCCTTCCACCAGCCCGCACAGTCCATTTCTTATTTTCGGTTCATCGTCCACAACAATCGCTCTCATATTATTTCCTCCCTATGAATTGCCGGGTATGCAGAAACGGATGACGGTTCCTTCTCCCAGCTGGCTCTCTATATTGAGTCCGTACTCATCCCCATAGTGCAGCCTGATTCTCTTATTCACATTTTCCACGCCTATGCTTCTGTGTTCCATCCGAGGCTCTGTGGTTCCATCCCTCAGCCGCTTCAATTGTTCTTCATCCATCCCCGCCCCATTATCGCTGACCTCCAGCCAGCATCCGCCGTCCTCTTCACGTTCATATGCCCTTATTCTCACCTTTCCTCCTGTTTCAATGCCGTGAATAATGGCATTTTCCACCAGGGGCTGTAAAATCAGCCTGGAAACCTGAACAGATTCATACTGGTACGGAATATCAATCTCATATTCCAGCTTATCCTCCATCCGTTCCTTCTGAATCAGGAGATAGTTGGATACGTGACGGATTTCCTCCCTGAGGGCCACGGTTCTGGAGGACCTGCTGATTGCATATTTCATCATTTCCCCCAGGGACACCACGATGCCGCTTATCTCATATTCCTTTTTTTCCAGCAGCATCCAATTGACCGTATCCAGGGTATTATACAAAAAGTGAGGATTGATCTGGGACTGCAGGGCTGCCAGCTCCGCGTTTTTCTGGGCCAGCTTTTCCTGGTAGACCTCCTTTATGAGCATGTCGATTTTATATACCATGTAGTTAAAGGTCTCCATAAGGCGGCCCATTTCATCTGAGCGTTTATTGTCTATACGGTAGTCAAAGTTCCCCTGCTGTACCTCCCTCATGGCTTCAATCAATTTCTTGACAGGGGCCGTGATGGCCAGGGACACAGCCAGAAGGCAAACCAGAATCAACAGGTTGCACAGGATAATGCTGAGCAGGATGGAGTGGTTTAAGCTCTGTACCTGGGCTGAGATATCAGAGTACGGCACCATGGTATATATCTTCCATCCGGTTGCCTCATTGGCTATGACCGACATAGCCATACGCTCCTGTCCCACCAGCAGTTCCCCTGCCTCTTTGCCCCGGTGCCCCATGGCCCTGACCGCGTCCACGGCCTGGGAAACCGTTTTTTCATCTCCCGCAATCAGTCGTTGGTTCTGGTCCAGCATGAAGGTCATCTGATGGGGAAACGAGGCATTTTCCGTATGCAGGATATCCAGAAATGTATCCGGATTCAAATCCATGATCAGCACGGCAATCACCTCCTGATTGTAAAAATCCGTGATGGGTTCCACCATGGTAAGGACCTTTTCAGGTCCTGTGATTCCCTCCATATAAAAAAGCAGGTTGTCCTGGAGACCAAGCCATACCGGCTTCCCTCCGTGTGCCGAGGCTGCCTCGTAGTACTTGGAGGACACCAGATCAAAATCCTGCAGCCTGTAATAATCGTAGGTACTGTACAGGATATTTGACCGGTCGATAATCATAAGATTGCTCAGCGGTTCAAGCGAAAGAACAAGAGAGGAAAAATACTCCGCTATATTGCGTTTGCTGCGGCCCACCTGCAGGTAATCCTCACCGCTGTGGATATTATTCCGCACAATCTGGCTGGTGGCCGTGCTCTGCCCCAGCTGTGTCATGTAGGAAACCTTATCCGTGACACTGATATTGATTTTCTCCAGCATGTTTTCCATCTCGTTTTTCTTGTTATTAAAAATAAGGCTCCTTGCATGGCTGTAGGCAAAATACCCCATGATACCGCCCTGAAGAATCCCGATGGTTATGAATACAATCATGATTTTTGCACGGAATGATAACTGTTTCACTCTCTTTTCCCCCTGTGACCATATTTTTTCTATCATATCATGGATATTTTGGGATTACAAATCCCGAGGGGGGATATGATGTACTGTCATTTGGGCAAAAAACGCGGTCCTGGCTTATCGCCAGAACCGCGTCCTGTTGTTTGTACAATTAACCATATAAAAGCCTGCTGCGTAATGTCTATGGCCTGACAGCCGTCCCGTCAGGCAGTCTTGCAAACAGCCAGCTGTGGTCCATATCCACTGCCGGATATTTTGCGGCTTCCTTCTCATCAAAGCCAACACCAATACCTGGAGTGTCGTCCACATATGCGTACCCATCCCTGATTTTCGGGCAGCCCGGGAATATAGCCTCTTCCTCCTGGGTAAAACCGGAGAATTCCTGGATTCCAAAGTTATGGTTGTTCAGGTCCAGATGCATCTGTGCGCACATTCCTATGGGTGACAGGTCATTGGGACCGTGCCATGCGGTCCGCACGCCGTATGCATCGCAGAAATGGGCCAGCTTCACGGCAGGGGTCACACCTCCGACATCGCTTAAATGCACCCTTATGAAATCAATCCACTGGTTCTGGATAATGGTTTTCCACTCAGCCGGATTGGTAAACAGCTCTCCCATGGCAAAGGGCACGGCTGTCTGCTCCCTCAGATATTTATAATACCCCACCTGGTCAGGGGCCAGAGAGTCCTCCAGGAAGAACAGCTTAAAGGGCTCCAGCTCCTTTGCAAAAGCAAGGGTATCTGCCAGAGAAAGCCGCTCATGAACATCGTGCATGAGCTCAAGCTCCCATCCAAAATCCTTCCTCACCTGCTCAAACAGCCGTATTACACTGTCCATATACATTTTTGGATGAAAATACGCACCCTCCGGCGCTCCCTCCGGCTTCACCATCTGCTGGCGCTTGCCATCGAAGTTGCCGCCGTAGGTTCCCATGTGACAGCGGATGTGCCTGTATCCTTCCTCAATATATTGGCTGATGCACTCCTTTACCTCTTCCAGGCATCCTCCGTCTGCGTGGCGGTAAACCGTCACACCTTCCCTGGCTTTTCCGCCAAGCAGGCTGTAAAGCGGCATACCGGCCAGCTTTCCCTTGATGTCCCACAGGGCCTCGTCCACTCCCGATATGGCATTATTGAGGATTGGGCCATTGCGCCAATAGGAGCTTCCCATCATGGTCTGCCAGATATCTTCTATATTATGTACGCTCCTGCCCTTTAACATAGGGCGGAGATATTCCTCGATGGCTGTAACCACAGCCTTATGCCTCCATGTAAAGGTGGCGCATCCGTATCCGGAGAGTTCAGGTTCCGATGTCTCCACCTTGACAATGACCAGATTTATTCCCCTTGGCGCTGTCACAAATACTTTTATATCGCGAATCGTTATGTTATCCATGTTTTAATTCTCCTGTTTTTTATAATATCTGTACCCTGTACTATGTAACCTCAGCCAATACAGTATCAGCTCTTAACTGCCCTGCCTGTCATGCCTGCAATGAAATACTTCTGGAAGCAGATGAAGAGAACCACTAACGGCAGGCTGGACACGGTGGAAGCGGCCATCAGGTCATTCCATTTTATCTGGTACTGGGAATTCAGGGAAATGATGCCCACGGTCAATGTCTTCAACTGGTCGTTGGAAATCAGGACCGAGGAATACATATACTCATTCCATCCGCTGAACAGGACGAATATGGCAACTGCTGCTATACCCGGCACAATCAGGGGCAGTATGATGTTCCAAAAAATACGGAAGCTGGACGCCCCGTCCACCCTGGCCGCCTCGTCCAGCTCGATGGGCACTGTCTTAAAGTAAGAAACCAGCATCCATGTGCTGAACGCCACATTGGTGGCTGCATACACGATAATAAGCCCGATCAGCTTGTTGGTCATATGGTATTTGGACAACACCGCATAGAACGGTACCACCAGCATGACGCTGGGAAACATCTGGGTCACCAGAAGAAAATTCATCAGCTGTTTTTTACCCTTGAACTGGAATCTGGTCACCCCGTAACCGGCCAGACACGCACATGTTATACAGATAATCATGGCAAAGATACATGTTACCAGGCTGTTGAGGGTCATTCTTCCGAAATTGTAGGTAGTGAAGAATTTGCGGAAGGACTCCAGACTGATTGGATCCGGTATCCACTGGGGCTTTGGTGAGTAGGTCTGGGCCTCTGTCTTAAAGGCAGTGGAAATCATCCAGAGAACAGGCACCAGCACCATAAGGGCAAGCAGAATCAAGATCACATAACAGAGTATTTGTTCCATTCTGCGTTTCGACTTCATTTTATTCATCCTTCAGCACCACCTTATACACAGAGTTTATGAGATAGCAGATAATGAAAACCAGGATTCCCCATGCAGCTCCTTTACCGAATCTCAGGTCGTTGAACGCGGTTCCGTATATGCTCAGGCTGATCAGGTTCGTGGCTGTCCCCGGCCCGCCGGCTGTCATGGTAAAGACCTGGGTGTACTGCTTGAACCACCACACGCTGTCCAGGATAATCACCGTTGTCAGGATAGGCTTTAGGGAGGGCAGGGTGATGTAGCGGAAGCTGTCCCACTTATTTGCCCCGTCAATCACCGCCGCCTCATACAGGTCCTTGGAAATGCTCTGGAGTCCGGCCAGTATCATGGTCATGACCAGCGGAAATCCCTTCCATATACAGGTGAACACCACGGACGGAAACGCCAGCTCCTTGCTGCCCAGCCAGGATATGTTGGCTGAAATGATTCCCAGCGACTTCAGCATATCGTTTAAAACTCCATACATGGGATTCATGATCCAGGTAAACAAAAGGGCTATGACAGCTTCCGGAAAAAGCCATGGGAGCATGAAAATGACCCTGAATACAGTCCTTCCCCTGAACTCCCGGTTTAACAAGGTGGCCAGGATAAACCCCAGGACAAAATGCCCGATTACCACAAATATCATGAACTCAAACGTGAGCAGCACTGATTTATAGAAGGATGGGTCTGTAAATGCCTCCATATAGTACTTGAAGCCTACGAATTTCCACTTATTCACCAGATTAGTATTGAAGAAGCTGATATAAAAGCCATAGGCCATGGGATATATAATAAGGGCTGCCAGCATGAATACGATGGGGAATGCAAATAAGTATCCGTCATTCTGGTATTTGATTTTACCCGCTGTTCCTTTTGTTTTTACCTTAGACATGATATCATGACCCTTTCTTTGCCAGTATTAATTGTAATCCTCCAGGAGCTGGCCAAGATCCTTTACCAGCTGTTCCACCGCCTGGTCGTTTGTTTTCTCGTTGCTGAATACAGCTGCATAGGCATCGCCCAGGGCGCTCTTAAGTCCGCTGATTCCGGCAAAAGCCAGGGTTGGACGGCAGCCATCTTCAATCTGCTTTAAGAAACCTGCATAATCATCTCCTGTTATATAGGAGACCTTCTGTCCCTCAGTGGTGGACGGAATCTTGCCGCTGGATTCCCAGAACTTCATATCCTTATCGTGGGAGGTAAAGAATGCCAGGTATTTGGCGGCAGCTGCCTTCTCCGCGTCAGTTGACTTTGCGGTGATGGCATATCCCTCCGCTCCCAGCATGGTGCCTGAGTACTCTCCCGGAAGCTTAAAGGAACCAAGCTTTCCTTTTAACTCAGGGTTGTTGGCATAAGCAACGCCCAGGGCATTGGGTCCGGTGAGGAACATGCTGGTATAACCCATGGCAAAGTAGTTTGCCGCTGTGGGATAATCCACCTCTGTGATACCAGTGGGAACCACGCCCTCCACATTGTTCATATCGGTCCACTTGGAAAATACATCCACGAATGCCGGATCTGTGGTGATGTCTGTCATCCACTCATCCGATCCATCCTCCTGGTAAGCCAGCTCATATCCGTTGCTCCAGAGATAGGACATAAAACGGCTCTGTCCTGAAGAATTGTTGGAACCTACCATGGAGAATCCCCACTGGTCCACCTGTCCGTCCCCATCTGAATCCTTTGTCAGCGCCTTTGCGCAGTCCACAAACTCGTCCCATGTGGCAGGCACCTTGAGTCCTGCTTCCTCAAAACGGTCCATCCGGTAGATAACGGCCTGGGGCTGTACAGCCACCGGATAATAGGTCATCTGCCCGTCAATGGTGCAGGCGTCCATAACTCCGTTTGCCAGACCGTCAATGACTTCCTTGTCCATCCAATTGTTAAGGTCCTCTGTCAAACCCAGGTCATAAAGAGTGGGCACCTGGTCGGCAGATGTGAAGAACATGGTGGGAAGGTCATCCGGGGAGGTTGCCATGGCTGCCAGCTTTGTGTAAATATCGCCGGAGGCAATGGCCTGGATCTCCACCTTGATGTCCGGGTTTTCCTTCATGAATTCCTCTGCATACTGATATATGTACTGTCCATGGGGATCCTCAGGCGCATATCCGTCCATGACGGTTAAGGTAACCTGCTCGCCGGATGCGGCCTGCGTGTCCTTTTTCTCCGCCCCGGCCCCGCCATCGGCCTTTGTGTCTCCCGCCTTTACATCTTCTGCCTTAGTATCTGCTGTGCCGGATGATGAGCCCGCGCATCCTGTCACAAGGGATGCCGCCATCACTACGGAAAGCATTGCTGATAAGAATCTTTTTTTCATGTCAATCCTCCATTTCATTGTTATGAATCTCTCATAATTACCGGCCGGTAATTGTTTGTTCCGATGTGAATATCATACAACAACTGTTCGGCTGAATGTGATTATTATTTAGTCAAAAATCACCATTTTTTTGTCCTGTGATAAAATTTTGCATAAAAATAGCAGCTGGCATCAAAAAATCACCAGCTACTTTCTTCTGCTTCTCCTGCTTGTTTCCCACCATTCATGTACAGATTTACGGTATTGGAGGGGAGAAACATCCATGATTGATTTAAATTGCCTTAAAAATGTGTTTACACTGTCATAACCGCACCGCTCCGCTATCACTGCCATGCTATCACTATTATTTTCCAATAAACTGGCCGCCTCGCAGACCCTTACCGTATTGATGTACTTGTTTAGGTTGTATCCGCAATACTTGGTGAAATCCTTGCTGATCGTTGACGGATGAAGAAAAAATTTTTCACCCAGCATATTCAGGTTCAGCTCCTCATTAAAATGGACATCAATGTATTCCTTAATCTCCAGCATCCTGGCATTGGACGGTGAGATACCTGACTCACTCCGCTCAAACCGGAAGGTCCGAAACAGAAGCACTGCTATCTGGGTAATGATGGTCCGCTGAATCTGGGTGCGGAAGGGCTTATGTACCTCGCTCTCCTCCTTTAAGTAACACAGCATATCAATCAGATGGCCGAACACCGCCCGGTCCACATTTTTATAATTTTGGACAAACGCCTCCGGCGACGGCGTGCCAAATACCTTACGCAGATCATGATCCAATATGATACTTCTATAGTAGGTGGGTTTGACCGTGAAGCCATATCTCGAAAACGGCAGCCTGTCAATCCGCCTCAGATGGTGTTCCATGGCTCCTATGACCAGAATATCATAGGGCTCCACATGGTACTTCTTTCCTGAGATATAGTAATCCGCAGCCCCGTCCTCCACCAGGAGAATCTCACTGGTATTATGGATGTGGTGTATCTCGTTCTTCTCGTATTCACAGGTGCGTGAAATATTATAATTATCCTCACAGATGGCCCGGAAATGGTCCGGCTCATAATAATCGTTAATCTTAATCTCCATGTGGTTAACTATAGCATACCTGCATCTATATGTCAAAAATACAACCCCGGTCAATGAAGCCAGATGGCCGGAGGTCTATTGCCTGCCCAAAGCTCCTATTCAAATTGACCCTTTCTGCAAATTAACACTCAGAAAAAGAGCCTCATATCAAGATAATCTCAAGATAATGCGGCCCTTCCCATATTGGTATGCCTCAAACCTCGGCATTCCTTTTTCTTTTTATGATTTGAATATAAACGATGCATAACTCTGATACGCAGCAGGTAAGCGGAAGCAGGCCGGGCGGTACACCCCTTCCCAATTCCACTCACATACTCCTATACTTTTATGACCAATACTCCCTTTCCATCTGCCATACCGTTAACTGCCGTACCACTAGCTGGCGCACGATTGACTGGCGCACGATTAACTGCCGTACAATCGCCCGCAGTACTGCCGTCCATCCGTCTCCCCTGTCAGACGCAGCACCGCATATCCTATCTATCTTCCTCTATTCCTCCGCGTTCTTCTTGAGCATCCCCAGAATCACGCATCCAACCGCTGCTCCCACAACCACCGCAGCCAGATACATAAAGGGATTTCCGATGGTGGGAAGGACGAAGATACCTCCATGGGGCGCCCTGAGGGTGCAGCCAAATGCCATGGAAAGTCCTCCCGCGATGGCGGAACCGATAATACAGGAAGGAATCACGCGCAGCGGGTCCTGGGCCGCAAAGGGGATGGCTCCCTCTGTGATAAAGGACAGGCCCATCACATAGTTGACAATACCGGACTGACGCTCCTTTGCCGTGAATTTCTTCTTAAAGAAGGATGTGCACAGGGCAATGGCAATGGGAGGCACCATACCGCCTGCCATAACGGCTGCCATGACCTCAAAGTTGCCCTCCGCCAGCTGTGCGGTGCCAAACACATAAGCTGCCTTGTTAAACAGACCGCCCATGTCAATGGACATCATGCCGCCTAATACCATGCCCAGCACGATCCGGCTGGTGCCGCCCATTCCGTTCAGGAAATGGGTCAGGCCGTCGTTAATCATGCCCATATACGGATTGATAAATGTGGTCACCACTGCTGCCAGGAAGATACCGATAACCGGATAGAGAAGCACCGGCTTGATGCCCTCCAGTGATTTTGGCAGCCTGGAGAAAAGCTTCCTTAAGCCCACCACAATATATCCGCCTACAAAACCCGCAAACAGAGTGCCCAGGAAGCCTGCGTTTACATCGCCCCCTGCCGGGTTGGCAAAGGTGGCTCCCATCTTGGCAATCAGTCCTGCCACCAGGCCCACTGCCAGGCCGGGACGGTCCGCGATACTCATGGCGATGAAGCCGGCCAGGATAGGAAGCATCATTCCGAATGCCTGCTCGCCCACGGTCTTCAGATAGGCTGCCAGAGGCGTATTCTTTCCAAAGTTGGCCGGGTTAATGGAATAATCGTCAAACAGGAATGCCAGGGCGATCAGGATACCTCCGCCGATGACAAAGGGAAGCATGTGGGATACGCCGTTCATCAGGTGCTTATAGATGGTCCGCCCAATGCTGTCACTGCCTTCCGAAACAGACTCTCCGCCCGCAGCTCCTGTGTGATGGTATACCGGCACCGTGCCGTCCACTGCCCGTTTGATCAGCTCCTCGGCCTTGTGGATACCGTCGGCTACAGGGACCATGATCACAGGCTTTCCGTCAAACCTGGCCATCTCCACGTTCTTGTCTGCGGCAATGATAATGGCATCCGCCGCTGCGATTTCTTCCCTTGTGAGCACATTCTGGGCTCCGCCGGATCCGTCGGTCTCAGCCTTCAGGGCAATCCCCAGCTTCTTTCCCGTATTCTCCAGGTTTTCAGCCGCCATATAGGTGTGGGCAATACCGGTGGGACAGGCCGTAACAGCCAGAACCCGGTAACCGGAGGAAGCGGCAGCTTTGGCACCCGCCTGTGTCTGTGCATTCTCGCCTGCCTGTGCCTTTCCACCCGCCTGCGCCTTCGATCCTACCCCGGTATCCTCCTTGGCATCCTGGCCCGCCTCTCCCTCTGGCGCCCCAAAACGCTCAACCTCAGCCTCATCAATGATGCGTAAAAATTCATCCTTATCCGCTGCTCCGATGAGCCCTTCCTTGAATCCGGGATTCATAAGCAGGGTAGACAGGCGGGATAATGCTTCCAGGTGTACGTCTGCTCCCTCAGCAGGCGCCGCAATCATGAACAGAAGGTTTGCCAGGGAACCGTCAAACGCGTCGTAATCAAC